>CAZWNU010000015.1:0-22456 GCA_964635515.1 uncultured Gammaproteobacteria bacterium
CCGCCAACTTTTTTGCCCTCAGCTCTCTTTTTAATCAAAAGCCTTTACACAAAAGCTTTTTCACTTGACTTTAGGTGGAAAAACTGTTAATTTTTTTGGTTGTTGTTCTTTAAAATAAAGCTGAGAAGTTTTATGATGTTTTCTAAAACCTGAAAACCAAAAGAGAGGAGGTCTTCTATGCCCATGTCTCAAAAATTCAAGTCCGATCTTTATCCTATTCTACCACAGATTGTGAAACATTTCGGCACCCCTTTTCATATCTATCATGAACAAGGGATTGAGGAGCTTTGTGATCGCGTGATCTTGGCCTTTGGTCTAGAGGGTGTTGATTTTCAAGAGTTCTTCGCAGTCAAGGCAAATCCCAACCCGAGCATAATGGAGATTTTTCTTCGTAAGGGCTTCGGGTTTGACTGCTCTTCAGTACCCGAGCTTCATTTGTCGCGATTTTTGGGAGCTAGACCGAAAGATATTATGTTCACCTCCAATAATACGAGCAGACAAGAGTTCTCCGAGGCCTTGAATCACGGGGGTTCAATTCTCAACCTCGACGATATTAATCTTATCGACAAGGTTGACAAGTTCCCGGAATTGATTTCCTTTCGTTACAATCCCGGAGAGAGACGTAGCGGGAACAGTATTATCGGCGACCCTGTTAATTCCAAATATGGGGTGGCCCACGACCAGATCATTGATGCCTATCGTTTGGCCATGGAAAGAGGTGCCAAGAGATTCGGCATCCACACCATGATTTGCTCTAACGAGCTTAATTACAAGTATATGGTTGAGACGGTGAACATGCTCTTCGAGGTTATGGAGATGATCACTTCCAAGCTGGGAATTAAGTTCGATTTTTTGAACATGGGAGGAGGATTGGGAATTCCTTATAAGCCGGAACAGTCAGAGATACCTCTGGAAAAGATGGCTAGAGAGATCGCTTTCTCTTTAGTGGATTTCTCTAATAGGAATAAGTATCATCCCAGATTATTTTTGGAAAGCGGTCGATATATGACCGGCCCTCATGGCGTTCTGGTGACCGAGTGTATTAACCACAAAGAGACGTACAAGAAATGGATTGGAGTGGACGCTTCTATGCCAGCTCTGATGAGGCCTGGTATGTATTGGCCGGAAGGAGGTTATCATCACGTTGATGTGTTTGGGCCCGAAGGAGAGAAAAGCAAGGATCATCCTGGCGCAGAAGTGGTGAGCATCACAGGTTCGCTTTGCGAGAACTGCGACCAGTTCGTCCGTGATCGGGAGTTGCCCCCCATATCCGAAGGTGATCTTGTTATAATCCAAGACACCGGCGCTCATGGACATGCCATGGGATTTAACTACAACGCCAGACTTCGACCTCAGGAACTTATGCTCAGGAGTGACGGCTCTGTGGAGTTGATACGAAGAGCAGAGAACATGAGTGATTATTTATCAACCCTTAGATATAGGCTCGAGCCTATGGTATAGGGAGATTCAAAAACCCCGCCTCTGAACTACAATACAGAGAAGGCGGGGTTTTTTACTGGAAAAGACAGCCTTAAAAGATGATGTTTTTTAGAAAATCGTTTTTGTGTTATGATTAAAAAATCACAAAGTGGAGATTATAAATAATTTAACCCCGACTAAATTTTTAACAGGGGATTGAGATTTTTATGAGTAACAAAATTCAAGAAATTTTTATTCGGATTCAAGAATCCAAAAAAGAACAAAAAAAGATAAGGGATATGTACAAGGACGCCTTGTCCAATTCTGAAAAGTACCAAGAGGTTTTGGAAAAACTGAAAGAGTTGAAACAGAAGAAGAAGAGCCTGGAAGACACTATAAAACAGGATTTTCAAAAGGAGTTTGATAAATTGGAAACTTTAAAGGCGGATATTGAAAATGATCAGCAAATTTTAAGTGATTTGGCCCTGGGAAAGGTATCTAAGGGAGAAAAGATCGAGATAGAAGATCAGAACAATGTTTCCTATGAACCTGTTTTCTCGGTTAAGTTCAAAAAGAGGAATTAAGTTTAAGAATTTTTAATATAACTTCTTTTTAGTTTGAAATATGGTCTGACTTGTGACAGGCAGATTGTAATAAAAAAGGTAGTTGTCGTGTAATACACAACAACTACCTTTGTTTATTTTTCCTCCTTTTTAGTCAAAAGAGATTAGCCTCTCTTTTTTACTGTAGGGCAAATTTCTTTAAATTTTTTATAGAGCCATTTTAAATGTTCAAGTCCATGAACATAATTGACAAAAGACCAATAATTTGTTTACATTTAATGTTTAACAGCTCCTTAAAATTTTTAAAATTTAAAGTTAAGGTCAACCAAAAACAAAGAGAGAGGAGGATTATATGAAAATCAATGTCATGGTGAACGGGTTGAATGGAAAGATGGCTACAGCTGTGGCTCAAAAGGTTGTATCTGAAACCAGCTTGGAACTGGTTCCGTATTCATTAACAGGACCGGAGACCGGCAATGATTTCTTTGCCTTCTATATCGATGAGGGAGAATACAGCAAAAAAGAACCATCAAAAGAGGTTGAGGTGTTATGCGTACCACCAAATGAAAGAGAAAAAACTGCTCTTCTTTTGGATCAATATCGGCCTTTTGTGGCAGTGGATTTTACTCTTCCCCAAGCTGTCAACGAAAACGCAAAATTTTATTGTGAAAACTCTATCCCTTTTGTTATGGGAACAACAGGGGGTGATAGAGAACTTTTAGAAGAAACGGTTAGGAGCTCCAAAACAATTAGTGCGGTTATAGGAGTTAATATGGCTGCTCAAATTGTGGGGTTTCAAGCCATGATGGAATATGCGGCCAAGAACTTTCCCGGACTTTTTTCTGGGTACGAAGTTTTCGTGATGGAAAGCCATCAGAGCAATAAGGCCGACACCAGCGGCACAGCCAAGGATATACAAGAAAAGATTGGCATTTTAACCAACAGAGAGTTGTCAAAAAAGCCGGTGGAGACTAGGTGCGTTGGAGATATAAAGTCATGTTTGGGCTATATCGAAGAGGGGGTCATAAACAAGATTAGGCGACCTTCTGACCAAATTCTAATGGGGGTGCCTGTCGAGCATCTGTCAGGTCATGGATGGCATAGCTATGCCCTTGTGTCATCTGATGAAAATATCATGTTCCAATTCACCCACAACGTTAATGGACGGGCCATTTATGCCCAAGGAGCAATTGATGCGGTCCGTTTTTTAATAAAGAGACTGAACAAGGAGAAGAAAGGAAAAGTTTTCTCCATGATCGATGTCTTAAAGGGATGATCATTCTTGCCCGTCACAGATTTTTTGTGGCGGGTTTTTAATTTGCCCTTGTTTTTAGCAAAGTACATATATTCCAAAATTGGAAAGTTTTTAACAATTATTTTTTAACCCTGACTTAAAACCAAGATCATCTGCTTGACATAATTTACTTATTATGTTATTGTAATATGAGTTTGGAACCTTGAAAAAAACATCAAAAAGAAAGAGGAGGAGTTTATGAAAGTACGAACTGCGATTACGCTAGCGTTGTTTGCTGTAGGACTTTTGTCCTCTGCTGTTCTCGGAATCTGGTTAATCTCCGGGATTATATTCATTTTCGGGGACGCCCCTTATCCCGGGGATATAGCTTATATCCCAAAATGGATCTTCCTTTTTACACCCCTGGTCTTCCTAGGGTATAGAAAGGAGGTTCAGGAGTTGGAAGAGATCATCCTGGAGAAAATGGGATAAAACTTCTTCCATCTCCTAGCAAACTCCTAGCAAAAAATCAAGCCCTTAAGGTCTTAAAAAAGACACTAAGGGCTTTTTTCTTGCCAAAATCAAATATTTTTTATATACTTTGATTATATTAAACGTTTAATTAAATAAATTTATTGCCTTTTTAAGGCAATTATTTTTAAATATGGATTCTAGGAAAATAAGACAAAAACATTTAGATTTTTTCCAAAACAAAGGTCATGTTGCGATTCCCAGTGTTTCTTTGTTGCCTCAAGAGGACTCATCCACTCTGTTTATCGGTTCTGGTATGCAACCCTTAGTGCCTTATCTTTTGGGTGAGAAACACCCAGAGGGAGTGAGACTTTGCAACTCCCAGAAATGTTTTCGGGCTGATGATATTGAAGAGGTAGGGGATAACAGACACAATACTTTTTTTGAAATGCTTGGCAACTGGTCCTTGGGTGATTACTTTAAACAAGAACAACTTAATTGGTATTTTCAGTTTTTAATAGAAGAAATGCAATTGGAGCCCAGCCGTCTTTATGTTTCGGTTTTTAAGGGTAATGAGGAGATAGGAGTTCCAAAGGACGATGAATCGGTTTTGATCTGGAAAGAAATTTTTGCCAAACACAACATAGAAAGTTTGGTGGAGGAGGATCCGGAGAGAAACGGGATGGGTCAGGCCAGGATATTTTATTATGATGATGCTAAGAATTGGTGGTCTCGTTCTGGTAAGCCGGGTAATATGCCGGTGGGTGAGATTGGCGGCCCTGATAGCGAGGTTTTTTATGACTTGGGTGAGGAGTTGGGAAGGCATGAGAATTCTCCTTGGAAAGACCAGCCCTGTCATATCAATTGTGATTGCGGTCGTTTTATTGAGATCGGTAACAGTGTTTTTATAGAATATATGAAGACAGAAAAGGGATTTGAAAAATTAGAACAGAAGAATGTTGACTTTGGAGGAGGTTTGGAAAGATTAACTATGATCATGCAGGGCAAAAGCAATGTTTTTGAAACCGATCTGTTCCAAAATGTTTTGAATAAACTGGAAGAGCTTTCAGGAGGTAAGAAGTATAAAGATAACATAAAGCCCTTTGAGGTTATTGCCGACCATCTAAAGGCAGCCACCTTTATAATGGGAGATAACATGGGCATAGAGCCTTCAAACACAGATCAGGGATATATTGTCAGACGATTGATCAGAAGGTCTATTCGTTATGGTAGGCAGATCGGAATAGAGCCCCAAGATCTTTGGGTGTCTAAAATAGCGGAAATTATCGTTAATGATTACAAGGAAGTTTACTCTGAATTAGAAAAAAACCTCGACTTTATTAAACACAATGCTGATCAAGAGCAAGTTAAATTTGGGAAGACTTTAAATACGGGTTTGAGAGAGTTTGAAAAATGGTACTCCGGGAAGAGAGGGGAGAATTCTGCTGTTGTGCCCGGAGATATAGCTTTTAAGCTTTTTGCCACCCACGGATTTCCTGTAGAGTTAACCGCGGAAATAGCTAAAGAAAAAGGTCTGGATGTTGATCTGGATGATTTTAATCAAGAATTTAAAAAACACCAAGAACTTTCCAGGACAGCCAGTGCGGGCAAGTTTAAAGGAGGCCTGGCTGATCAGAGCGAAGAGACAAAAAAACTCCATACAGCCGCTCATCTACTTCTGGCAGCTCTAAGAAAGGTTTTGGGAGACCATGTTCACCAAAAAGGAAGCAATATCACAGACAAGAGACTGCGTTTTGACTTTTCTCATCCTGAGAAATTAAGCGCGGAGCAAAAGCAGAAAGTGGAAGACTTGGTCAATCAGATCATAGAAAAGGATCTGCCGGTGACCTATGAGGAAATGCTCTTTGAGGAGGCAAAGGAGAGGGGAGCAGTGGCTATGTTTGAGGAAAAATACGGGGAAAAAGTTAAGGTTTACAAAGTGGGAGAAGGAAGTGATAATTTTTCCTATGAGTTGTGCGGCGGTCCCCATGTTGACAGAACTGGTAAATTAGGATATTTTAAGATAAAGAAGGAAGAAAGTAGCAGTGCTGGAGTGAGGAGAATAAAGGGAGTTTTGGTCGAATCATAAAGAGGCTTGACAATCCTAAAACTAGAGTATATAATTTTTTATTGATCGGAAAAAAAGGAAAATAATATATAACCAAACTATTTGGTAAGGATTATCTCGACTGAATAAGAGATAGTTTTACTACTTGCCAAATTTTTGTGTTAATGAGCAAAAATAATAACAACCAAACACCAAATTCCAAAGACTTTATTGAAATGGAGGGAGAGGTTATAGAATTAATGCCAGCCACCACCTTTAAAGTTAAATTGGAAAACGGCCATGAAATATTGGCCCACTTATCTGGAAAGATGAGGATGAATAAGATCAAGTTATTATTGGGGGACAAGGTAAAGGTCAAGCTGAGCCCCTATGATCTTAATCGAGGTAGAATAGTTTTTAGATTATAAGGAGTAATTTCAGTTACACTTAACAAGGTGTTTTTTTATTTACACCCTAGTTTATATAAGTAAAAAAGTTTTTTATTATGAAAGTCAGAGCCAGTGTTAAAAAAATTTGTCGAGCTTGCAAAGTGATTCGCCGAAAGGGAAGGGTGGTTGTGTTATGTAAAAACCCTAAACATAAACAAAGGCAAGGCTAATTAATTATTTCATTATTTATAGACATATATGGCATTAAGAATCGCAGGCACAACCATTCCCAATAACAAGAAGATAGAGATATCACTAACCTATGTCTTCGGTATTGGTCTATCCCAGTCCCAAAAGATCCTGAACAAGGCCGGAGTAGACAAGGACAAGAAGGTTTTTGACCTTACTGATGAGGAAACCTCTAAAATAAGGGAGATCATTGAACGTGATTATTCTGTAGAGGGAGATTTAAAAAGAGAGATCGCCTCCAATATTAAGAGGCTAAAAGAGATTGGTAGTTATCGAGGTATCAGACATTCCAAAAGTTTGCCCGTCAGAGGTCAAAAGACCAAGGTCAACGCTAAAACAGCTAAAAAAAGAAATAAGTAAATATATTTTTTAAGTAATATTCTATGAGTCAAGAAAAAAGAGATACAGAGGAAAGCAAGTCCCAGGAGCAGGATGTTCAGTCAGAGGAAAAAGAAAGCAAAAATCAAATGGATTCCGGATCTGTTCAGTCCGATGCAGCCTCTTCGCCTTCTCAAAAAACCGGTACCACAGAAGAAAAATCAGCCAAGAAAGAAGAGTCGGCTGAAGATTTTCTAAAGGATGATGTGGATGATCTCCCAGAGGATATTAAAAAAAAGCTGGAAAAGAAAAAGACCGATAAGAGCAGCAAAAAAACAGGAGTCAAGAAAAGGAAGAAAAAGAAAACCCGGGGCAAGGTAAGTGTGGGGAAAGCTTTTGTTAAAGCTACTTACAACAATACCATTGTTACCATCACCGATTTGAATGGAGAGGTTATTTCTTGGGCCAGCGCCGGGGTTGCCGGATTTAAGGGGCCTAAAAAATCAACTCCTTATGCCTCTCAGATTATTACCAAGATCGCTACCATGAAAGCCAAACAGGATTACGGCTTGAAGGAAGTGAGTGTTTTTGTTAAAGGAGTGGGAATGGGTAGAGAGTCGGCCATAAGGACCCTCAATGCTCAGGGCTTGTTTGTTACTTCCATCAAGGATGTCACTCCTGTGCCTCATAACGGTTGCAGACCTAAGAAACCGAGAAGAGTTTAAGATTAATTAATTTATTCTATATATGGGAAAGAACCTAGATCCAAAATGCAAACAATGTCGAAGAGTGGGAGAAAAACTGATGCTAAAAGGAGACAGATGCAACTCTCCGAAATGTGCTATGGTAAAAAGGAATTACCCCCCGGGTATTCATGGTCCTAGAGTGGGAAGGAGGCAGAAGATAAGTGAATATGGCATGCAATTGACAGAGAAGCAAAAGGCTAAAAAACAATACACACTACAGGAAAAACAATTCCGATTGACATTTAAGAAGGCTCAGAAAAGATCCGGAGATACCGGGTTGAACCTTTTGACTTTACTGGAAACAAGGCTTGATAATGTGATCTACAGGATTGGTTTCGCTTCCTCCAGATATCAGGCCAGGCAATTGGTTAACCATGGCAAGTTTTTAGTAAATGATAGAAAGGTTAATATTCCTTCTTTTCAAGTGAAGGAGGGAGATGTTATTAAAGTCAAAGACAAAGCCAAAAGAAGCAAGCATTTTAAAGATATAAAAGAAAAGATAAAAAAAGTGGATACTCCGGGTTGGTTGAGCTTGGATGCGGATGAGCTAAGTTTAAAAGTGTTACACAGTCCCAAGGAAGAAGATCTGCAAACTAATATTAATACTCAAATGATAATTGAGCATTATTCTTAATATCTTTTAATTTTAAAAAGGTAGCCGGCAGAGATGTTCTCATCTTTGTTCTAAGCTTCCACCAATTTATATGGAAAAAATCGCCAAAGCCAATAAAATAAATTATCAAAAGAGCAAGGAAGATAATCGAGGAGTTGTTACGGTTGAGCCTTTTTACCCCGGTTATGGCATGACTTTAGGTAATTCTTTAAGGAGAGTTTTACTTTCCTCTCTACCGGGGTCGGCTGTTGTCGGAGTTAAAGTCAAGGGAGCTAGTCATGAGTTTTCCACCTTGCCCCACGTTAAGGAAGATGTTTTGGAGATTATTTTGAATTTAAAACAATTGAGATTAAAAATTTTAGGAGAAGAAGAGCAGAAATTGGAGCTGGAAGTTACCGGAAAAAAGAAAGTTACCGCTTCTGATATCAAAAAGAACAGTCAAGTAGAAATATTCAATCCTGATTTGGAATTAGCCAATATTTCAGATGCAGGAGGAAGCCTGAATATGGAAATTACAGTAGCTAATGGTCGTGGTTATCAACCGGTAGAACAAAAAGAAAAGAAGAACGAGGATATAGGCTTTATCGAGGTTGACGCTGTTTATTCTCCGGTTTTGAAAGTAGGTATTGATGTGGAGAATATCAGGATCGGTAAGATGACCAATTGGGATAAGCTTATTCTGGATATCACTACCGACGGAACCTTAGACCCCAAGGAAGCTTTTGACCAATCAGTGGATGTTTTAGTCGATCAGTTTCAGGCTTTGCAATCAGGTGATAGCAACGAAGAGGAGGGTGAAGATGTTGGTGAAGAGACTTCTGAAGAGGAAGAGAAGGTTGAGAAGGATAAGAAAAAGGCAAAGACAAAGAAAACAACAACTAAAAAACAAGAGAAAAAGGCTGACCAGGGTAGTGGTAAAAAGAAGGCCGATTCATCAAAATAATATATTGATTTCTAAATTGTTAAATATATGCGGCACAAAAAGAAAGGAAAATCTTTGGGTAGAAAGGCTGAGCACAGGAATATGATGCTTAGGAATTTGGCTTCCAGTATTGTTATTTATGAAAAAGTTAAGACCACCGAAACAAAGGCTAAGGAGGTTAGGCCGGTGGTGGAAAGGGCTATTACTATAGCCAAGGAAGGGGATTTGTATGCCAGGAGAAAACTCATTTCCATGCTACCCCAAGAAAACGCCACCCGGAAGTTAATGGAGGTTTTGGGAGAAAAGTACAAGGACAGACCCGGAGGTTATACCAGGATTGTTAATGTCGGTTATCGTAAGGGGGATGGAGCCAAAATCGTCCAAATAGAATTGGTCTAATTACCTAAGTTAAATAAGAAGATAATTTATAAAAATATGGAAAGGAAGAAGCACACAATTGATGCTAGCAACCGACCCCTAGGAAGATTGGCAAGTGAAATAGCTACTATTCTACGTGGAAAACACAAGCCGGAATATCAGCCACATTTGGATCAAGGTGATATTGTGGAGGTGGAAAATATTGAGAATATAGTTTTTACCGGCAAGAAAATGGAGCAGAAAAAATATTATCGTCATTCCGGCTATCCCGGGGGCATAAAAGAAGAAAAACTGGAAGATCTGTTCCAAAAGGATCCGGGGGAGGTTTTAAAAAGATCGGTCAGAAGAATGATGCCCAGCAATAGACTTAGAAAAGAGATGTTAAAGAGATTAATCATTAAAAAATAGTTTGTTTAATTATATAAAGTATGCCCGAAAAGACAAGTTCAAAAACTACAACTGAAAAGAGTAAAACTTCTTCCAAAACCACTTCCAAGGTTGCTACCAAGAAAGAGGAAGTTTCTAAAGACACCGAATCCAAAAAGGTTTCCGAGGGAAAAAAAGAAGAATTTGAAGGAGAATTCATTCCGGCTTTGGGCAGAAGAAAAAAATCAGTGGCCCAGGTAAGGCTTTATTCTCAAGGAAAAGGAAAGCTCAGAGTCAATGGTAAAAAACTGGATGAATATTTTAGTGAAGACGGTATTTACAAGATCAATCAACCTCTAAAACTAACCAGTTATCAAAAGAAATTGGATTTTTCCATATTGGTTAAAGGCGGTGGTTCCCAGAGTCAGGCCGAATCTATTCGCTTGGGTATATCCAGAGCTTTGTTCAAATATGATCCTGAGTTATTAGCTTCTTTAAGAGTTAAGGGTTGGATAACCAGGGACCCCAGAAGAAAAGAGAGAAAAAAGCCCGGTCTGAAGAAAGCCAGAAGATCACCCCAGTGGTCCAAGCGTTAAACCGTCTATTTTTCACATATTTTTCTCGGATCTTTTTTCAGGTCCGAAAATCGACCCTGTGCCTTGTTCGGCGCGGGGTTTTGGTTATTAATACAATAAAAATAAAGTGATTGACTGGATTGGTCAGGATATAGATCTTTCAAAATAGGGTTAAAATAAAAATCATAAAATTTCGGAGGTGGTTTATGGGCCAGAGGAAAAGGATTGAGGAGAAAGATGTACAAGATATGATCCTTTTTTATGAGGCCAAGGGCCGTTGGTCTATCTTTTCCAATTTTTCTTACATTAAAGTTTTTTGGAAGGGCAGGTTTTGGAGAACCGCAGAACATGCTTACCATTCGGAAAAATTTCTTCGTTCCCACATTAAGGACGAGATCTTTAGGGCCAAAACCCCTGAGGAAGCCAAAAAGATCGCCCAAAAGTACAAATTATTAGTTCGTCCTGACTGGAGAGGGGTCAGGCGTAAGATCATGGAACAGATCGTCAGCGCTAAACTGAAACAACACAGCTACATTCAAAAGAGGTTGTTGGAAACCGGATCCAAGGAGATTGTTGAGGATTCGCCTCGAGATGACTTCTGGGGGAGAGGTCCGAACTGGGACGGTCAAAACAACATGGGAAAGATTTGGATGAAATTTCGAAGGCAACTTCGAGGAAAGAAAAAATAAATTCGTTTTTAAGACGGTTATAACAAATAACCGTCTTTATTTTTTTCCAGTTTACAATTGAGGTTTAATAACTTAAGATATAGTTAGTGTTCAAATATTTTTTTGTTATATGGAAAACCTATTAAAACAACTAGAGGATCTGAGAGAAAAGTTTTTGAGAATAAAAGATTCTTTGGATATCGAAGGAAAAAGACAGGAGGCTAAGGCGGAAAAGATAAAAATGAATCAACCCGATTTTTGGAAGGACCAAGAGGAGGCGGTTCGGGTTAGTAAAAAAGTGGAAGATCTTGATAGAGAGGTGGTCAAGTGGGAGGAAGTGGGAAAAGAGATCAGAGAATTAGAGGAGTTGGTGGCTTTGGCTCAGGAGGAACAAGACTCTTCCCTGGAGGAAGAGGCTAGGTCAAAATTTCAAGAACTTTCAGAAAAATTTCAAGAGCTGGAGTTTTTTACTCTTTTTTCCGGGGAATATGATCGAAGCAATGCTATTCTGGCCATTCATGCCGGCACCGGCGGGGTGGACGCCCAAGATTGGGCCCAGATACTGGAAAGAATGTATTTAAGGTTTGCAGAAAAAAAGGGTTGGCAGGTCAATATTTTAGACCGAAATCTCGGGAACGAGGCCGGTATTAAAAACGTAACCGTTGAGGTTAAGGGAGCTTGGGCTTTTGGCTATCTACGTTCGGAAACAGGGGTGCATCGCCTGGTTAGAATTTCTCCTTTTGATGCCGAGGGTATGCGTCACACTTCCTTTGCCCTGGTGGAAGTGCTTCCGGAAATACCTCAAGAGAAAGAATTGGAAATCAAGGAGGAAGACCTAAGGGTCGATACCTTCGGCGCTTCCGGCCCTGGAGGGCAAAGTGTTAACAAAACCGAGAGTGCCGTTCGAATCGTTCATTTACCGACCAATATCACCGTGACTTGTCAGAACGAAAAATCTCAGCACCAGAACAAGGAGACAGCTTTAAAGATATTAAAATCAAGACTTCATACTTGGCAGGAACAGGAAAGGGAAGAGAAAAAAGAGGAGCTTAGAGGCGAGACCCAGACAGCTGAGTGGGGGAAGCAGATCCGTTCTTATGTTTTCCAGCCTTATGTTATGGTCAAGGATCATAGAACCGGGACCGAAACCTCAGATCTCAGTTCGGTCCTGGATGGAGAAATAGATCCATTCATAGAAAACTATCTTAAGGACAATGTGGAAGAATGATTTTCTCCTTTTTGTAAAGAAAAGATCAAAAATTTTTTTATTTTCCGCTCTTAGTTTCATTTTGGGCATAGCCCTAGCATCTTTTTTACCCAGAGATATTTTTTATTTCTCCGGGGAGATTTTTGGTGCGGGGCTTTTGTTTTTTTCTGTCTTTTTTGTTTTGACTCGTAGCAGGACCGGGTTAAAAATAATCGGCCTCTGGTTTTTGTTCTTTTTCTTAGGTTTTCTAAGGTTGGCTGTGGCGATTCCGGAAGACTCACCGGAGAGTATAGCTCATTATCATGGTGAGAGGGTGGGGATAAGGGCACAGGTTTCTGATCAGGTGGTTTCCGGATTGGATAAACAGCAGATAGAGGTTGAGGTTTTGGACTTGAGTTCGGTTGACACAGAGGTCTCCGGGAGGATTCTTTTAACCACCGGTCTGTATCCTGAGTATAGATATGGAGAAATTTTGGAGATAGAGGGATTTTTACAAGCACCCCCTGATTTTCCAGACTTCGCCTATTCCAGATATTTGGCCAAGGAGGGTATTTACTCTGTAATTTACTATCCGGACATTAAGAGGTTAGGTGAAATTGATTTGAGTTTTAGCCAAAAAATCAAACAAAACATTTTTGCTTTTAAAGATAGATTGAGTCATTTGGTGGAGAGGGGCTTGGGAGATCCGGAAGCCGCCTTGGTTAAAGCTATGGTCCTGGGAGATAAAAGTACGGTCCCTCCGGATCTTCGAGATGATTTTTCTCGAGCCGGAATCAGTCATATAACAGCCATTTCCGGTATGCATATAGGGATTTTGGCGGCTTTGGTCTTTCAGGTTTTGCTAAGCTTGGGTTTTGCCAGGAAAAGAGTTTTTATTTTCTCCTGTTTTTTCTTGGTTTTTTACATCTTTTTAATCGGCCTGCCTGCCTCGGCTGTTCGAGCCGGGGCTATGGGCATTTTATTGTTACTGAGTTTTAATTTGGGCCGTTTCGCTAAAACAGAAAACCTGATAGTCCTGGCTGCCGCCTCAATGCTTGTTTTCAATCCTTTTTTACTTCGGGATGATTTGGGCTTTCAGCTATCTTTTTTGGCAGTAAGCGGGATTTGGTATTTTTATCCTTTAAGCAATCATTTGAGGCAGCTTCATCAGAACAATTTTCTTTTTAAATCGATATCAGATGTCCTGATCATAACCTTGGCCGCTCAGATCTTGACTCTGCCCTTGATCGCCTACAACTTTTCTCACATCTCCCTGTTGGCGCCCTTGGCCAACTTGTTGGTGCTATGGACCTTGCCTTTTATTCTTATCTTGTCCTTGATAGGACTGATCTTGAGCCTGGCTTACCCCTTCCTGGCCCGGGTTTTCTTTTTGCCAGTTGACTTCTTGATTAGTTATGTGGCCGAATTAGGCCAGTTTATCAGTAGTCTGTCCTGGGGGGTCCTTATGGTCGAGTCTTCTTTTTGGTGGTGGATCTTTTATTATGTTCTGCTCCTGCTCTTGATTCTTGCTTGGCGGAAGAGGGATTTTTTTTGGAGTTTCAGGGAGAAAGTAGTATAATTGAAGTAATATATTTAAAACTTATTTTCTCTAAAACCCAAATTTATGGCAAGATTATTTTCAAATTTTTTTCTTGTATCATCCCTTTTTTTATTTTTAATTATCTCATTTGCCGATATCGGATCCTCTTCAGCCTCTGACTCCGAATTCTCTTTAGAAAAAATTCCTTTCAAGGAAAATGGTCTCTATATGTCCAACATTGAATTTTTTAAGGACTATTTGTTCACTACTAATTTCAGAACTTATGAGGTGGAAATATTTGAGATCCGGAAGGATGAGGGCTTAGAATTTGTTGGGATGGCGGATAGGGTAGAGGATCCCGAGGCCAGCTTGGCCATAGACGAGGGTAGAGAACTATTATTTGCTCAGGTCAGTGACAGCAAGATCAATGTTTACGATTTGGCAAACTTAGAAGAAGTTTTTTCTGGAAATTATTCAGATAGAGGTCATTTTGAAGCCGCCTCTATTGTAATAGAAAAAACCTTGCCTAAATTGGGATCCATTCAAAACAAAAATAAAGAAGATGAATGGTCTGGGTTTTTAAACTTGAAACTTCTTGGTGAGAAGTTGATTGTTTCAGCTACCAGCCATATTAAAATCTATGATGTTTCGGATGTCTCTAATATAACTTTGTTGGGCCAATACAGCATGAATAGCCCGGACACCGGTTGTTTTAACGATTTCAGTATTCTGAAAGGCCGGTATGTGGTCTCTCATAGAGTGTCTTTTCTTTGCACACCTCATGGAGGTGCTTGGGGTAATTATATTATTGATATTCAGGACCCTGAAAACCCCAAGTTGGTCAAGAATTTCCAAGACAATACCAGTAAATTAATTTTTAAAGGTGATTACGGATACGGTTTCGATCTTGATGGAGAAGCGATTTTTTATGATTTTTCCGATTTGGATAATATCTCCGAAATCGGCCGATATGATGTTGTTGAAGGTAATAAAAGTATTGATAATTTAGGAATTTGGGAAGAGGATTACCTGTATTACAAATCAAGAAACAGTATTTCCGTTTTTAATATTTCTGACCCTGCCTCTCCCAGTCTTTTGCTGAATAATTATGACTTAGGAGAAAATTTCAACTTATATTTAAACGAAAAAACAGAAATTTTTGATAAAGATGGCCGTCTCTATTTTCCTGTTGGGGGAATAGGTGTTTTAAAATACGGCACAGGTGATCAAGGCCTTCCCAAATGTGAGGAATCCGATTGGAGTTATACATTAACTCCTGAGGAGTGTCCGAAAGAGGGTGTGCAAACCAAGCAATGGACCAGAATGAATGAGTGTCAAGGAGGTGTGACCTATCCCGAAAGTGAGCAGGTTGAGTGTGGGTATAAGGACAGAAACAAAGACCTGGAAAAGGCAACTCAAGAACTAAGACAAAGACTAAAGGGAAGAATCCTCCTCCAAGTGGAAGAGCAAGGCCAAGCCTACTACATAAACCCGGATGATCTAAGCCTGCATTTCTTAGGACGTCCGTCTGACGCCTTCCAAATAATGCGAGAACAGGGACTGGGCATAAGTAATGATGATATAAATAGAATTCAGCCCTCCCTGAAATATCTAAGAGGCAAAGACTCAGACGGTGATGGTCTACCGGATGATTTTGAGAGAGCCATAGGAACCGATCCCCACAATCCGGATACAAGTGGTAACGGCTATACTGATAAAACCGAGATTAAACACGGATACGATCCTCTAAAAAAAGAAGGCAGATTGCCTATAGATGAAGAATTTGCCAAAAGACAGGCAGGTAAAATTCTTCTTCAGGTAGAACAAAACGGAGAAGCCTGGTATATAAATCCGGAAGATAATCAAAGATATTTCCTAGGTCGTCCGGCTGATGCCTTTGAAATAATGCGTAACTTGGGACTTGGGATCTCCAACCAGGACTTTGAAGTATTGTCCGGAAAAACCACCCCTCCTGGAGATCCGAACAATGGAACAGAATCAGACCAAGAGGTGGTTTTATATTATTTTTGGGGAGGGGGTTCTTATCGTGTTTCCTCTGAGAAATATAGGGAATTATTTGATGAACTCGAAAAAGAATACAGTAATTTAAAGATCAGGAATTTTAAGTTTTATGAAAATCAGGACAACTCCGAGCTAGCTCGAGCCATGGCTGAAAGCTATATGATTGATACCAGTGTTGTCCCTATGATGTTTATAGGTGATTTGGGTTTTTCAGATTATCAAGAAGGAAGTGAAAAAAGTATTAGAGATAAAATAGAGTTTTGTTTAGAGGAGGGTTGCAGCAGTCCTGGAGAAAGAGTGGAAGGTTTTGATTATCTAGATGATGGATGCGAGCCGGGTCAAAAAGCGGGAGGCGGTATTTTGGTCGTTTGTGACGCAAAGGGCCGGCCTCATTTGGTTGCCATGGAGAACGACATACTTTATGATCCCAGTGATAATCGTCCTTGGGGAGAAAGAGTTAGCTGGGGTTGTCCAGGAACATTGATTGGGACTGACAGAATTGATGGTGAGACCAACACTCGAAAAATAGTGGATAATTGCCAAGAAGAAAACATTGCCGCTCGACTTTGTTTTGATTCTAATGAGGCTGGTTACGATGATTGGTTTTTGCCTAGCTTGTCCCAACTTAGAAATTTACGAGAAGAATTTAGATTTCATAGAGATGGGGCACTCATTTCTGATAGTTTTTACTGGTCTTCTTCAGAGTATGATGAAGACTCAGCTTTTTTTGTTGAACTTCTAAGGGGCTTGGTAAATAACGCAGGTAAATCCAACACCCGGAGTGTTCGCTGTGTTAGAACTTTTTAACTAAATATAATATTAAGATTAAAAGATAATTATGACTAAAACTAAAAATCTATTTTTAAAATTGCTTTTCCCGGTCCTTGTTTTCTGCCTTCTGCCCCTGCATTCAAGTAGCGGGGGATTGCTTCCCCATGAATCCACCAAGGATCAAACTCTTTATTCCGGATCCCAAGACGGGTTAATAGTCTATGATCAGGGCAAGCAAGAACTTTTTCTGAATTTGGACCATGAATACGGGGCTGACAACTTTGTTTGGTTGGTTCCTGTCCCTGGATATCCAGAGGTGGAGGAAGTAGATGCTAATATCTTCAATCAAATTTCTGATTATGATGATTTTGATCAACTTACTATAAAACCAAAAGAAGAAGTAATGCCTTCAGTAGAGAGATGGCCTGATGATATTCATGATATTTCAATTCTTTCTTCTGGTGAAGTATATGACTGGCTTCAGGAGAAATCTTATCTTGTTAATCAAAATACTAGAGAGGTTTTGGACAACTATATTGCCAAGAATTGGCACTTTGTGGCCCTAAGGATCAATCCTCCGGTATTGGATGATATTATTAGTGACCTTTCTCAAGACCTGGAAAAAGAGGTGACTGTAGAGAACTTAGGTGAAGAGTTGTCCAGTAATTTTCTTTCTTCTATACTGGAAGAGGATGTGGATAAATTCAGATTATATTCAAGACTTTTATTGCTTTTAGGTATTGACGATCTTTTTTTTAGAACTCTTGAGGAGATAGAAAACACTAGCAGAGAAGAGGTTGCTGAAGAACTGGCTTCAGTGAGCTCGGAGATGAGAGCTGCTCTTGATGTGTCAGGTGGTGTCCTTGATGAATTTTTGTTCGCTTTGGAACATATGATTGATTTGCAGATGCTAGAACTGGAGCCTGACAGAACGTTGAATTTAGTTGTGGAAGAATTCGATCAGGCAGTAGATGCGGAAATTACCAGAGATAATTTTTTACAACAGTTTTCTAATTACCTGATTTATTCTATAAGGGACGGAGATTTGGAGAAATTCCGAATAGCCTTTAACATTTCATCAAGGTTCACTTCGTTTCTACTGGAAGAGTTTTTGCCTTTTGGAGGTGAAAGTTTTGAAGAGAGCTTTGAGGAGGTTTTTCAAGAGTTTGTTGAAAGTGACTTTTTCAAAGAAGATCGCATCGATGAGACTATTCTTGAAACAAGGGGTGCGGTCGGAGAGGCTTTCTTGGGCCACATTCCTGTAAGAACTATTGATGTAATAGTTAAAGAATTTGATCAGGAGGTAAGAAACAAGGTTACCAGAGATAATTTGGCTAGGGAGTTGTCAGAATATTTTGTTTATTCCTCCCTAGAGGAGGACATAGATAGATTTAAAACAGCGCTTGGCTATTTAGCTGATCTGTTTGTTTTTGATAACCTTGAGAGAGAAGAAATACTTTTTATAACAAGCTTAACAGAAGAGGAGATCAAAAAACATGAGGTTATAGAAGAGTTTTTTGAGAAAGAACTTCTTTCAGAAGAACATACTGATTTTTTATTGGCTGCAAAAGAAGTAGAGTTTAAACAGGCTATTCAGGCAAAGGAAGCTGGTAAAAAAACTCATTCAGTAAAAATAGCTTTTGAAACCGATTCTCCGATTTACCCCCTGAACATTTCAAAAGTTTCTCCTCCTGCCGGAGAAGAGGAGCTCCACATTTCTCTGTATATCCTTACTCGGGATGAATATGAGGTTCCGGCCGGTTGGAGCTTGGCGCACAAAAAGGAAGAGGTGATTCCCAGACAAACCAATGTCCGTGCTCTTTCTTATTCAATGATCTGGGATGATGATGGTCATTTCGTTTTGAGTAAATTAAACAATTCACTTTCTCAAGAAGAGCTGGGTGGTGACCTGTATTTTCAAACCAAGACTGTTTATCAAGAGCCTCCGGAATATCCGGGATTTGAGGAGATCGATTCTGAGGCTCAAGAACTAAGACAAAGACTAAAGGGAAGAATCCTCCTCCAAGTGGAAGAGCAAGGCCAAGCCTACTACATAAACCCGGATGATCTAAGCCTGCATTTCTTAGGACGTCCGTCTGACGCCTTCCAAATAATGCGAGAACAGGGACTGGGCATAAGTAATGATGATATAAATAGAATTCAGCCCTCCCTGAAATATCTAAGAGGCAAAGACTCAGACGGTGATGGTCTACCGGATGATTTTGAGAGAGCCATAGGAACCGATCCCCACAATCCGGATACAAGTGGTAACGGCTATACTGATAAAACCGAGATTAAACACGGATACGATCCTCTAAAAAAAGAAGGCAGATTGCCTATAGATGAAGAATTTGCCAAAAGACAGGCAGGTAAAATTCTTCTTCAGGTAGAACAAAACGGAGAAGCCTGGTATATAAATCCGGAAGATAATCAAAGATATTTCCTAGGTCGTCCGGCTGATGCCTTTGAAATAATGCGTAACTTGGGACTTGGGATCTCCAACCAGGACTTTGAAGTATTGTCCGGAAAAACCACCCCTCCTGGAGATCCGAACAATGGAACAGAATCAGACCAAGAGGTGGTTATGTACTATTTTTGGGGTGACGGTTGCCCTATCTGTGGTCCCGCAGAAGAAGCTTTAAATGAATTGGAGGAAGAACACCCCGAGCTTACAGTAAAAAAATTCGAAGTTTATAAAAACCAGGATAATGCAGATTTTTTTGAGAGAGTGGCAGAAGCTTATGATACCTTGGCCCGCGGAGTCCCCACTGTGTTTATAGGAGAAGAAGTTATTGTCGGTTTTGGTGCTACCCAGGAAAAGGAAATTATAGACAAGATTGAAAAGTGCTTGGAAGAGACCTGTGTTTCTCCTGGTGATAGGATTTAGGTTCTGATCCAGGTCGATGTTTTCCAGTTCTTATACTAGTATGATCGACTTAGTTTTTGGTTTACTTGTTGAATTTTGGGAGAAAAAATAGTAAGCTAAAGATAAGATTATGAGGAGAAGAAAAAAGAAACAACTTAATTTTTTGGACAGACTGGACCCGGAAGAGTTTATGGATTCCGATGCCGATGGTTTGACCGATGCTGAAGAAAGAAGATTAGGCACTGACCCCTATGACCCGGATACAGACCATGATGGACTGGGTGATTATCAAGAAGTGTATGTTTATGGAACCGACCCTCTTGACCCGGATACCGACGGTGATGGTATTTCTGACGGGGATGCGGTGAAAATGGGACGGAACCCTAAGGGCCCGGGCAGATTAAAGGATCTCTTTTTGTCTCACGAAGGCAATGATTTTCGACCCCATCTTCTTCATCCCAAGAGGTTGGTTTTTTATTCCATCTCTGCTGTTTTTGTTAAAATTTTTGTGGTTCTGGTGATAGTCCTGTTTCCTTTGAGCGCTTGGTTGACCCCGGATATTTTAAAGAAAGAAAGTGACAAAGTGGTGGCTTTAACCAACCAGTACAGGCAAGAGAAGGGGGTTGAACCCTTGGTGGAGAGTGAAATTCTGGGGCAGACCGCTGCCAAAAAATGTCAGGATATGTTAATAGAGCAATATTTTGATCATATTTGCCCCAAGGGGGATTCTATTACCGCTTTTTTGAGAAATTTTAACTATAACTTTGCTGTTGCCGGAGAAAATCTAGCTTTGGGGTTTAATCGGGCCGAGGACTTAGTCCGGGCCTGGAAGGAGAGCGAGAGTCATAGAAGAAACTTGATTGACACTGATTATCAAGAAATAGGAGTGGCTGTAATGGGAGGTAATTACAGGGGGTCTGAAACCACATTGGCTGTCCAGCATTTTGCCACACCTTTGTCTAGAGAAAAAGATCAAGAGGTCGAGATTGAGGAGAGTAAAGAGCAATCAGCAGAAGAGGATCTTTCAGAGGAAGGTGTTCTTGATCAAAGAGAAGAAAGTGTTGATTTAGATTTGCTAGATCCAGAGGAAGCTTCATCACCTACAACTTCCCCGGCCCTGGAAATGGAAGAGGAGCTGATTGTTGAAGAAATAGAAGATGGAGTTTTTGAAGAGGAAGAAGTGACTAGAGAGCCAGAAGAGCCGGTTTCCGAGTCTGACCAGAACGATGTTGTTTCCGAACCTGAGTCCGAAGCTACTGATTCTGAAGAAGATGACACCCCAGAGCTATTATTACCCAGTCCCAGTCTAAACTTGCTCTCTCCCAGCTTAACCAGAGAAACTCCTGTAAAGATCAATATTGTAGCACCTGAAGCGGAGAAGGTGAAAGTTTTTTCTGGAGAAGAAAAAATTAAAACTTTGAAATTAGGGGTTTTTAAAAACATTTTCACAGAAATCGATCTTCCCGAAGGTAGGAATGAGTTACGGGTAGAGGCTGTCAGGGGAGAGCAAAGTAGTGTCTCCGGTTCCCAGGTTGTAAATCTGGATTTAAACCCTCCCCGGATTGACCACCAAGCTTCCAGCTTGTCAGTGGACACCCCAAAAGGGGAGGACAAGATAATAGTAAAAGCTGATGTTAAAATGAGCTCTGACACCAGGATGGCAGGAATCAGCTTCAGAGGTAATTACTTGCCTCTTGAAAAAGTTGATTTCAAGACTTGGCAGGGACGCGAGGTTTTGCCTAAAGCAGGAAATGAGGATCTTTTTGATCCAGCTGTGCCAGCCACTCTTTTTGCGGTTGACTATGCCGGAAATACCTTAGCCGAGGGCATAGGCTGGGAAGGTGTCGAGGCTAAGGAAACCTCTTTGATGGAGCAATATTTCTTCCTAAGAAATCATCCTTCTCAGTATTTAAAACCGATTTTGGATGTAAGCTCTATTTATTATTCAATCCTTTTAGGTTTAGCTTCTTTGATCTTGGCCATTAACATTATTATTGATATACGCCGACAAAGAGGGCATGTCATCCTCTCCGCCCTTGGCTTCGTAGCTTTACTGATTTTATTAATTATTGTTTAATATAAGGTGAAAATTTGACAAAATGTGTCAGATGGTTTAATTTGTATTTATTAAAGGAGGGGTGGTAAAAATTAATCAGCAGAATAATGAGTGGATTTGAAAAAGTACAAAAACCCTCTGATTTTTTACCTGAATTTAAGGGCTCGTCTTGATTTGATTTTTATATCAAAGAGGCGAGTTTTTTTATTATAAAAATTAACAAAGGTCGACTTTGACCAAGAAGAGGAGGTGAGGTCAATTATAATACAAAAATTAAGATTAAATCTTCTTAGATGATGATTAATTAACTTAAATTTTAATTATTATCTAAGAGAACAACAAAAAGATATGAAAAAAGTAATTTTAAATTTGGCTGTAATTGGCCTAGTGGCTGGAATTGCCATTGGAGGAACAATGGCTTATTTCAGCGACACTGTTACAGTAGATGGTAACACCATTTCTGCTGGAACAGTAGAGTTAGGAGATAAAAATAATTTTCCTTTCCAATTTGACAACTTGGCTCCTGGTCAAGAAACCGCTGACTGGGATGATGCCGAAACCTATTATGTCGAATATGATGGTAGCATTGATGATGTCGATCTGTATGTGGCCTTTGAGTACGAAGATCATTCCGGGGCTGACCTGAGAGATATCTTGGAAATAGCTCTAAGAGGAAGGTCTGATCAAGACGGGTCTTGGGACTGGACAGGAGAGAACACAGGTTGGCAGGATGCGAATTCTCTTTTCGAAGGCTGGACAAAAGTCGCCAGTGGTTTAAATTCCGGTGATGAAGCAGGTTTTAGAATGAAAATCAAGGCTTTGCCAGATGTTCCGGGGGTGATTTATAACGATTATCAAGGAGCAGAGTTAATGAGCAATGTTGTTTTCTATGTTGTCCAATCTGATGGAGATGCACCTGATTTTGGCAGTGTAGAAACAATCAGGGGTGATGATGTTCATCCTAGAAATGACATTTCTCACGCTCTAGATCATGCCAACGAAGGAGATATTATCAAAGTGGGCCCTGGAGTATATGAGGAGGATCTAACTATCGACA
>CAZWNU010000016.1:0-21852 GCA_964635515.1 uncultured Gammaproteobacteria bacterium
AATATAGAATTGACCTGTAGTTTAAAAAATGTTAGGATTATTCTTGATTTACGTTTTGAGTAATGATGAATTCAAGTCAAAGAAACAAAATAAAACTAAAAAAAACTTTTTTAGGATTAATAATTGGGTTTATAAAGTTTTTGGTTGCCGGAGGGTCTTTTATTTTTAAACTGTTATTAATTCTTAAGAAGCCGTCTCGATTGGCGGCTAGATTTGTTTTTTACAAAATTGCTGTAAAAATCTATTGCCATTATTTTTCATTGATAAAGAAATTGGGATGGAATAGGTACAAGAAGGGTATTTTTGTTTTTATCTTTAATGAAAAGATAGTTCATGTAGCAATAGTAACTATTACTTTTGTTATAGTTTTAACCAACCTCATTCCTTTAACAAGCGCTAAGGCAGGCCCTGAAAGACAACAAGGCAGCATTGTATACAATCTGGTTCAAAGCGAATTTGGTGAATTTGAACAAGAAGAGCTGATAATAGAAGAGTCTTTGGACAAAGGAAGTTTAGGCGCTCATATAAACATTGAAAGACATTATTTGGATAATACCTTGGCTCTGAGAACAGAACCTTCTCTTGAACCTCAAGCAACTTTTGATGACCGAATGGAATATCAAGAACAGGCTTTGAGCCAGTTACCAGAAGACGAGGAGGCTCCCAAAGACAGGGATGAGATAGTGGAGTATGTGGTTAAGCCAGGAGATACTGTGGGCGGTATCGCCAGCAAATTCGGAATTAGTTCTAATACTGTTTTGTGGGAAAACGATCTAAGTGCTTATGACCTGATTAGGGCTGGTGATAAACTGACTATCCTGCCGGAAACAGGAGTTAGACATGAAGTAACAAGAGGTGAAAGCTTGAGTGTCATAACTAATAAGTATGATGTTGATAAAGATAAGATAGTCAGGGCTAATAATATTGAAAGTGAAGATAGACTGAGCATAGGAGATAAGCTTATTATCCCCGGGGGCAGAAAGCAAGAAACTTCAAGGTCTACACAGCCCTCTCAACAACAGAGTTATAGTGCTATTTCCGCTGTTAGAGACGCTGTTACCACACCGCAAGAGGAGGCACCTCGAACCGTCAGCAGTAAGTTGCACTGGCCTACTACCGGACATAGGATCACCCAGTATTATTCTTGGCGTCATCGAGGTTTGGATGTTGCCGACCCCATAGGAACACCTTTGTTTGCAGCTGAGTCCGGAACAATAGAGTTTGTTGGTTGGAGTCGAGGTTATGGTAACAATATCATAATAAATCATGGTGGAGGAAAGAAAACAAGGTATGCCCACATGAATAGGTTTTATGTAGGTCAGGGTCAAAGGGTTAGCAGAGGAGAGACCATTGGAGAGATGGGCAATACAGGATGGTCTACCGGTCCTCACCTTCACTTTGAAGTAATAATTAACGGAGTTAAGCAAAATCCGCTTGATTATTTGAGATAGATTTTCGTAACAGAGAGAAGAGTGCTATAATTAGAATATAGATTAAGAAATAAGCAGAAAAATTATGCAATTTTTGTTGGGCTTGATAATAATGGCAGTTGGCATATTGCTGATCATAAAAACCGAATTCTTCCTTTCTTTTTTTGGCAGAATTGTTTTTTTTGAAAAACATTTTGGCACTGAGGGTGGCTCTAGATTGGGGTACAGATTGATCGGATTGGCAGCATTTTTTATAGGATTGATGATTTTTACCGGCCTAATAGAGGGTTTTCTGAATTCGGTCTTATCTCCTCTCTTGCGTTCCGGCGGATAATTGGTTAGAATGATTTGATTGCAACATGAATATAGGGCCCGTAGCTCAGTTGGCTAGAGCACCTGTTTTGCACACAGGAGGCCACCGGTTCGAATCCGGTCGGGTCCACTTAATTTTTTAAATTATTTTTAAATTTAAAATAAAGAAATAAAAAAAGCGCTAGAGCAAGTAGCGCTTTTTTGCTGAGTCCAGATTGGGTTAGTCTTCTTTTTTAAATTTGGCTGATATAATCGCCACATAAACAGCAGAAAGACCAACAAGAGAGTAAACAACCCTAGAAACCACAGTCATGTCTCCAAAAATGGTTTTTACCAGATCAAGCTCAAGAATGCCGACCAAGCCCCAGTTTAAACCCCCAATTAACAAAAGGGCCAAGGCCACCCAATCTAGGCTAGATAATTTTTTCATACCTTTTAGTTTAATTATTATAATTAAATCGCTTCTTTATTTATTATATTACTAATTTTAGAAAAAAACAAGAGCTAGGGGTTTTTAGGAGAGGCTGTGATTATGCTATAATTAAGAAAAATATTTATGTCTGTTAAAAAAAGAAAAATAATTATAATAGATGGAAATGCTTTGGTTCATAGAAGCTTTCACGCCCTACCGGTCACCATGACCACTAAAAAAGGAAAGGTGGTAAATGCGGTTTACGGTTTTGCCTCGGTCTTGATTAAAGCTTTGCGGGAATTCAAGCCTGAATATGCTGTCTTAGCCTTGGACAAAGAAGGCCCCACCTTCAGACATGAGAAATTCAGTGAGTACAAGGCCCAAAGAGAAAGAGCCCCAAAAGAACTTTATGAACAGATACCTTTGGTAAAAAAAGTGGCCCAAGCTTTCAGTTTACCTGTTTTTGAAAAGCAGGGATTTGAAGCCGATGATATTATCGGAACCATTGTTAAAAAAGTGGACAAAGACATAGAAAGGATAGTGGTCACCGGTGATATGGACTCCTTGCAACTTATTGACAACACTACCAAGGTGTACACCATGAGCCGAGGCTTGTCAGAAAGTATGCTTTATGACCAAGAAAAAGTAAAAGAAAAGTTCAATCTTTGCCCGTCGGAAATGGTCGACTTTAAAGCCTTGAGAGGGGACCCTAGCGATAACATTCCGGGAATTAAAGGAATAGGTGAAAAGACAGCTACAAACTTAATTAGACAGTTCGGTAGCCTAGATAAAATCTATCAGGAGATAAAGGCCAACCCGGAAACCACCCAAATCAAAACCAGGATCAAAGATCTTCTTATAGAACAAGAAAAAGAAGCTTACTTATCAAGGGAGTTGGCTACCATAAAACAAGATCTTGATATTGATTTTGAATTAGAAAAAGCGAGTTGGCATAGCTTTGATAAAAATGAGATAGTAGAGCTTTTTAGCAGTCTAGAGTTTAAATCCTTGTTGCCAAGATTGAATGATTTAGATCCCTTGGCTCAAGAAGAGAAGCAAGACAAATTTCTTCGCAACCAAAAAAACTTCGACTATATTTTGGTAGACAGTGATAAGAAGTTTCAAGAATTTTTAGGTGAATTAAGGAAACAGACCTTCTTTTGTTTTGATGTAGAGACAACCTCGGCCTCTCCTCTTTTGTCTCAACTTCTAGGTATAAGTTTTTCCTGGAAGCCGCGCCAGGCTTATTATCTAAGCTTAAGAGAAAAAGGGTCCTCCGTTTTAAACAACACCAAAGATTCTCCTCCGAGCCTTTTTAGTCGCGGAGAGGCTGAAGAGCCGAAAACACATCCTTGGCTTAAAGAGCTTAAAGAAGTTTTTGAAAATGAAAATATAGAAAAAATCGGTCACAATATCAAATTTGACATTAGAGTGGTAGAGAGGGCAGGAATAAAGGTGGGAGGAGCTCTGTTTGATACTATGATAGCCTCTTATTTATTGAATCCAAGCTCCAGACAACACAACTTGGATAATTTAGTCTTTACAGAGCTTGGTTTTGAGAAAATAAACAAAAAAGATCTTTTAGGCAGTGGTAAGGACAAGGTATCTTTTGCAAACTTGAAAGAAGAGAAGCTTTCTTGTTATTCTTGCGAGGATGCCGATTTTACTCAAAGACTGGTTCCCGGGTTAAAAAAACAACTACAAGAACAAGGCCTTTACGATCTTTTTAAAAAACTGGAGATGCCCCTGGTAAGGGTTTTGGCCCAGATGGAAAACAATGGAGTTAAATTGGATTCGGAGGCATTAAAAAAATTATCAAGGAAAGTTAGGGGCAAAACAAAGGATTTGGAAAAAAAGATCTGGGAATTAGCTGGCACTGAATTTAATATTAATTCTCCACAACAACTTAAAGAGATTTTTTTTAATAAACTTAATATATCGACTGAAAATATTTCCAAAACAAAAACAGGTCATTCCACAGCCGCTTCTGAGTTGGAAAAATTAAAAGACAAGCATGAGATAGTGCCCTTGATCCAGGAGTATAGAGAGTATTCCAAGCTGTTGAACACCTATATTGACACCCTGCCCAAAATTATCAATCCTAAAACCAGCCGTATCCATACCAGTTTTAATCAAACTGTCACAGCTACCGGGAGGCTAAGCTCAACCGATCCCAATTTACAAAACATTCCGGTAAGGACCAAGGTGGGCAGGGGGATTAGAAGGGCTTTTGTGGCAGAGGGGTCTTTCAAGTTTTTAAGCCTGGACTATTCACAGATAGAGCTTCGTTTGGCCGCTCACATGTCAGGAGATGAAAAAATGATCAAAGCCTTTAAGGAGGGGCAGGACATCCACTTGGCAACCGCAGCTGAGATAAACGGCGTATCTTTGGCAGAGGTTACCAAGGAAATGAGATATGAGGCTAAGGCCATTAACTTTGGAATACTTTATGGACAAGGCCCTTTCGGCTTAGCCCAATCAGCCGACATTCCTTATGCTCGAGCCAAGGAGTTTATTGATGCTTATTTTAAGATCTATAAAAAGGTTAGGGAGTTCATAGATAGCCAAATAGACAAGGCAAAAGTCGACGGTTTTGTGGAGACCATGTGGGGTAGGCGAAGATATGTTCCTGAGATCAATTCTCAAATCTCGGCTGTTAGAAGCGGGGCGGAGAGAGTGGTTATTAACACGCCCCTTCAAGGAAGTAGCGCTGACATGATCAAGGAGGCTATGTTAAAGGCTCACCAGCTTTTAGAGGAAGAGTACAAAAATGAAGCCAAAATGATCATTCAAGTCCATGACGAGTTGTTGTTTGAGGTAAAAGACAGTTTGATTGAAGAGCTGGAGGGGAAACTGAAAAACATAATGAGAGATATAGTTGAATTAAAGGTTCCGATAGTAGTGGATTCAGAGCTGGGTGACAACTGGGGAGAAATGACTCCTTTTGATGAAAAAAAGACCTAAATTATTAAACTTTGATTTTATTATGAATAAATTCGATCAAAAATTCAGAAATAAAAAAATAGTTCTTTTGGGGCTCGGTTTGGAAAATTTATCTCTACTTAAATTTTTATTATCAAGAAAGATCTCCTGCCAGATAACCGTGGCAGACCCCTCTTCTTCCACCGAGTTCAAAAAAAGACTGAAAACTCTTCCTCAGGAGTCCGGAATTAAGGGCCTTGAGTGTTTGGAGATCAGGAATGACAAAAACTATGATCGTGGCCTGTCAGAGTTTGACCTTATTTTAAGATCTCCTGGCTACCCACTGTTTTCTCAGGCCTTAGAGAAAGCTAGAAAATCAGGAGTAGAGATATCCAGCCCCATGAAGGTGTTTTTAAAGTTCTGCCCCACTCGAAACACCATAGGAGTTACCGGCACCAAGGGAAAGGGAACCACTTCTTCTCTGATATTTCATATATTAAAAAGAGCCGGAAAAAAGGTTTTTTTAGGGGGAAATATCGGGGTGGCCCCCTTTGATTTTTTCAGTGATCTGGATAGGAGTTCTTGGGTGGTCCTGGAGCTTTCCAGCTTTCAACTCGAGGATATGGAGATAAGTCCCAGAATAGCAGTATTCCTTAATTTCTATAAAGAGCACTTAAAAGCAAGCGACCCCCACAATCCCAATTATCATAAAACATTAAAAGATTACTGGAGAGCCAAATTAAACATTATTAAGAATCAAAACAGGAGCGACAAGGCTATTGTCAATGAAAAAATAAAACTCCCCATAATTAGCTCCTCTTTTTCTTCCGAATTGTTCTTTTTTTCCAAGTCAGATCTGGAAAGCAAGTTGTTGGGAGAACATAATTTAGAAAACATCGGAGCTGCTCAAAAGGTAGCCGAACTTGTTAATATAAAAGAGGAAAAGATCAGAAACTCAGTTCTCAGTTTTGAGGGCTTGGAGCACAGGTTGGAGCTGGTAAAAAAAGATAAAAACAATATAAGCTATTTCAATGATAGTTTTGCCACCACCCCAGACTCGACCATCACTGCTTTAAAATCTTTTCAAAGCTTGATAATTCTTTTGGCCGGAGGGGCGGATAAAGGTTCTGATTTTAAAGAATTAGCCTCAGAGGTGAAAAAAAGATGCAAGGTGGTTATTCTTTTTGAAGGAGAGGCAAGTCCCAGAATAAAAAAAAGTTTGATAAGAACCTCTTTTCCTGAGTCCGGAATAAAAGAAGTCAAAAGCATGAAAGAGGCTGTTCGGGTGGCGAATCAGGAGGTCGGACCTCAGGAGATTGTTTTGTTATCACCTGCTTGCGCCAGCTTCGGTCTTTTTAAAAACTACAAACAAAGAGGAGAAATGTTTAAAAAAGAGGTTAAGAAACAAAAAACCAATGTTAAAAATTAAAACCCATCCTTTTTTAAGAATGGGTTTGGGGTCGGCAATTTGTTTTTAAGGCCAGTCTTTTTTAAAGACAGACATTATTGAGACATCATGGTAAAGTCCGTTTTTAAAGAAATGATTCTTCAGCAAACCTTCTCTTTTAAAACCCAGTTTTTCAGCTACCTTGATACTGCCCTTGTTTTCTAGGATTATATAGACGTATACTTTCTCAAGATTTAGAGCATTGAAGCTGTAGTTGATGAGCAGTTTTCCTGTTTCCGTGGCATACCCCTTGTTCCACTCCTTGCTTTCACCGATTATAATCCCGCCCATGGCTTTTCTAGCAATCCAGTCTATCTGGGTCAGTCCCAGGTTGCCAATAAACTTCTCCTCTTTGGTTTCTATGGCTAAAACTATGCTTTTATCATCCTGATTTTGGCGATTGAACCACTCTTCTTCTTTTTCCCGGGAAGTGGGAAAAACTCCGGTTTCTCCTGTGAATTCAGTTATTTTTCCATTGTTGATCCACTGAATACAGTTTTTAAAGTGCCTTTCTTTGTCCAATATACAAAGATCCAAGTTTTTTCCGGGGATAAAAATTACTCTAGACATAATTTGCACCTCCTAAATTAAATTAGCCTTGCCGACCCGGCAAGGCTAATTTAGAAGGGTTTGATATAAGAATTTAGACAAAATTAAACCTAACAGATCGGCAAAGAAGAGAAAAATCTCCAGCATTTCCGGTTACTGCCTTCAGATAGATAAAAACAAATTGTCTAAATTTTAATTTTTCCATAAATATTTCTTGTTAACTATTATAATAATACGTAAATAATTAATAAGAATTACAGTTTTTTAAGGTTTTTGATTTGGTGATTCTCGTTTTTGTATTATTTTATGATGGTGCCTTTGAAGTCTCTTCCTTCCAAGAAGTCTTTTATATTATCTAATTTTTTTCCATTGAGTATAGCGACTCGCAGACCCAACTGCTCTCCTTTTTTAGAGGCTATTGGGTCAAAGGGGGCGTTTAGGCCCGGCCTCCATTCATCACCTACTATTTTTCTAAAATTTTTCCAGCTTATATCTTTAATTTTTTTTGCTTTTTGATTTTTTTTAGGATCATGAGTGTAGGCATAATCGATGTTGCTTAAATTGAGAACAGTCTTGACCTCGTACTCTTGAGCTATTATGGTAGCTACATAGTCAGTTGACCAACCTGGCTTCCAGCCACCGGCCACTATCACCCCTTTCTCGGTTGGCATGTGTATAGTCGGATTTTTGATTATTTCTGGATGAGCTACATCCCTGAATATGGTTCTTATTAGATGAGCGTTTAAACGGCTGGAATGAATTCCCAGCCAATCAAGGTCATTAGGGGTTATTTTAACCACCTTGTTGGCCGCTTCATTATACCTACGGCAAGTGTTGCCTCCCCCGGCTATTATAAAGAATTTTTTGTCTTTTTTTATTTGGGATAAAATCAATTTTCTAAAACTTTTTAGAAATTTCCAATCAATACCTTGGCTTGGAACGATCAAAGAACCACCCAAGGAGATAACATGGCTTTTTTCTGAGGACATTTTGTTATATTTATTTTTAAGCTCCTCCTTAATATTACTAAAAACAAAGAGATAAGTAAAATTTCCAGTGGATATTAAGATAAGGATAAGTTTAAATTTTCACTTTTGACTTTTAGTCATGTTATATTGTTAGAGAAAAATTTGGTATAATTAAAAATAGAGGAAATGGTTTTTAATAAATAGTTTCTTAAGATCTAGCTTGATTGTCATAATGATAAAAAAATTTCTTTTTTTAATTTTGGTCGCTTTATTCTTTCTGCCTTTTAACTTTGTTTCGGCCTCAGATAAGTCTGTTGCTCAAGAAGACTTTTTATTCAAAGCCGAAGTGATTGAGATTCTAGATGAAGAAGAAAGAGTTCATCCTGATGGTCGAGAGGTTAGGCAGCAAAACCTGAGACTTTTAGGACTTGAGGGTGAATATCTTGATAAAGAGGTTGTTTTTGAAGGAATCGGTGATTTTGAAGTCTTGGATTCGGATGAGTATAAAAAAGGAGACAAGGTCTTAGTGGCGGCCAGTCAGGATGCTCAGGGAAATAGGCACTATTATGTGGTAGACCATGTGAGGACCACGACCCTGTGGTTTTTAGCAGGTTTTTTTGTCTTTTTTATCTTGTTGGCTGCCGGTTGGAAAGGATTAAGATCCTTAATATCTTTAAGTTTAACCTTGATTATAGTGGTCGCCTTTATCATTCCCCAGATCATAGCTGGGGCTAATCCTCTTGTGACGACTTTGGTCGGTTCTTTCTTGTCACTGCTACTTATAATATATATTACCGAAGGTTGGGGAGTTAGATCTCATTTGGCTGTGGCCAGTATTTTCTTAAGTCTGTTTTTTATTCTTTTTCTTTCCTGGATCTTTATTAAGATGACCCACCTGACAGGCGCTGGAGGAGATGAAAGCATTCTATTATTGAATTCTTTGCCTGGTGATATAAATTTTCAAGGCTTGTTGTTGGCCGGTATTGTGATTGGAAGTTTGGGTGTTTTAGGAGATATGGTTATTTCCCAAATTGTTACAACAGAGGAGATTTACAAGGCTAATAATTTCTTAACCAAAACCAAATTGTTTAAAAAATCTTATCGAGTCGGGTCTTCCCACATTTCTTCTATGGTCAATACTTTATTTTTGGCTTACGCCGGCGCCTCCCTTCCTCTTTTGATTCTTTTTTCCAGTTCTCAGGGTCCTTTTTCTTCCTGGCAACAGATCATTAGCACCGAGATGGTGGCCATTGAGGTCGTAAGGACTTTGTGCGGAAGTATCGGACTGATTTTAGCAGCACCCTTAGCAACCGGCTTGGCAGTGTGGTATTATAAAAGATATAGGGTTGAACATCAAGATGCCAGATAAAGAGCTTGATTTTAGATTTAAACAATTTTTAGATCATGCCAGAATTTCCTAAAAAATTTTTATGGGGGGTTTCCACTTCTGCTTATCAAATAGAGGGAGGGGTTGTTAACGATTGGAGCCAATGGGAGAAAAGCGATAAGCGCAAGAAGGAATTGCAGAAAAGAGGCGAGAAAGTTGACGAATATGTTTGCGGTCAGGCCTGTGATTCTTATAACCGCTGGCAAGAGGATATAGACTTGGTGGAAAAATTGAATTGCAATTCTTATCGTTTCGGTTTAGAGTGGGCCAGGGTCGAACCGGAGAAAGGAAGTTGGCAGAGAGGTGAAATAGATCATTACAGAAAGATCTTGCAAGAGCTTAAAAAAAGAAACATTACCACGGTTCTAACTTTGTGGCATTGGACCAATCCCTTGTGGTTGAAGCATAAAAACGGTTGGCAAAACAGGGAGGTGGTAAAAGATTTTTCTCAATACACCGAAAAAATGGTAGAGGAGTTGGGAGATTTAGTAGATTATTGGGTTACCCTAAATGAACCCATGGTTCATGTTGTTAATGGTTATTTGATAGAGAAGTTTCCTCCTAACAAAAAAGGCCTTTTGAAAGCGAACAAGGCCTTTCGTAATTTAGCCTTGGCCCATCAAGAGGCCTACAACATCATTCATAGAAAATATCCCCAGGCTCAGGTCAGTATTACCAAGCTGACCAATGATTTTCAGCCAGCTCGTAAATGGTGCCCCCTGGAAAAAGCCATTGCCAGAGCGGCTCATTATTTTTGGAATGATCGCTTGATGAAGAAAATTGAAAATCATTTGGACTATATCGGACTGGATTACTATTTTCACAACAGAATTGTTTGGCATCCGCCTTTTAGAAAGAATATGAACAAAAAAGTAAATGATATGGGCTGGGAGATATATCCCGAAGGTATCTATAATGTTTTAAAATACTTGGCCAAATATCAAAAGCCCATAATAATTCTTGAAAACGGCTTAGCTGATTCTGAAGATAAACATAGAGAGATGTTTATAAGAGAGCATTTGGAGTATATTCATAAAGCTATCCAGGAAGGAGTGGATGTTCGGGGCTACTTTCATTGGTCGCTTTTGGATAACTTTGAATGGGCCGAAGGTTTTTGGCCGAAATTCGGTCTTTGTGAAGTGGATAGAAAAACTTTTGAAAGAAGAATGAGGCCTAGTGCCAAGACATATGCCCGGATTTGTAAAAATAACCGTTTTTAAGTTTCTTTAGTAAAAATTCTAACCAAAAAAGTTTGTTTAATTTCTAAATTATGTGGCTCCCCATAGCTTTGCTTTCTTATTTTATAACCGCCATAGTGGACACAGCTGATAAGTTTCTGCTTTCCAAAAAATTCCATTCTTCTATTACTTATGCTTTCTTTGTCGGGATTTGGAGTATTTTCAATTTTTTTATTTTGATTTTTGACCCCTGGGTGCCCAATTTGCAACAATTGGGGGTTGGTCTTTCAGCAGGTTTTCTGTTCCTAGTCACCTTGGTTTTTTGGTATAAGGCCCTTCATCAAAGTGAAGCCACCAGAGTGGTCCCTATTGTGGGAGCCTTAATTCCAATCTTTACTTTTTTTCTTTCTTTTGTTTTCTTAGGAGAGACCCTGGGGGAGAGGCAGTTATTAGCCTTTCTGGTTCTGATAATAGGGGGAGTTTTGATCTCTGTCCGTTATACTAGGTTTTATAAAATAAATGAAATTAAGGAGAAGTTAAAAAATATTTTCGGAGGTCTGTTGGGTAAGGTCCATGCTTACTACAGACCCACTCAGAGGTTGATCATTAACTCGGTGGCGGCCTCTTTTTTGTTTGCCTCTTACTTTGTTTTAATAAAATATGTTTATATGACCCAGCCCTTTATCGGAGGCTTTGTTTGGTCACGCTTAGGGACTTTCATTGGTGTAATCTTGATTCTTTTTGTCCCTAGCTGGAGAAAATTAATAAAAAAAACTCATAAAAAGAGCCGTTCCCCCAGGAACTTGCCCTTCTTTTTGGCAGTCAGACTCGCCGCCGCCGGGGCCTTTATTCTTTTAAACTGGGCTATTAGCATGGGAAATGTAGCCCTGATAAACTCTCTTAAGGGTACTCAATATCTCTTTTTATTGTTGATTATCTTTATTATTTCTGCTAGATTTCCCAAGACACTAAAAGAGGAATTGAGAGGAGGAGTTTTGATGCAAAAGATTTTAGGGACCTGCTTGATCGTAATCGGCCTATACATGCTTGTTACTTAGTTTTTAAGATAAAATTTTGTTTATGGAAATTATTGTTTTTATTTATCTGATATTTTTTGCGCTTCTGGCCTATTGGAAAATAGACTGGTCCGTTTTGCTTATTTTGCTTTTGCTCCCTAGTTACTTGATAAGATTTGAGGTTATGGGCTTGCCTTTAAACCTGCTGGGGGCAATGGTGTTGGTATCTTTTTTTGTTTGGTTTGTTTTTCATACCAAATTTTTAAGATTTTTAAAGGGCGGATATAAGATTGGGGATTTTAAGAAGAACAGGGAAAAACGCTTAAAGTATCCTTTCGGTTTGGAGCTGATTTTACTGTTGATCGTTGCTCTCATAGCTGTGGCTGTGGCCGGGTTTAAACCAGAGGCTCTGGGTTCTTGGAGAGCCTATTTCTTCGAACCGGCCCTGTTTTTTATTTTGGTTTTAAATTTGTTTCAAAGCGCTGAGCAAAGAAAAAAAATTATTTGGGCACTGGCCTGCTTATGCTTAGTTTTGTCGATCTATGCCATAATACAAAAATTCACAGGCGTAGGTATAAGTAATGAATTTTGGAGAGATGAGGCTACCAGGAGAGTTACCTCTGTCTTTCCCTACCCCAATGCCCTAGCCCTTCTTTTAGCTCCCCTGATGATGATATTCTCGGGTTACTTAATAAGCTTGATGAGAAGGATCAAGGACTTTGGACGGAGAGGAGTTTTTCTTCCAGAGGTGTTTTTTTTAGTTTTAACAATCAGCTTGTCCTTTTTAGCCGTCTATTTTACCGGCTCTAAAGGAGCTTTGATTGCTTTAGCTTTAAGTTCACTTTTTTTTCTGTGGCTCACAGAGGGTTGGTGGCGTTGGCTTGCTTACACCTCTTTGTTAATATTTATAAGTTTTTTGATATTTAGTCCGGGACCCAGAGAGGTTGTGGTCGAGGCGTTTGCTTTAAAGGATTTTTCCGGCGAGGTCAGAAAGAAGCAATGGCGAGAGACCTGGGAAATGCTCACGGATAATAACCTTGTTTTAGGATCTGGTCTGCACAATTATCAAGAGGCGATAGCCCCTTATCATGTGCCAGGTATGTTTTTTAATAGGGATAGGGACCCCGATTTTAGAAGAAAGTTGCTTCTCTTTGACGAGGAATACAAGAAACAATATTGGCAACCAGTAGAGATTTACCTTTATCCGCATAACATTTTTTTAAACTTCTGGACGGAGCTAGGTTTAGCCGGCCTTCTTCTTTTTATTTGGATTAAGGCTAAGTTTTTTCTACAGGGCCTGCGTGTTTTGCGTAAAGAATCTGGACAAGAAAAGTATTTGGTTATCGGGCTAATAACAGCAATGACAGTTATTATTATCAACGGCTTGGTTGATGTCCCTTATTTTAAAAATGATTTAGCGATCAAGTTTTGGCTTTTGGTCGCTTTTTTAAGCCTGGTCAATTTAGAGCGGAATGTAAAACAAAAAGAAAAGAACAATTAGTTTTTATGAACGAAATAATATTAGCAACTTCTTCTCAGCATAGGAAAAGAGCGTTTAAAGACCTTGGCTTGAATTTTTCTGCCCAAGGAAGTGAGATTAATGAAAATTTTCACGGCAGACCGAAGTCACCTGAAAAACTTTGCCTTTGTTTAGCAAGATTAAAAGCAGAGAATGTTTGCCGGAGTTGTAAGTCCGGATTTGTGATAGGTTTTGATTCTCTAGGGTTTTTTCAGGGAGAAGTTCTGGAAAAGCCCCATTTAAGAAATGAAGCTTTTCAAAGGTTAGAAAGATTATCAGGGAAAAGCTTTGGTTTTTATACCGGAGTTTATATAAAGAACCTTAGCACAGGAGAGAAAAAAGAGAGTGTTGTGACTACCTTGGCCCACCTGAGACCCCTGACAGTGTCGGAGATTGATAAATACTTGGATCAAGACCCCGGGTTTAATACCTATGCCTTAGGGTTTAACCCCCTGGGTTTTTATAGCTCAAGCTTTATTAAAAAGATTGAGGGGAGTTATAACAATATAATAAGAGGAGTGCCTCTAGAAGAAGTGATTATTATGCTCACCAGACTCGGTTTCAAGGTTTAGTTCTTGCTTTAGAAGAGAAGAGAATTCGAAGTTCATTTAAAGAGAGTGATTATGAATAAAAAGATTTTGCAAAAATTTATTGCCGAGTCTGGTTACTGTTCTCGTCGTAGGGCGGAAGAGTTGATTAAAAACAAAGAGGTTTTTATAAACGGGACTGTAGCCGAGCCAGGGGTCAGGGTTGATTTTTATGATGAGGTCAAGGTAGGGAGAAAGATAGTTGAATCCGTGACAAGAAAGATTTATATAAAACTCAATAAACCTCAGGGCTATGTTTGCACCAATAGAAGGTTTCAAAAAGAAAAGAGTGTTTTTGATTTAATAAAAATAGAAGAAAAATTGTTTGTGGTGGGCAGGTTGGATAAAAACAGTAGGGGCTTGGTTGTTTTGACCAATGACGGAGATTGGGGGTACAAAATGACCCATCCCAGTTTTGAAAAAGAAAAAGAATATTATATTAAGACAGATAATAAGGAAATGGAAGGGGAGGGTGATAAAATAAGGATGAAATTTCTTCAAGGAATCGATTATCAAGGAGAGGTGTTTAGAGCTAAGAGCTTTGAGCAGATTAGTAGCAATTATTTCAAAGTTATCTTAACTGAGGGAAAAAAGAGACAGCTCAGAAAAATGTTTGAGTCTTTGAACATGAAAATAGTAGACTTAAAAAGAACCAGAGTGGGTGATATATGTTTGGGAGATTTAAAGCCGGGAAAGTATGAGCTTTTGGAAGAGCAAGGCAGCTAGTGAAAAATAGATTGATGTTTCTGTTTTACTGGGGTATAATTAAGATAGTCTAATTAATTTAATTATATTGTTATGTCAAAACAAAGTTTTTTAATCGATGAAGCCGTACACTTTGGTTGGGGAATAACAAAAAGGAATTTTTTGTTTTTTGTCGGTATTTTATTGCTCATTTTAGGAATCCAGTTGGTGGACTTTTTGTCTGCTCTTCTTTTTGATCTTACTGATTCTTTTTTGGGGACCCTAGGGGAGCTGATTGTCAGCTTGGGGGTGGTGGTTATCGGAGTTATAATAGGAATGGGCATAATCAAGGTAGCTTTGAATTTCTGTGATAACAAAGAAAACAGTTTTGCGACCCTCTTTTCCCAGTATAAATTGTTTTTCGTTTATTTTTTAGCTTCAGTTCTTTATTTTATAATAGTCTTTCTGGGAATCATTCTTCTAATCATACCCGGAGTCTATTTGGCAATTAGATTTATATTCTTCGAATATTTTATCATTGACAAAAAGATGGGCATAGTAGAATCCTTAAAAGAGAGCTGGAAAATTACTCAGGGGAAGTTTTGGGGCGTATTTGCTTTTTCAGCAGCTTTAATTGCCCTTAATATTTTAGGCGCTCTAGCCCTGTTGGTGGGCCTCCTTGTTACCATTCCTATTAGTATAGTGGCCTGGGCTTTTGTCTATAGGAGGATATCAGGCATTGAGGGTGAAGAACATAATAGCTCTGCCTCGACAGAAGAAGGTGTTAGTAGGCCCTCTTACTAAAAATCCTAAAAACCAATAGATAATTGAATAATTATTAATTCTTTTTATATGATAAAAAAGGCTGTAGTGGCAGTGGCCGGGTCGGGAACCAGGCTTTTGCCAGCCACCAAGTCAATGCCCAAGGAAATGCTTCCCATAGTTGATAAACCTATCATTCAGTTAGTGGTGGAAGAGTTGGTGGAAGCAGGAATCGAGGATATAATTTTGGTTACTAAGTGGGACAAGAAGCCCTTGGAAGATCACTTTGATCAAAGCTGGGCCCTGGAAGAAGAATTAAAGAAAGGGGGAAAGGAAGAGATCTTGCAAAGAATAAAAAAGATTTCAGATCTGGCCAATTTTATATATGTCCGCCAAAAAGGTCCATATGGAAACGGAACTCCAGTCTTGGCTGCAGCGAGCCTAATTAAAGACGAGCCCTTTGTTTTTGTTTGGGGCGATGATATAGTAAAGTCCAAAACTTCTTTTACCAAACAGATGGTTAAAGATTATGAGAAAAGAGGGTTGCCCATGATAGGGGTCCAAGAGGTTCCTAAGGAATCAGTCAATCGTTACGGAATAGTGAAATTAAAAGAGGGATCTGACCAGATTGAAGACATAGTTGAGAAGCCAAGCTTAGAAGAAGCCCCATCTAATTTAGCTGATTTTGGCAGGATGATCCTAAACCAAGACATAGTCAAGGTTTTACAAGAAACCGCTCTGGGCAAAGATAATGAGTTATGGATAGTGGATGCTATAAAGAATTATATTCATAGCGGAGGCGGCTTTTTGGCTAAGAAAGTGGAAGACGGTGAATGGATGACCACCGGAGATCCACTTAACTATTTAAAAACCACTTTGGCCTATGCCTTAGAAAGAGAGGACATAAAAGACGATTTATCCGATTACATAAAGAATAATTTTAGTATCTAAAACTGCTCCTTATTGTCTTTAAAGATCCGGCCTCAAAAAGTCCGGTTCTTTTTTTTGTTTTGATTTCGGATTGGATGTGATAGTTTCTATTTTCTAATTTTCTACACAGGGCAGATAGTTAATTGTTTTGTGTATTGACCTTTGTTTTTAATCATAATAGAATTAGAACATAATTAATCATTAAATTCAAATTTATGCAAAAAACCATTAAAAATTTAGCCAAGGCTTTTATTGGAGAAAGCCAGGCAAGAAACAGGTATACTTTTTATGCTAAAGCCGCGAAAAAAGAGGGATATAATCAACTAGAGGAAATTTTTCTTTTGACAGCTGAGAATGAAAAGGAGCATGCTAAGTGGTTGATGAGGATGATAAACGAGTTAAAAGAAAAAAACGAAGATACCTCGCAAGACTTAAAAGAAATAGAGGTGGAAGCGGGAATGCCTACTATATTTGGAACCACCGAGGAGAATTTAAAGTCAGCCATAGAAGGAGAAAATTACGAAAAAACACAGATGTATCCTGATTTTGCCCAAATAGCTGAAGAAGAGGGTTTGCCGGAAATAGCTAAAAGACTAAGACATATCGGAAAAGCCGAAGATCACCATGAAGAAAGGTTTCAGAAATTCTTGGAGCAGATCCAAAAAGGCACCATGTTCAAAAAGGAGGAGTCAGAAGAATGGATGTGTCGTGAATGCGGCTACGTTCATCAAGGGGAGGAACCTCCAAGAGAGTGTCCTTCTTGTAGCCACCCCTATAATTACTTCCAGGTTAAATGTGAAAAGTATTAATTATTTTAAATTGTTTTTATGACAAAAATAAATCAAGTTTATAGATGTAGTATCTGTGGCAATGTGGTCGAGGTTCTGCATGCCGGTGCCGGTCAGTTGGTTTGTTGCGGGGAGAATATGGATCTCTTGGAGGAGAAGCGGGAAGATGATGGTCAAGAAAAACATGTTCCGGTGATTGAAAAAGAAGGAGATAGTGTCAAAGTTAGGGTCGGATCTATTCCTCATCCCATGGAAGAGGATCATTATATTGAGTGGATTGAGCTGGTTGCCGGAGACAAGGTTTTTCGAAAGTTCTTAAAACCCGGAAACTCGGCAGAGGCAGAGTTCACCGGAATAACCACTGATCAATTAAGTGTTAGAGAGTACTGTAATGTTCATGGTCTTTGGAAGAAAGAATAATTAAGAAGACTGAGGAAGATCAATATTAAAAACCCCCGATTTTCGGGGGTTTTTAATTGCCCAGTAAATATGCCCGAGATTATTTCCACCTACCCGATCTTAATATGGATATGATCAAGCCCAAGCCCAGAAAGCTGGCTAAGAGAAACCCTATTATCCCAACAGCTGAGTAACCTAAAATAAAAGGAGGAGTTTCTTGTATTAAAACCAGCGAGGACCCTATAATAAGGGCGGCTATGATCAGGCTCAGAGAAAGTCGGTTGCTGGCTCGATCGATTTCGGCGATCAATTTTTCCAGCCCCTTGTGCTCAAAGCCAACATCTAACTTGCCTCTTTTAATCGCTCTTAAGAACCAAATAATATCATTGGGAAGGACTTCTAATATATGGAGAAGTTCTTTTATTTTTTCATCCCCCTTTTTCAACAAGGAGGTAGGAGAATATTTCTTTTTTAAAAGTCTTTCCGCAAAGGGCCTTGCCTGGTCAATTATGTTGAAATCAGGATCTAGTTTTTTTATAGTGCCTTCAGTTGTTATTAAAGCTTTGGCTAGAAGTGCTAAGTCGGTTGGTATTTTTATTTTATGTTTTCCTATTATTTCCAGGACCTCAGGTATTGTTTTGCTCATTTGAATCTGCTTTACAGGTAGTCCGTAATATTTGTTTATTAAATCCTGGATGTCTCTTTTCAACTTTTTTAGATCTTTATCCGTATTGGTTGCCTCCATTTCCTCCAGAGTCGAGACAATTCTTTCAGCTTTATTTTCAACAATCCCCAGGAGAATGTTTATTAGCTGATCCAGTGTTTGCGAGTCTAGTTTTCCCACCATGCCGAAATCTAGGAGGGCTAGGGAGTTGTTGTTTTCTATAAAGATATTTCCCGGATGGGGATCGGCATGGAAAATGCCGTCTTCAAATATTTGTTTTAAAAGTATTTGCCCGGATTTTTTAGCGATTATTTTTGGCCTTATCTCTGTCCAGTCATCTTGTTTAAGTATGGAAGAAAGCTTCTTGCCTTTTATGTATTCCATGGTCAGAATTCTAGAAGAGCTTAATTCCCAATAAACTTTGGGTATACAGACATCCTTTTCTTCTTTAAAGTTTTTTCTGAAAATTTCTATATTTTTCCCTTCAGTTATGAAATCCAGTTCTTGTTTAATACTCCTCCTAAACTCTTCTACTATATCTATGGGTTGATACAGCTGGGTAGAGCTGAATCTTTTTTCTACGAATTCGGCCAGGTCTCTAAGTATTGATATATCCGATTCAACCATGGGTTCTATTTCCGGCCTCTGTACTTTAACCGCTACTATCTCCCCGGTTTTTAATTTGGCTTTGTGAACCTGGCTTAAAGAGGCCGCCGCTAGGGCGGTTTCATCAAAATCCAGGAACAGTTTATCTATAGGTCCTCCCAATTCTTTTTGAATTTCTTTTTTTACCTCCTCAAAAGAGAAGGGGGCCACTTCATCTTGGAGTTTACTTAGTTCTTGAATAATTTCTGGCGGGATCAGGTCGGGCCTGGTGCTTAAAATCTGACCCATTTTAATAAAAGTCGGGCCCAACTCTTCACAGGCCAATCTTGCCCTTTCCGGAGGGGTTAAGGATTTCACTTCCTGTTTTTTGTTTTTTCTATGAAAAAAACCACTTCCCAGGTTGAAGTATTTTAAAAGTCTGTTCTGATCAAAAACATAACCTAGTCCATATTTGGTTATTACGGTTAGGATGTTTTTCACCCTCTTAAAGTTTTTGTAGCTTTTTTTTAGTTTAAGCATAGGATTATTTTAACACCAAATCCGTTGGGATTCAATTTTATTTGACTAATAGACTTTAAATTACTATTGTAATAATTAATTACCCTTATTTAAAAAGTCATGAGAAAAAGAGTTTCAATAAAAATTTTTGGTATTGTTCAAGGCGTTTTTTTTCGAGAGTCAACCAGGGAAAAGGCCAATGAACTTGGTTTGTCCGGATTTGTTAGAAACGAGTCGGATGGGTCTGTCTATATTGACGCCGAAGGTAGTGAGGAGGACTTGAGGGGTTTGATTTCTTGGTGCCATCAGGGTCCTCGACTGTCCCGAGTAGATAGAGTAGATTATGATTTTATTCCTAAGTTAGAGGATTACCAAGAATTTGAGATAAGATTTTAAAATGTATGGAGAGTGGCTTTTTAATAGTTAACAAACCGATAGGACCCACTTCTCATGATATAGTAAATAAAATAAGGAGGATAACCGGGATAAAAAAGGTTGGGCACGCCGGAACATTAGATCCTTTTGCCGAAGGAGTCTTGTTTCTGGCCGTAGGAAGAGCGGCTACAAAAAGAATAGCAGAAGTGGTCAAGAAAGATAAGGAGTATATAGCGGATATTTGTTTAGGATCCGTTACTGATACATTTGATAGAACCGGCAAGACAATTGAGAAGAAAGAAACAACAAGAATGCCGAGCAAGAAACAAATCGAGGAAGTTTTGAAAAGATTTGTTGGGGAACAAGAGCAGGTCCCTCCTATGTACAGTGCTAAGAAGATAAAAGGAAGAAAATTGTACCAGTTAGCCAGATTGGGCCAGGAGATTCCAAGAGACCCGAACTGGATAAATGTATTCTCCATAGAATTGTTAGGTTTTGATTTTCCTGTTTTGAAAATAAGGGTGAAATGTTCTCCAGGAACCTATTTAAGGGTTTTGGCCTTTGACATAGGAAGATTTGTAGGTACGGGAGCGCACTTGCAAGATTTGAAAAGAACGGCGGTTGGCAGTTATACCATTGACCAAGCCTTGGACTTGGACAGTATAAAAAAAGATAATTGGAAAGAATTTTTATTTGATATTTAGTTTGTTTATATAATATGGAAAATAGAAGAGTAATAATAGCCAGTAATAATTCCGGAAAAATAAATGAAATGAAGGACATTCTGTCTAACATCGATGCAAAAGTTTTAAGTCTCGAAGAAATCGGTTTAAAGGAGGATATTGTGGAGGATGGCCAAACTTTTTTTGATAACGCTTTCAAAAAAGCATCTTTTGTTAATCAAATTATCAAAGACTGGACCGTTGGTGATGATTCTGGTTTGTGTATTAAGATCTTAAACGGAGAGCCTGGTGTCTTTTCCGCCCGTTGGGCCGGGGAGAAGAGAGATGGAGGGGCGTTAATAGAACACGCCTTAGAAAAAATGAAAGGAATTCCTAGTGAAAAAAGAGAGGCCTGGTTTGAGAGTTGTGTTGTTCTGTTCTCTCCGCAAGGGAAGTGCCAAGCTTTTTCCGGAAAGCTTCATGGAAAAATTACTGAGTCTCCCAGAGGAGAGATGCGCCCCAGACTTCCATATGATTCAATCTTTGTTCCTGATGGTAGCGATCAAACTCTGGCCGAGATGTCTCTAAATAAGAAAAATAGTTTAAGTCATAGGGGGAAAGCTTTGAGCGCCCTAAAAAAGTTTTTAAAAAATAATTTTTATAATGATGAATAATGATATTTCTAGCTTTTCCAATCCAAGAATCAAAAATTTAATTAAGCTCTCAACTAAGAGAAAAGAGAGAGAAGGACAAGGGCTGATTGTGGTGGAGGGCAAGGGGGAGATAGAGTTGGCTTATCAGAATAATTTTAAAATAAAAGAGCTATTTTATTCTCCTGATTGGGCTAAGCAAGAGTTAAAACTATCTCAGAAAAACTTCCCAGTCTTTACAGTGAACAAGAAGGTGTTTGCTAAAGCTTCTTACAGGGAAAATCCGGATGGATTTTTAGCATTAGTGGCTAGTCCCAAAAGAAGTAAATTAAGCAAAATAAAGATTTCTTCAAAGCCCTTAATAGTTGTTTTAGAAGGGGTGGAGAAGCCGGGCAATCTAGGAGCGGTTTTAAGAACCGCTGATATTGCCAGGGTAGACGCGATTATTATAAACCAGGAGAAAACAGATATTTATAGCCCCAATGTAATTCGCTCTAGCTTGGGTAGTGTTTTTTGCCATCAAATAGTAAACTCTTCTATAGAGGAGACTTTTTCTTGGCTCCAAAGTAGAAATATTTGCACAGTAGCCACTGTGGTTGGCTCTGGAAAAGATTACACTAAGGTCGATTATTGTAAGGGAGTAGCTCTGCTTATGGGAGAGGAAAGTAATGGCCTAAGTGATGATTGGCAAAAAAAGGCGGATGAGAAAGTCACAATTCCCATGATGGGCCAGGTAAATTCTCTGAATGTTTCTGTCAGTGCCGGTATAATGATTTTTGAGGTCTTACGACAGAGAAAATTGCCTTGAATTGACTTCGGTCCTAATGTCTGGTAAGTTATATATAGAATGAGAGTTGCTTTCAGCAATTCTATTTTTATTTGAAACCTCGTTTTTTAAGCACTCGTAGCTCAGCTGGATAGAGCAACGGCCTTCTAAGCCGTAGGTCGCAGGTTCGAATCCTGCCGAGTGCGCTTTTTAAGTTCATGGTGGCTATAGTTCAACGGTTAGAACTCCGGTTTGTGGCACCGGAGATCTGGGTTCGATTCCCAGTAGCCACCCCAATTGTGAGCAGTATTAGCATAAAGCACCCCCTCAAAGGGTGTTTT
>CAZWNU010000017.1:0-16626 GCA_964635515.1 uncultured Gammaproteobacteria bacterium
TATTTGCATTCATTTTGTCCGGCTTCGCCGTCCAAAATGTGCCTGAACTTATTCAATAAAAAAACCCTGCCTCTCTTAATTATTGTTTAATAAAACCTACCTTATACTCAATCTTTTTTTGTCCTTATCCGGATTAGGAGTCATCTCATTGTATATAAATAAAATGAATAAAGACCCCATAAAAGAGACAACGCTGATCACGGCGAATAAATGAGTAAAACCGAATCTGTAGGCCAGAAGTCCCCCCAATAAAGCAGCCACGGCACAGCCGAAATCAACCATGGTTCTGTAAACCCCCCATTCCACCCCTTCGCAATTTTTGTCTATATGCCTGGTAAAGACAGCCATCCAGCAGGGAAAGATCATGGCCGCACAGAGTCCATAAAAAAATTGAACCATGTATAAAGATGCCGGAGTGCTGATAAAAATATACATAAGGGGCACCAAGGAAACGCCGATCGAACCGCTAAACAAAAACCAAAAATCATCCTTCTCCCCTTTTATCTTGTCAACCAACCTGGCTATGGGCACTTGACCCAAGCTCTTGGTGAACAAAAATATGGCCACTGAAAAACCGGCCACTTCCACCGACCCTCCTTCTATATTATCTTTGATAAAGATAGCAAAGATGGGGGTGATCAGACCAAAGCTGGTCAAGATTATAATATCGGAGATGGTCAGGAATTTTACCACCGGATTGATCTTTTTGGTTAAAAAATACCCCTTGGGGTATGGTGTTTTGGCGTTGCTGCGATGCCATTTCATAATTTGATCTTTAACAATTTATTTTTATCCCCATGGCCTTTTTCTATTGTAACATTATTTGAAGACACGCCCAATTCCTTGGCTACAAATTTTATTAATTCTTGATTAGCCTTTCCCTTCTCCGGGGAGGCGGCCACATTGACCTTGTACACTCCATCCTCTCTCCTGCCTTGAATAAAGGTTTCTTTGGCTCCTGGATTGATTCTGAGTTTCAAGGAAAGAGATCCTCTGTCAGAAAGCTTTTGGATCAGGGTTTGCCACATAAGATCATTTCTCTCTAAAAATTAAGGCGTTGGGAATATCTCGACCCGGACCGATCATATATTCATCATTGTAAAAAAGAGCGGTTGACCAACCTCCGTCCAAATTCAAAGCGAAATCAACATCCATGGCCTTCAAGATCTCGGCCAAATCCGGAACCGTAGCCGCTCTGGCAGCCACCAGCAAAAGTTTTCCCTTACCCTCCCCTTCATCCTTGTAAGCCAATGCGGTCCGCCAGGTCTTAACAGTCTCTTGTCCATGATCCATCTCCCAATCGATCAACAAATTCATACCGTTTTCCACTAATCTGGGCTTGTTGCCTAAAGCGGCTTGGAGTTCGACTCCGTATTTTTCTTCAAAATGAGTTACGCTCTCAAATTCTCGACTATCTTTAAAGTAATAGAAATTATTATCCTTATCAAAGGCCATAATGGGTCCGGTGGTCCAATATTTCAACTGATCCTGATTGATCATCTTTTCCAAATTGGTATTGTAGACAGGGAAAAAATAATAATTCTTTCTAGCGGCTCCGGTGTCAAAATAGGTAGCATTGATACCGGCGAAGCCGTCATTATCAAATATGAACTCTCCCAAGCTCTGAGCCAGACACCCGCCCTGACAATCACTATCACTGGCTGTGTCAGTAATTATTTCCAAATCAGGATTATTAAGATCTATTTCCACCACATCCACATAAAAATCACCCATGGAGGAAGAGATTAATCGTCTTAGACTGTAACTGCTGTATTCATTCAGAGACTCATCCAGGGTGTGCTTGTGAATTCTGGCCAGATCCAACCTAGTGATTCCCAGGCCCAGTTCGCGCATAATAGCAAAAGCGTCAGCCGGCCTTCCCAGATAATATTTTTCCAGGTCAACCGGATCTATATACCAGGCCTCACCGTCCTCCTCCACTCTTATCAGAATCCTGCCGGCTAATCTATTCAATAAAATCTCCCCCTCTTCCAATTCATCCGATTGTCTGATCTTTTCAAAATCTTTCTCAGAGATCCCCAGGCCCAACTCTCGCATAATGCCAAAGGCGTCTGCTGGCCGACCTAAGTAATACCTTCTGTTGTTTTCCGGATAAATATACCAAGCCTCACCGTCCTTTTCTACGTTTATAACTATTCTGCCGGCTAATCTGGAGCTTAAACCGGCCTGGGCATTTAGAGGAAAAACCAAGGTCAATAAAAGCAAAAGAAAGAAAATTTTTTTCATATCTTTATTAATTATTATTTTCATTATTATAGCACAAAAAGAAAAAGACCCGAAGATGACTCTCCGGGCCTGTTATTTATTTGCTCAAATGATCGAATGATTAAAAAAGTTAAGAGATTGGCAAGTATACTCGACAGAGGGATCCACTTTCCTCCAAGCTTTCAAACCTGATAGCGCCACCGCAGGTTTGAATGATTGCCTCTGCAATCACCAAGCCCAAACCTCTTCCTTGAGTTAAGGCGTCTTGCTTGGTGGAAAAAAAAGGTTCAAAGATTTTTCCCAGATCCTCCTCAGCCACACCCCGGCCAGAATCCTCGATTTTCACCACCAAGTACATACCGGGGCTCAACTCCCAAAAATCCCTGACAACCATATCCTCGCTTAAACGGATTGTCTCGGTAGAGATTCTGATAAATCCGTCGTTGGAGGTTATGGCTTCACAAGCATTTTCCAAAATGTTGACAAAGGCCTCTCGCAAGCTTCCGGCCTTAACCACATCCAGGTCCGTATTTAAACTCAAGGAGACCTTGATTCCTTTGGACCTGAAACACTCCTGACTGACTACATATTCTTTTATCTGGGATAAAAGATGGTGAACCTCGACCCGAGGCTCTTTAACGTCGTCAAAAGAAAGGCAAGACAGTATCCTGGAGATCAGATAGGAACTTCTGTCTATAGCGTCCTGTATCATCTCGAATCTCTCCAGGTTCATACCCCTGTTGGAACCGGAGGGCATCTCCCTGCAATCCATTTCCAGAAGTTCCACATAACCCCTGATCACGCCCAGATAATTATTGAAATGGTGGGCTATACCACCGGACAGCTGTCTGATCAATCTCCTTTGTTGTTTTTCATAGAAAACTCTTTGTTTGCGGATATTGTCAGCCAGCTCTTCTTTTTCTTCTCTCAATCTTCTGTTCTCTTCCTCCAACTCCCTAAGCCTGTCTTCCAAATCAGATGTTTCACTGAAAAATAAAGGTTTCTTCCGATGACTCGAAAGGCAAGAGTTTTTTCCTTCCTCCTTTAGTGCCATACCTCCTCCTCTCAGCTTTAATTTGTTTGTGTTTTTATCTGTGTTTGTGAAAGAGCGAATTTTTTATTTTAACCTAAAAACTATAACTAAAAATTACTTTTTTGTCAACTGGCCACAAGCTCCTTTAATATCTCTTCCAAATTTGTATCTCTGGACCACTTCTAGGTTGTATCTTTCCAGAACTTTTCGAAACCGAAGGATCTTTTCCAGGGAAGAGGCCTGATATCTCCGGGTAGAATTATAGGATATCAAATTAACCACGAAAAGAGGCGGAAGTTGACTTGTTAAGAGTTTAGCTAACTGCTCGGCTCGTTCCGGAGAATCATTTATACTCTTAAGCATTAAATATTCTATCATCACTTTTCGATTGGTCTTTTCAATATAACTCTTTACAGCCGCCAATAATTTTTCCAAAGGATATTTCTCATTGATGGGCATCAGTTGACTCCTAAGACTACTGTCAGGAGCATGTAAGGAAACAGCCAGATTAACCTGCTCCGGCTCTTTGATCAAATTTTTTATACCCTCTACTATGCCAACCGTGGAAATAGAGATTTTTCTAGAACCGATTCCCATCTCCTGATTGATCATCCGCACCGCCTTGATGGTTTCTGAGTAGTTTAGAAAGGGCTCTCCCATGCCCATGAAAACCACATTGCTCACTCTCTCCTTCTTTAACTTCAAAAACCGGGCAAGGAAAAGAATCTGGGCCACTATTTCCCCCGCTTCCAGGTCCCTGACCCAACCGCTCCTACCGGTGAGACAAAAATCACAAGCCAAAGAACACCCCACCTGAGTGGAGACGCAGACCGTATTCCTCTGTTTATGCCTCATCAAGACCGTCTCTACCTTTTCTCCGTCCTTCAAAAAAAGAACCGCCTTAACGGTTTTCTTGTCTTCAGACACCTCTGTTTTCCCCTCTAACCCGAGGGGTGAAACCCTGGTCAACCTCTCCTGCAAATCCTTGCCTAGGTTAGTAGCCTCGGACCAATCAGAAATCAGGTTTTTAAAAACCGCTTCCTTGGCTTGTCGAACACGGAAAGGAGGGCAATCCTGAAGAATTTTTTCTAGTTGAAAAAAATCCATAAAAATAAAAAGTTTTAATTAAACATTATCAGTATCAACCCGTATATCATTGTGAACACAGATTGTCAATCTCAATAAAAAAAGGATATACATCTAACTAAACCATATCCTTTGTCCTTCGCGGACACTTTGATGATAAATTGATTTTAACCGGTCGGGGATGCCGGACTCGAACCGGCGACCTCACGCACCCGAAGCGTGCGCCCTAGCCATCTGGGCCAATCCCCGGATCTAGCGACTCGGCCTCCTAGGATATCTACTTCTCTGAGAAGATTCAGCTATATAATTCAAAAAATAGCTGACCCCGGAGAGGATCACGCTAAAGACTAAGGCTTCGAGAAAACCGGATACATAAAAACCTTGGATTATGGAAGAAGTCAATAGAATCAAAAGAGTGTTAATGATAAAGATGAATAGGCCGAAAGTAATCACTGTTATAGGCAGGGTAAGGATTATAAGAAAGGGTCTAAGGATCAAATTAAAGATACCTAAAAACAGAGCCACCCATAAAGCCGGCCAAATTCCCTCCACTATCACTCCGGGAACCAGAAAAGCACTGATCAAAATAGCTGTGGTAACTAGTAGCCACCTTAAAAATAATCCCATATCAGTCTCTAATTAAACTACTTATATCACCAAAGGTGACCAAAATGATCAAAAAGATCAAAAGAAGAAAACCGATATTATGGATCACCGCCTCCACTTCCTTGCGAACCGGAGAACCCTTGATCTTCTCTACGATCAAAAAGATCACCCGACCTCCATCCAGGGCCGGAATCGGTAAAAAATTAATAATAGCCAGATTGATGGAGAGCAGGGCGGTAAACTGCAGAAGATAAACAAAGCCCATTTCGGCAAACTGTCCGGTCAAGGAAGCGATCATTACCGGACCGCCGACCTCGCCCCCAACAGGAGCACCGACTACCAGATTTTTCAAAAGTATGCCCAAGGCCACAATAATGGCCCCGGTTAAAACAATGGCGGTTTTAATACCTTCCCAAATAGCCACGTACCAGGGATGCTTGACCAAACCGACGGTGTTGATATAGATCCCCACCCCCACATCTCCTGTTTCCTCCAATTCCACCGGGGTTATTTCCTTGCTTAAAACCTCCCGGCCCCTTTGAATCTGGTAATTGAGTTCTTGACCTTCTCTGCTCTTAATAAATTCTTCCAGTTCGGAAGCTTGGCTGAATTCTTGTCCTTGAATACTTAAAACCCTATCCCCCATTTCCAAGCCGGCTCGATCAGCCGGAGAATCAGGGTGAACCTGAGCTATTTGAACATGTTTGTCTCTGACTCGATCTTCCGGTATGGAATCATCTATCCCCTGGGGTAGGCCGATCATAAAACCAAGACCAAAAAGAAACATAGCCAGAATGACATTCATTATAACTCCGGCGGAAAGGATCAGGGCTCTCTTCCAGATCTTTTTGTTGGCAAAACTGTCTTCTGCCTCTTCATCCCCTCCGTCCTCTCCTTTGATCTTAACAAAACCGCCCAAGGGGATCAGGTTTACCGAATAAATGGTATCGGCCGCATCTTCGACCTTCTTCCCATATCTGGCTATTTTCCACCTACCAGAAGTGCTTTTGTAAATCCCCAGGATCCGAGGTGGAAAACCAAAACCAAACTCCTCAGCATTGACCCCGAACCTTCGAGCCACCCAAAAATGACCCAATTCATGAGCAAACACCAAGACAGACAAAACAATCAAAAAAATTATAATAATGAAAAATATAGACATATAAAAATCTAGCTAAATCTTAATTAAAGAGTCCTAAAAAACTTGTAGCAAGGTTATGAAAGTCCGAACTTGAACTAGACGGTCATAATATCCTCTTCTTTTTTGTCTCGAACCTCCTTGAGAGTATTATTTATTCGCTCCACTTCCTTATCCAGATCCTCTATAAAATCATACCTATCATCCTCGGTTATCTCCTTCTTTTTTTCAGCCTCTTCAATTTCCTTTTTAACCTCCTCCCTGATCTGTCGAACCGAAATTCTGGCCTGCTCCAATTTTTCATTCAACTTCTTGGTCAACTCCTTCCTGGTCTCCTCTGTTATCTGGGGCAGGGCCAATCTGATCTTGCCTCCATCATCACCTACATTAACCCCTAATTGTGCTTCAGATATGGCTTTTTCTATCTCTTTAAGTAAATTCTTGTCCCAAGGTTCAACTGTCATGTTTTTTGAGTCCTGGATGGTAATATTGGCCACTCCTTGGATGGGCATTCTGGTGCCATAGGCTTCGACAAAAACACCGTCCAAAATATTGGGACTGGCTCGACCCACCCTGAGCTTGGAAATCTCTTTTTTAAAGAAATCAACCGCTGCCTGGAAATCATCTTGCTTTTGTTCGAGATAAGTGTTCATAATATCTGAATCGTCATTTGCTAGTCAATAGCAAAATCCGATCTGATTAATATTAATTCTATCTGCCAAAGATGGAGCTATCGGGACTAGCCCCGATACCCAAATAAATTATATTAGGTTTTTCCGGATTAATCAACAGGGATTGGCCCGGTCTGGAAGTGGGCAGGGCCTGAGTACTCCAACTTTCGCCCCCGTTTAAAGAACGATAAAAAGTATTATTGGTGACATAATAAATTTCATCTGGATCTTGGGGGTTCATGGTAATGGAATTGATAACCGCTTCATCTTCCGGTGTTAAAAGCTCTATTTCAGACCAGGTATCTCCGAAATCCTCTGATTTTAAAAGACCGTATTCGGTGACCAGGAAGATCCAACCCTTGTCCGACTCGGGCATAAACAGGTCCCGAACATCTCGACTATCATCAAAATCCTCCATGTTATCCTCCAAATTGGTCCAACTGAATCCGCCATCCCGAGTACGGAAAGTTCCCCTTCTTTCAGTGGTGACCAACATGATCCGGCTATCATGGGGACTCAAGTACAAACCTGAGATCCGATCATTGATTTTTTTCACAGGACTCCAGCTCTCCCCTCTGTCCTCGGATTTTAGAACAACTCCCAAGGATGTGCCAATAAAGACATTGGAAGGATTATAATGGTCTACTACAATATCGTTGATCTTGGCTCTTCTCTCGTCGTCATAATAGACTGGTTCCCAACTTCGATTACAATCGGTTGATTTGTAAACAGTGTTGCCACTGGACGCATAAATAATACATTTAGACTGAGCATCCACCCTGACCGCATCAATTGTGGCATTGGGTAAACCTTCAGCCTTGCGCCAACCCTCGGAAATATCATAAGTATAATAAAGGCCCCTTTCCAAGCTGGCCAGGTAGACGGCCTGGGGGTCATTGGGATCTCGGGTCATCTTGTTAACAGCAATATTGCCGATGTGCTCTCTTCGATCTCCCACTGTGGGCACAGCCACGGCATGTCTCCATTTCCGGCCCTGGTCCTCGCTTAAAAACACTCCTCCCAAATCCCTGTCCTGATCAGAAGAAAATCTTAAAGAACAACCGGAAACAAGAAAGACCAGAAAGAGAAGAAAGAACCCATAAATGATTTTTCTACTTGTCATATTTTGTTTTTAATATTAATTAAGGTTAAAAAGAATATTTTCTACCGCCAATCTGGGGTTAACGTTTTCTTTGACCTGCTTTTCCGCGGTCTGCAACAAAGCTATCAGTTTTAGACTCTTTCTATTATCAAATCTTTCAGAAATTTTTTCCAATTTTTCTTTAAATATCTGATGTTGAATCAAATTTTTATTTTGGTGGTTTATGAGCAATATATCTCGAGCCAGGGCGCGCCAGATCTCGATCAAGTTCAAGGCCCTTCCGGCCCCTTCTTGACCACTGGCCTTTTCACCCAAAAAATTATTTAAACTCTTGATTCGGGAATTGGCATCAGGCTCAGCCAAGGAATCCAAAAACATTTCAGCCCGATCCCTGTGTTTTCCCAAGAACTCTTGGTCCTCCAAAAACTTAACAGCCAGAGCCGGACGACCCAGGCTTAATCTGGAAATATTTTTAGCCACGCTCCTGGAAACCTGATGCTCTTCCAGTAAATGGTCATATATCTCTTCAGTACTGACCGGATAAAAATTAAGGATCTGACTCCTGGAAGCCAAAGTGGCCGGAACACTTTCCAGATTGGATGCAATTAAAATTATCACTACTTTCCTTTTGGGTTCTTCCAAGGTTTTTAACAAAGCATTAGCCGCTTCTTGGCTTAAACTCTCAGCCTCTTTAATGATCCCTGTTTTGTAAGAATTAAGGAAAGAGCTCATGCTCAAGATCTTGTTAAAGTCTCTGATCTGTTCTATGGAGATGTTCTTTTTTCCCTCTTCTTTTTTAACCAAATAATAATCGCTGTGGACAGCTGATAGACTATCCTCCTCTCCTTTGTGATTCATTTGCTGACAAGAAGGGCACTGCTCGCAAGAGGCCGGTTGTCCTTTTTGGCACAGCAATGACTTAACAAAAAACTTGGCCACAGTGGTTTTGCCCAAATTGTCCGGACCCAGGAAAATATAGCTACCTGCCGGGTCTCTTTTGACCAAAGTTTGAAAAAGAAAATCAGACACCTGTTTGTTACCGACCAAGGGCCACTTCAGGGAGTTTTCTTCAAAAGTATCTTGTTCTAGCATAATTTAATTTTATCACACCCAAAGTCAAAAGCAAGATAGAAAAACTCAAAAAGTTGATTTTTTATGAAACTTTTGATAAATTTGAATCAAATTTATGAGATCAAGAATAAGAAAAATTTTTTTACTCTCCGGGGATGTTTTCTTTTTTTATCTGAGTCTTTATCTGGCCCTGTTTATCAGGCACGGCCAACTCCCCTCGGCTGAACTATGGGAAAGACATTTTTTGGACTTCTCCCTGCTTTTGGTGGTCTGGTTATTAATTTTCTATATTTCCAATCTTTACCACCTGAGCTTGATCGTTAATAATCAAAAATTTCTGAAAACCGCTTTAAAAAGCTTTACCGTAGCTGTCCTGATATCTATCACCTTCTTCTATATCACGGCAGTTTTTGACTATGTTTCTCCCCGGACCAATTTGGCCATTTTTGCCGGTGTTTTCTTGGTCCTATTCCTGGTCTGGAGAAGACTGTTCGCTCAAGGCCTGAGCCTCTACGCCCCCAAAGACAATTTAGCTATAATAGGGATCTCTCCGGAAGTGGAATTCTTGATTAAAGAAATCAAAGAAAAGCCCCACCTGGGCTACAAGCTCAGTTTTATTTTTGATCAGGAAAAGAAATTAAAAGAATTGAACGGGATTCCTGTTTTTAACCAAACCAATCAATTAAGAGAGTTAATAAAAAAGAAAAAGGTGAAAACCATCATAATCGACCAAGACCTAAGCTCTCTTAGTAATTTACGACCCATCTTTTTCACCTGTCTTAACTTAAAGGTCAACTTCCTTTCCTTGCCCGACTTCTTCGAAAGCATTAGTGGTCGTATCCCGATCAGGACCATAAATCAGGCTTGGTTTTTGGAAAAACTCAATGAAGGAGACAAGGAGGTCTTTGACAAAACCAAGAGGATTTATGATCTTGCTCTAAGTTTTTCCATTCTCCTGCTTACCCTCCCCCTCTACCCCTTGATTGCCATCATTATTAAGCTGGAGAGTAAGGGCCCGGTATTTTTCAGACAGAAGAGATTGGGTCAAAACGGAGAGGAGTTCACTATAATCAAGTTCCGAAGTATGAGAATAGAAAACAATCATCAAACCTTGACCCGAGATCAGGATGACAGGATAACCAAGTGGGGCTCTTTTTTGAGAAAAAGTCGACTGGATGAGTTGCCTCAAGTTTTCAATATTCTAAAGGGAGAGATGAGTTTTGTCGGACCCAGACCGGAAAGGCCGGAATTTGTGGAAAAATTGGAAAAAGAAATACCTTTTTACCGGGAAAGGATGCTGGTCAAGCCGGGTTTGACCGGTTGGGATCAAATATCAGGAGAATACCACTCACCAAGCTACCAGGATTCTTTAAAAAAATTGCAATACGACCTTTTTTATATAAAAAACAGATCCCTTTTTCTGGATCTGTCAATCATTCTAAAGACTGTTTCCACTGTAATAAGTAAAGGAGGTCGTTAAAAACTACATATACTCTTGAATCTTTTTAATCAAGTAATTGTGACAATCACCACTACTGGCTATATAGCCATTATCATTTCTCAGATTCTCCTTGTTGTAGCTGAAGATCCTTCCTTCCAAGTCAGTCAATTTGCCTCCGGCCTCCTCAAGGATCAATTCCGGGGCGCAGACGTCCCATTCCCAGGTTTTGGAACTGGGATTGATATTAAGATCGGCCTGACCGGAAGCGATCCTGGATATCTTCACCCCCACACTACCGCAGGTGATCCTTTCCTTCATGCCCAGATCTTGGAACAGACGATCTTCAAGCTCACAACTATGAAAACGGCTGCCTATTAAAACGAAACGGGAAAACTCCTTCACATTATTGACCTTAAGTCTTAAAGGACTACTCTCTCCCCATTGCACAAAAGAACCCCGACCTTTGCGGGCGAAATAAAGGAGGTCCTGAGCCGGTAGATAGACCAGGCTTAAAATAGGTTTAAAGGATTGGCCGTCTCTCTCTACCAAGGCTATTAAAATAGAAAAGTCTCCTGTTTGATGAATGAAATCCTTGGTCCCGTCCAGAGGATCGATTATCCAGACCCGGTCCTGGGATAATCTATCTTGATTGTCCTCGATCTCCTCGGAGACAAGGCCGTAACCATAATCTGCCAAACCTGACAGGATGATCCGATTGGATTCCTTATCCGCCAAGGTTACCGGGCTCTGATCATCTTTCATCTCCACCCCTAGATCAGAACCATAAAAAGACAAAACAGCCTGTCCGGCCTGTTTAGCTACAATTTTAATATCTTCCAAAATTTTTTCCTCCATAGATTATTATTATAGCCAAAAATATTCTAAACTCAAAATCAATGAAAAAAATTGTTTAAACTCGATTGGAAAGCTTAAAAAAAATCGATCTGGGAAAAATGTTTTTCCACCCCACTCTTTCCTCCTTGATTTTTCCTTTCTAAAAATAACTTTTTTTGGTATTATTAAACAAGAATAAGATGAATAATAGGTTATGGATCAAAAAACAAAAGAAAAATTAAAAAAAGAAATAAAGGAGCTGAAAAAACTTCCTGGAGAACAGAGAGGAGAGCATATAAAGTACTATATAGATTATGTTAAAAAACAGGAAGGTGAAAAAGGTTTTAAAGAATTAAAGAGGTTCCTAAAGAAAGAAATGGATTTTGATATCAGTGGCGTGGAGGAAAAAGCAAATATGGAGATGATACCGGAGATTTATCCCCAGATCTTTTTTGTGGCTGCCGCCCGTTTTTTTAACTGGAGTGAGAAAGAAATCTTTGAGCTAGGTAAAGCTGCATCCTCAGTCTCCGCCACTATAAGGGTATTCATTAAACACTTTTTATCCATGGAAAAGACAGCCAGGGAAGGTGTGGGTAAGTGGAACAGAAATTTTACTCGAGGTAAAATGGAATTGAAAGATTTTGACAAAGAAAACCGGAATTTGACAATAGCACTAAAGGACTTTGAGGCCCATCCCTTTCTATGCATCAATCTCCAAGGAGGCATTGCTAAAATGGTAGAGCTCGCCAGCGGCAGTGACCAGGTAAAGATCAAGGAGGTAAAGTGCATGAACCAAGGGGATGATCATCATGAATTCTACATTGAATGGTGAGGATTCGAGAGTATAAATCCGGCACAGACCGATAAGCATGGGAGCCCTGAAAAAAACCAAATAATCATTTCGAGTTTTCCTTTCTATTTAAAACAACCTTAGGAAAATACGAGTAATTATGGATCAAAAAACAAAAGAAAAATTAAAAAAAGAAATAGAGGAGCTAAAAAAACTTCCTGGAGAACAGAGAGGAGAACATATAAAGTACTACATCGATCATGTTAAAAAACAGGAAGGTGAAAAAGGTTTTAATAGATTAAAAAAATTCTTGAAGGAAGAAGTAGATTTTGACATCAGTGATGCAAAGGAAAAAGCGGATATGGAGATGATACCGGAAACCTATGCCCATGTTTTTTTTGTGGCTGCCGCCCGTTTTTTTAACTGGAGTGAAAAAGAAATCTTTGAGCTGGGCAAAACCATTTCCTCGGTTTCCCCGACCATGAAGATATTTATCAGACATTTCCTGTCTTTCGAAAAGACAGCTAAGGAAAGTGTAAAGGTTTGGAATAAAAATTTTACCCGAGGTAAAATGGAGTTGAAAAGTTTTGACGAAAAAAACCGAAAATTCGTGATGGCTCTGAAAAACTTTAAGACCCACCCCTTTGCCTGCATCCATTTCCAAGGAGCTATTGCCAAAATGACAGAGATCGCCACCGGCAGTGACCAAGTAAAGATCAAGGAGGTGAAATGCATGAGTCGAGGAGATGACCATCACGAGTACCATGTTGAATGGTGAAAATTCAAAAATATTTATTCGGGACAGATCAATAAACATGAAGGGCCCTGAAGAATCAAATAACCATCTCGGGCTTTCTTTTCTATTTAAGATAACCTTAAGAAAATACAAGTACTTATGGATCAAAAAACAAAAGAAAAATTAAAAAAAGAAATAAAGGAGCTGAAAAAACTTCCTGGAGAACAGAGAGGAGAACATATAAAATACTATATCGACTACGTTAGAAAGCAAGAAGGTGAAAAGGGTCTTGATAAATTAGGAAAATTCTTGAAAAAAGAAGCGGGCTTTGCCCTCAGTGACCTGGAGAAAAAAGCGGATATGGAGATGATACCAGAGATCTATCCTCAGATCTTTTTTGTGGCTGCCGCCCGCTTTTTTAATTGGAGTGAAAAAGAGATCTTTAAGTTGGGCAGTAACATCGTTTCAATTTCTCCGACTATAAAGATATTTGTTAAATACTTCATAACTTTGGAAAAAACAGCCAAAGAAGCCATGAAAACCTGGAATAAAAGCTTCACCCGAGGACAAATGGAGCTGAAAAGTTTTGATGGAAAAAATCGAAAAGCAAAAGTGGTTCTAAAAAATTTTGAAGCTCATCCTCTGACCTGCATTCAATTCCGAGGTGCTCTCTCCAGAATGGTGGAAAACGCCAGCGGCAGTAACCAAGTAAAAATCAAGGAGGTGAAATGCATGAGTCAAGGAGATGACCATCACGAGTTCCATATTGAATGGTAAAAAAATGACCGATCTAAATCCTTTATTCTTAAACAAATCCTTGGGGGTTTGTTTTTTTCTCAACTCAGGGCTGTGGTATAATAAACTCAGTCTAGAAAAAGACAAGTCCTAAAAAACTTGAAGAGATCATGATCAAAAAAACAAAGAAAAAAATCTATAACCTGCTCCGCTGGACCCAAAAGTATACTAAAACCGATATGGTCTATTTGGCTAAAGGAAGCTTTTGGCTTAACCTGGGCACAGGAATAACCTCCTTGGCCGGGCTGGGTCTGGCTATTGCTTTTGCCAACCTAATTCCTCCTGAGACCTATGGTACTTTTAAGTTTATCATCTCTTTTTCAGCTATCCTGGCCATACCCACCCTGTCCGGTATGAACCAGGCCTTGGTCAGAGCGGTAGCTCAGGGAAATGAGGCTACCTTTTATCCGGCTTTAAAAACAAAACTAAAATGGGGTGTTCTGGGAGCCTTAGGAGCCCTGGTCTTGTCCGCTTACTACCTCTTCCAGGATAATACCACTCTGGGACTGTCCTTTCTCCTGATCGCCGGATTCATACCTTTTAAAACCTCTTTTAATTTCTATTCTTACTACCTGAGTGGTAAAAAGGATTTCAAACACCTATCCCAATACCAAGCTATTGCCAGAATTTTGGTGGTGATAAGTACTGTCATTGCCCTCTTTTTAAGCCAAAATCTGTTTTTGATCCTCTTGGTCTACTTTGCCGCCACCACTCTGTTTCGCCTCTTCTTCTTACTGCTCACCCTAAAAAAATATCCTACTAACCAAAACCAGGATCCCTCCTCAATCGGATATGGTAAACATCTCAGTCTAATGGGTGTTTTAGGAACTGTAGCCAGTCACATGGACAAAATCCTGCTTTTTCATTTCCTGGGCCCTATCCAACTGGCCATCTACACTTTTTCAACACGGCCTATCAAAGTAATGAAAAAACCCTTGGAGAGCTTAACCAAAATCAGCTTGCCTAAACTGAGTCAAAGAAATGCCTTCAAACTAAAGAATACTCTTCCGGGCAAAATGATCAAATTCTTCCTGATGCTCTTACCCTTAGTAGGGGTCTATATCCTTCTCGCCCCTTATTTTTATCAATTATTCTTTCCCCAATATCTGGATTCAATAGTATATTCCCAAATCTTTGCCCTTTCTGTTTTACTTTACCCCGGATCTTTAATGGGCCAAACTCTGACCGCTCATGCCAAAAAGAAAGAGCTCTACATTTTACGAACAAGTACTGCTGTTCTTAAAATAGCTCTGTTCTTGATCCTTTTGCCCCTTTGGGGCGTCTGGGGAGCTATAACAGCCCTTTTGGCCGCAGGAGTCTTTGGTTTATTACTAAATCTGCTGTTTTTTCTAAAGATCAAGGATAACTCAAAAAATCAAAAAGAAGCGGAATAATAATCAATCCTGAATAAAAAAGGAGGTTCCTAGGCAATAAAAAAAAGAGAGAGGTGAAAATTCTCTCTTTTTTTTATGGAATTGAATTGTTCAGCTTCGTCTCTTTTTGTGGACTAATCGAGCTTGTTAAAATCTTGGTTACTTATACCCAGACCCAAATTCCTCATTATCTCAAAGGCATCAGCTGGACGACCCAGGAAATATCTGTGATTGTTCTCCGGGTTGACATACCAAGCTTCTCCGTTTCTTTCTACTTGGAGTAGGATTCTGCCGGCCTGGGCTTGGGCAAAGTTTTCATCCAGGGGAAGTTTGCCCGGACCTAGGGGATCGTAACCGTGCTTGATCTCTTCTTTGTCAGTATATCCATCTCCGTCTGTATCAGGATTGTAAGGATCGGTTCCAAAAGCCCTTTCAAAATCATCCGGAAGACCATCTCCGTCCGAATCCTCACCTCTTAGATAATCCAGAGAAGCGGGTATCTTTAGGATATCCTCATTACTTATACCTACCCCCTCCCCTCTCATTATCTCAAAGGCATCAGCCGGACGACCTAAAAAGTGGAGGCTCAGGTCATCAGGGTTAATATAATAAGCTTGACCGTCTTCTTCTACTTGAAGTAATATCCGGCCTTCCAGTCTCAGCCTCATATCCCGAACCTCATCACTAAGGTCTCCGTAATAAGGATTGTCTTCCAAGCATTCCTCCATGGTCTCGTAAGGAAAGGGATTAAAACATCCTCTTTGGGAAGTCACTCTAACACTCCTAAACTCACATTCTCCGGAAGAGGAGTTGTAGGCATAGCCCTGGAAAATATCGTCGCAAGCAGCCTTGGCACTATCCAAATAATTAATTAAAACAAAAACAAAGATCGGTACTAAGATTGAGATAATAAAAATATTTTTTTTCTTGGTCATAAAAAACGATTATTTTATTAGTAATTATTTTACCATAAATGAAGACTCTAGGGAATGTCCGAAAACAAAAAACAACTATCTCGGCATCAATTAAAAAATATTATTAATTCAAAATAAAAATTAAGTTAACAAAAACTTTAATAAACGAAAATGATTTGATATAATCTTAATACTAAACTAATAAACTAAAAATATATAAAAATTAAAAAGATAATATGAAAGATGAAATGAAAAAATTGATAAAAATAGCGGTTCTTTTAGGGGTTTTATCCTTCTTTGCTCCGTTTAACTCAACCACTTTAGCAGAATCAAGTACAGAAGTAACAATTGAGCCCCAAACAAAACAGGTGAAAACCGGAGAGGAGTTCAGTTTAGATGTGGTAATAAATTCGGGTGAACATGAGTTTCATTCAGCTGATCTTTACCTAAATATCGATCTTGAAAAGATCATGATAACATCAATAGAAGCTGGGGAGGCTCTTACTTCAGACGACTGTACGGAATATTCTATAGCTACCTCATCTCCTGATATAAATGTTGCCTTGGCCGAAATCAGTAGAAACACCTGTGATCCCACTGACATAAGTGCAGGTAAAACAATGATTACAATGGAACTAAAGGCCATAGACGGAGGAGTTGTAACTCTTAGCTCCACACAAGACTCTGAAGTAAGAAGCTCTTCGTCTCCGGAGAGTGCTATAGAAGAGATATCATGGGGAGAAGCGACAGTTGAAATTACCGAAGATACCACCCCTCCAGAACTCACCATTACCGATCCTTCTGACTCCC
>CAZWNU010000017.1:16726-20191 GCA_964635515.1 uncultured Gammaproteobacteria bacterium
TAATTTCAGGATCATCTCCAGAAGCGATTCAGGGGCTGAAGCTGTTTCTGATAACTATACTTTCATTACCGAAGATACCACCCCTCCAGAACTCACCATTACCGATCCTTCTGACTCCCCCATCACCTATGAAAGCGAGCTTACCCACTATACAGTCACTGGAACATCCAGTGATAATGTGGCAGTGGATCAGATAGAATGGGAGAATGTGACCACCCTTGCCAGTGGAATAGCCAGTGGGACCGAGGAGTGGAGCGCTACCATAGATCTGGATCCGGGAGAGAATGAGATCGTTGTGACCGCCTATGATACTTCAGGAAACCAGGCCTCAAGCACCAGGATCATAGACTTCAAACAGGCTCCCTTAATATCAAATATTGAGGTCAGTGGTATCACCGGGTCAGAAGCCACAATAACCTGGGATACTAACATAAATTCCACCTCCACTTTGGAATACGGAACCACTGACAGTTATGGTGAAGAACTTACTGATTCTGAACTTGAAACCTCGCACAGCATGAATCTGAGCGGATTGGAGGACGGAACTGAATATAATTTCAGGATCATCTCCAGAAGCGATTCAGGGGCTGAAGCTGTTTCTGATAACCAAAACTTTACCACTGAGAGTAGAAGTACCGGCGGAGGTGGCGGTGGCGGAGGTGGCGGTGGTTTCTCTATAACACCCGACCCTAGCGACGAAGAGGATATCACTCCTCCTAGTAAAATTACAGAGTTCAACCTGGAGAGAGACCAGGAAGAAATATATTTAGACTGGGTTAATCCAGAAGAAGACAATTTCAAGGAAGTAGTTGTCCTTAGATCAATTTCGGAAATATTCGAATATATGGATCACAGGGTTATCTCGAGCCTATCGCAGGAAGTATACCGAGGTAATGAAGAAAGTTTTACAGATGAAAACCTCAGCTCAGACACTAATTATTTCTACGCCATATTTGGTGTTAACGAAAATAATGATTACTCAGATCCAACAATAATAAAAGGAGTAGTTGACAAACCGGAGGAGGAAGAAGAAGAGATCCCTAAAGAGTATAAAGACATTAAAAACCTGGCAGGTATAAGTAGCGAAATAGTAGAAAAAGTAAGTCAGGCAGAGTCCTCTCAAATAAAATCTCACAATCAAAGGGTGGGTCTTGATGATGTAACTATACCCTTATACGAATATATAGTAGAAAAAAGAGAAGATGATCTGGATCAATCAGAAAGATATTCCCTGGCACAATTCATACATCAAGGCGGCCAAACCACAGAATGGCTTGGAGCTGGCGAAAGAGCCGGGGTTGTAAGTTCATATCATAAGGTTTTCAGAAGACTACCCAGGACTGAAAAAGAATGGCAAGATGTTATAAAAATAGCTAATGGTCGTTGGCCCGAAGAAAGAAATCATGAAGCTGAAGAAGAAACCAAAAATGAATATTTCAGGGAGGTATATCAGAGAGACCCCGATATGTCTAACCCCAATGACAGTGCCGCAGTAACTATTATAACTTATGGATTAAGGCCGGCTAAAAGAAACCTGGAAAGTGAAGCCAGTGCCATCAATATATTCAGGGGCATCTACGATAAAACCCCAGAAACTACAATCGATTGGGATATAGTTAGGGCAATTGCTTATAGCGGAGCCTCTAGATAAAATCTACCACAAAAAACAGGGCTCTCAGGGCCCTGTTTTTTTACCAATTAACCTCAAGCTTTCTTATTTATTTTCCCCGGAACACCAAGTTTAAACCCCAAAACAGAATTCGACCAAAACATTTCTTAAATTTATATAGCACCCCTCTGTAAAACAAAAAATATTTCCGGCTCCTGAGAAAGCTATTTTTCCTAAACTAAGCAATTGATCAAAATTTATAAATCAACTATTTAAAGAAACGCTGAGGTACTTTTTCGTTTTATAAACACCGCTGTCACACTTGACTTTCTCAGGACAGATGCTAGGGTGTTTTGTTAAGTTTGAACCTTAAAAAACAATATAACCAACAAGCAAGGGAGCAAAAAACCAAAACAAGGGAAAACAGGAGGGAGGGCTAGATGAAAACAATCAAGACGCAAGGCTACAGAGAGGCCGGTCAAAAAAAGATCAGAGATCTCACCAGAACCTTGGACGAAGAGGGCATCTTGGAGCAAAGAAATATCTTTGCTCTGAACAAACTGATAGATGTGAAAAAAATAAATAACTCAATTCTCCAGTTGTTGAGATATTACTCAGGGCTGGAAGAGGAGGAAATAGAGGAGATTATCTGGGAAGAAAGAAGAATTATAGCGAAAGCTAAAAACTCTGCTAAAAAATTAGCAAGATGCATCCTCTGCGATCTCTCTATCGAGGCAACGCAACTTCCGATAGAGAAAAAGAGAAGGTTAAAATTGATAACCACTCTGGTTATAAGCAAAAGTTAAAAGGAGTTTCTTAAAGCTCCTTTTTTTATTTAAGCGGCAATATTAAATCTTTTACTGATTTCCGCACCCAATTTTTTCTTTAATGTATCCTCCATATGAGACCTTTCCACATCATCATCTAAATCAACTCCCTTTTTACCTTCTGTGTACTCTCTTAAAATAGTTACTATCTCTTCCTCCTGATCGGCAAAGTCCTTTCCTATTCTTTTTTCATATTCGTCTAAAAGCTTCCAAAGGTCATGAAACTTCCCTAAAAATTTTAGGTTCTTTTCCTGGATCTCTGCTTGTTCTTCACCTCTTTTCATTTCCATTCTTTCATTAGCTTCTTCCACCTTGGCACTGATTTCCTGTTCTTTCTTTTTGTTTTCACCTTCTCTTTTTTTAGGATCATTAGTTTCACTTGGCAAGGAGCCAAAGCTCCCGAATTTTTCAATAGACATATGTTTTTTTATTGAATAATAAGGTTAATTTAATCATAAATATTATAGTTACTTTAATTAAAACTTAACATATTAGCTCTTGGATGTCCACTCAATTTTGGTCAGGCTCTTTTTTAATCATCTTGCTATTATAAAAGAACTAAAAAATCTTTAACTGAATTTCTTCGGCTCGTCCAAATATTTTAATAAATTACTTTTACTATAAACACCTCTTTGGGTGCCTAGTTTAACTTTTACTACACCGGGAAATACTCCCATCCTAGATCCTGCTACTTACTTTAACAAAAAAGAATAAACCCCTCTCTCGGCTTGCTATTTTTTATAACTCAATAAAAAATAGCACCAAAAAAGGAAACAAATTTCTTTATGTTAAATAAAGGCCCCAAAAAACAAGCTCAGGAATAAAAAAATCAACTCTCAAGCTTTCCAAGAATTAAAAATGTGTTATAATATGTTAATAAATTATGCACGCACTTAAAATTCTTAAATAAACTCTAATTTTTAAAATCTCTCTTTAAATTAATTAAGTATTAATTTATTTAAAAACTGGCATAAAATGTTTTAGGCACACACATTTGGCGGATTAATTATTTAATAAATATTCATTTGG
>CAZWNU010000018.1:0-19235 GCA_964635515.1 uncultured Gammaproteobacteria bacterium
GTGGATTATTTACTTAATAATGGCTTGTTGTCCAAAATGAGCTGGACTAGCACAATAGCTTGAAACAAATTATATAAAGTGATAAATTAATAATGTCGACTTGACGCAAGGGAGGATTTTTTTATTTTAACAAAACCCTTGTTTGTATTATTGGGTATGTAGCTCAGCCGGTTAGAGCACCACGCTTATAACGTGGAGGTCGGTGGTTCAAGTCCACCCATACCCACAAATCACTCCTGCTAATGTCAAAAATTTTTAAAAAACCGGGCCTGGTTTTCAGCATCAAAGGACGCGTAGCTCAGTTGGTTAGAGCGCTACGTTGACATCGTAGAGGTCAGAGGTTCAAATCCTCTCGCGTCCACAATTTCAAAATATTTATAGAAAATATTTTTTTAAGGGGTACTCAGTCAATACATTTTGTGATTTTTGATCTAAAAAGACTGTGCATGGTGAATTTAAATAATTTTTTCGGTGTCATTTTAGATGATTTGGTGTGATTTTAGATTTCTTATAAAACACGCTTGTTTTAAATCTAGATATATAGAATTTCATTGACAAAACAAATTTATTGTATAAAATGAGTATAGATAATAACAACTTTTTATTATTATATGTCATCAAAAAATACAATTTTATCCCAAAGAGAGGCGGAGCTGCTAGAGAATTTAATAGCCAAAAAAGGTTTATTTGTTTCTTTTGAGCAGATCGCGGGAGAGCTGGGTTCTTCAATGAATAGACAAAAGGTTAGAAATTTAGTTAGTAAGTTGGCAAGAAACGGTTGGTTGGTGAGAATTAAGAAAGGGCTTTATTATATAACCACTTTGGAGTCAAGGGGGTCTTTTAATATTTCCGAATTTGTTATAGCTCAATTTATTGCCAAGGATTCTTATATCTCTTTTTATTCAGCCTTGCAGTACCACGGGATGTTTGATCAGTATTTAAGTGCAGTAACGAGTGTATCTCTGAAAAAAATATTGAGAAAGGAGATTCAAGGAATCAAATTTGAATTTATTACTACTGGCAGAGATGATTTTTATGGTTGGAAAGAATTTAATATTGAAGGATTTTCCGTGAAGATCGCTTTTGCCGAAAAGGCGCTTTTGGATATATTGAACTTCAAAAGAACCGTTCATTCCGTGGATGTTGTTTTGGAAAAAATAAAAGATCATAAAGAAGATCTCGATATAGCGCGATTAAATGAATTTAGCAAAGGTCAAACTGTTACTGTAAAACGTATTTTAGGGTTCTTGTTAGATTTGGCCGGTGTTGATTCGAGAAGCTTACATGAGATGGTAAAGGGCGAATCAGGCAGTAGTTATATGACCGGGGATAGTAAAAATTTTAACGCTAAGTGGCGACTTTATTATCACGATCATTTTGATCAAGCATGAATATATCCATACCTTCAAAAAGAGAGCTAGAGGTGACAAATAGACGAAACTTAAAATATCCACTCGCTATTGCCGAGAAGGATTATTTTTTAGCGCTCGTTTCTAAAATTATTTACAACTCTTCACTTCGGAACAAATTGGTATTTAAAGGAGGAACCGCCCTTCATCACTGTTATCTTGATCAAATGAGATTCTCTGAAGATTTGGATTTCACTTCTTTAAGTAAAAACATAAATATTAAAGAGATTAAAGAAGTGATTGAAGAGAATGATTTTTTAAGGGTAAAAAAAGAGCATACTTCCAAAGCTACCATTAAATTGGAAAAATTATCTTATAGCGGACCTTTGGAGCAATCCAATTCATTAAAATTGGAAGTAGATTTTCTGCAAAATGTTGTGTTGCCGGCTCGAGATTTGAAATATAGAAACGTTTGGAGTGTGGATACCAGTGTTAGGGTTATGGACATACGTGAGATAACAGCCGAAAAAGTTCGAGCTACCAGTGACAGGGCCAGATATAGAGATTTCTATGATTTGTTTCAGATATTTAAAGATTTTGAAGTGAGTCTAAAAGAGGTGGTAAAAATAATTAAACAAAAAGAGATACGCAAACCGATAAGTCAAAACTCTATTCTCAATAATTGGGAAGTCGCCAAGCAGGATAAGGTTAAAGAGTCACAGGAGATCTATTATTCACAGGAGGTGTCGGACGCAGATATAAAAGAAATGATAAAAAAACTCAAAATAGGCGTCATTGAGCAGTAATTGCTGAGTGAAATATTAATGAAATACCAAAGGTCAACTTAATTTTCAATAGAATACATTTTGTGATTTTTGGTCATCCTTATAACTGGATTCCCATGGTGCATAGGGGGTCATATAATAGTACAGTTTTTTTGGTGTCATTTTAAATGACTTGATGCGACTACCAAGGCCGCCTTAAGAGGCTCGGTAGAGTTGTTGCTCAGAGGTGTATCGTATTACATTAACCAATACATTTTTTGACATATTATATTTTTCTGCGTTATAAAGTGAAAAGTTTATCGTAAGCTTATTGTGCTTTTCTATCTTTCAAACTCAAGGCCACGGAGGGCTCTATGATAGAAATTCAAAAATTTAACTGGACTCTTGCTCTCGTTGTATACGACATGGGGGCTATGGTGCCAGATCAATAAAATCTGGGGAAACCGTTTGGGTGAAGCAATATAAAGTATATGATTCATCTGTGCTGCCACTCTATTCAATACCATGACCATCTGCGGAATATCCATAGAAAGTATTACTTTAACTTTTGATGATCTCGCCAGAGCTTCATTCCATATACCTACAATTGAGACATGGCGAGAAAAATTGTGGCGTGATGTCTATCAGATTGCCTTCGATCTATACAATAAGCGTTTCATTTTGGATCAATCAAAGACGTCTACTTGTTTATGTGCTCCATGGTGATGTGGTTGATACTTGCCACAACGATTATTGTTACCACACAAACTTGTAAAGACGCTCCATCTGACCCAGTCGCGAAGGGTGTTTTTTCCATGACAAGGATGGGAAATTTTTTTCGGTTTTTTATTTTTCAAAAAAATGCTATAATCGATTTAAGGATTAAAAATAAATTAAAGCCCATGCTTACTTTCAAAAAAAACAGAGAAGAGGAAAAAATTCCCAATCCCCTCAGAGAGGAAGAGGGTAATCCTGAAGAGGATCAGGAATGGATGGAGCAGGACTATGAAGAGGGTCAACTCTCTATAGACGTATACGAAACTGAAAAGAAAATAGTAATAAAATCAACAATTGCTGGGGTCAAGCCGGAGGATTTGGATATTTCTATAAACAACGACATGTTAACCATCAGAGGCGAACGAAAAGAGGAAGAAGATATAGAAGAGGATGATTATCTTTACAGAGAGTGTTATTGGGGTAATTTCTCTAGAACCATCATTCTTCCTTCGGAGGTGGACACCCAAAAAGTTGACGCTGAGCTGGAAAACGGAATCCTGACCGTAACCCTAAAAAAAATCAAGGAGCAAGAAAAAGTTTCAGTAAAAGTAAAGGGCTAATATGGAATATATCTTCACAATCTTGGAAATGAGAGAAAAGGATATTACTCTTAAAGATGATGAAAGCGGCAAAACCCTTAAATGGCCCAGAAACAAAATTCCTTCGGATCTAAAATCCGGGGACAAGCTGTTCTTTTATGTTTCTTCCAAAAAATCCCAAGCAGCCAAAGATATTTTAAACGAAATATTACAACCAGAAGATAATTAATATGAAAATATTAAACAGAGAAGTCAATATTCCGAAATGGTTACTTTGGACAGTAACTATTTTTTTTATACTACTCCTTGCAGGTATTGGAGCGTTTTTTACTTGGGAGAATTATTATCAAAACAAAATTTTTACCGGCGTCAAGGTGGGCTCTATTGAATTAGGGGGTAAAACCCCGGAGGAAGCAGAAAAACTACTTCTCCAAGAGATAAGAAACATAAAACAAAACGGAGTGCCCTTTAGTCTTCAGGGTAAAGATATCAGCATAAACCCCACCATATCTTCTTTTTCAGGTGATTTTGCTTACCAGATAATAGAATTCCAAACAGAGGAAACCTTGGTAGAAGCTCTTCATTTTGGAAGAGACCGGGATTTCTTTACCAATATAAAAAATCGATTCAGCGCCCTGCTAGAACCTAAATATTTTCATCTAGGAATAAACTTGAGAGAGGAAGAAATAAAAGAAATTATAAAAAACAATTTCAAGGACAAAGAAGACCCGACCCGAGATGCTTATTTAGACAAAGTAGAATCTGATGATGATATTGAATTCACAATAATCTCAGAAGAATACGGGAGGTCCATAGATTATCAAAAGGCTATCAATGATCTGGACTATAATTTAAAAAACCTCGACAGATCAACTATAAGCTTAAGCCTAAAAAAAACAGAGCCCAACATATATAAAAAGGATTGCCAGGGCCTGAAAGAGGAGGCAAATAAAATAATCTCCCAAGCTCCTTTGAAGCTTTTAACCCCTATTGAGGAGGGAGATAATAGCTCTCGAGAATGGTTAGTGAATAAATCCCAACTGGCCTCTTGGTTAAAATTAAAAAAAGAAAAAGAAGAGGTGGTTATAGGCCTGAATCAAGAAAAGATCAAGGATTTCTTAAAAGAGGTTATCTCCCCCCATGTCGACCTGGAACCAAAGGAGGCAAAATTCGAGATCGAAGGGGGAAAAGTAGTGGAGTTTGAGCCGAGTGAAGATGGGATAAAACTAAACATTGAAGAAAATGCAGAAAAAATAGAAAGAGATTTTATTTCCAATATATCCGGAACCTCTACCCCTATAAAATTGAAAGTGGAAACCGTTAAAAGCCAAGTCAGAAATGAAAACATTGATGACCTGGGAATCGAAGAGATTATTGGAACAGGTCATTCCGATTTTTCCGGGTCTCCGTCCAACAGAGTTCATAATATTTGGGTGGGAGCGGAATCTGTAAGCGGTCAATTGATCGAACCTGAAGAAGAGTTCTCTCTGGTGGAGGTGTTGGGAGAAATAAACAGGGAGAGTGGCTACAAGCCAGAATTGGTCATTAAGGGGAATGAGACCATCCCGGAATACGGGGGCGGCCTTTGCCAGATATCCACTACTCTTTTTAGGGCGGCACTGGAATCGGGTCTGGAAATAACCGAAAGAAGGAATCATTCTTATAGAGTCTCTTATTATGAGCCTGCCGGGACCGATGCCGCTGTCTATCCTCCGCACCCAGACTTGAGATTCATTAATGACACTGAGGATCATATATTGATTCAATACCGAATAGAAGGAGCTCAGCTATATTTTGACTTTTGGGGAACCGATGACGGAAGGGAGGTGGAAATTACGGACCCAGTTATTTACAACTTGGTTAATCCCGCGCCCACTAAAATAGTGGAAAGCCCTGATCTGGCTCCAGGAGAGAGAAAATGCACTGAAAGAGCTCATGTCGGAGCTGATACCCATTTTGATTATACAATAACCTATGCTGACGGAGAAACAAGAGAAAGAAGATTCTATTCCCATTATGTGCCCTGGCGAGAGGTTTGTTTAGTCGGGCCTGAGCCGGAGACGACTGATCCAGAAGAAGAAGAGGAGGAAGAGGAGGAAGAGTTGGGAGAAGAGGATAACGGAACAGGGCCGAACAACGAACCGGACGACTCACCAAATGAAGAGGAGGGTGGTTCAGGAGATGTGGAAGAAGAGACAGCGGAGGAAGTAGAGGTTGAAAATGAAATAGAGGAGCCAAAAAACGATAACAACGATTAAAGTTTTTTAAATAAAAAAAGAGGTCAATTCAAGCGGGCAGGCAAGAAATTTTCCTCTAGGTTTTTATAAGCCGTAGCCTATAAATCCTAGCAAGAAAATCCCCATGCTTGTCGTTGCCTAACCCGCTAAAACAGACCTCTTCCTTGTCTTCTAGTACTAAATATTTTAACAACTAATCACTATATCATATCATTTTGATTTGTCAACCACGTCTTAATTTTATATCATATATCCAATAACTTGTCAAGGGGTGAAGCTTGTCCCAGCCTAAGATTTTTCAAAATCATGACTCTTGCAAAAAGGTAGCCCAAAAACTACAATAAAAACAACAGTAAGAATCTACTCATTCCATACTGAGGAGTTCCGATTCTAATCACTTAAAAACTCGAGTTACATAAATCCCCTAAAACCCTTTTAAAAACACTAAAAATTAAAAAATGATCAAAGAAAAAGAAATCAAAGAACTAAAAAAAATGGAAGGAAAGGTAAGAGGGGTTACCCTCCTTACTGATATGGACTACATCAAATCCAATAAAGGTGAAAAGGGATTAGAAAAATTCAAGCAAAGTCTTAATAAGACCATTCCTGAGCTTGACCTTGAAAATATAAAGAACACTGCCTGGTATCCGGTAGGTTATAGAATTCTCTCTTTGCTTATTATTAAAGATTGTTTCGATTTTTCCAACAAAGATATTATTGACATCGGATACAAAGCTCCCAAGATATCTTTTGTGGTCAAGACTTTGATGAGATATTTTGTTTCTTTGGAAAAAACTTTTAAAGAAGCTTCCAAATATTGGAAGGAACATTGGACCGTGGGGCAACTGGAGTCCGCTTTTATCGACCTAAAAGAAAGATACTTAATAATAAAGATCAAAGGATTCAAGGCTCATCCTGTTATGTGTGCTTACTGGAAGGGCTATTTCGGAGCAATTGCCGAACTATCTCTAAATAACAAAAAAGTTACAGTAGAAGAGAAAAAATGTATTACCGGAGGAGACGATCACCACGAATTTTGGCTTAGATGGTAGATCAAAGAATTATTGACAAGATTTCCATTTTTTTATACTTTTAAATTAAGAGAATAATAGTTTGATTAGGAAAGGCTTGGCACCCTTTCTCCTGCTGAGAGTAGCGGGATAAGTCAAACCAAAAAGGGGTCTTTGTTAACAAAGCGAGTTAACAAAGGAAGCTGGATGGGACCGCGGGGAAAACCTCGTTCCAGCAATTTAACTAAGTAAAAGGTTGAGTTGCGGGAATGGGGTTTTTTGTTTAAACCCAATCCCGAACAAGCCTGAAAAAATATGTCCCAAGAACAAAAAACCATGGAAAAACTAATATCTCTTTGTAAAAGAAGAGGTTTTGTCTTCCCCTCTTCTGAAATTTACGGAGGTTTGGCCAACTCCTATAGTTACGGCCCTTACGGTACCGAGCTAAAAAACAATATTAAGAGAGCTTGGTGGAAAAAATTTGTTCAAGACCGACCCGATATGGTGGGGATAGACGGCCCTATCCTTCTTCATCCCAAAATATGGGATGCCTCAGGCCACACCTCGGGCTTTAATGATGCCTTGGTTGATTGCAAAAATTGTAAAAAAAGATTCCGGGCCGACCATCTGGTAGAGGAAGCGACCGGGGAGGACCTGGAAGGAGAACTAGATAAAATGAATCAAGTCATTGAACAAGAAGAGATTAAATGTCCGGAGTGCGGAAGCTTTAACTGGACCAAAGCAAAAAACTTCAATTTGATGTTTCAAACTGAAATGAATGGAATTGAAGAGCCTCTATACTTACGCCCGGAAACAGCCGGAGCTATTTTTATTGAATTCAAAAACATAATGGACTCGATGAGAGTAAAACTCCCCTTTGGAATTGCCCAAATAGGTAAGGCCTTTAGAAACGAGATAGTGGCTGGTAATTTCATCTTTCGCTTAAGGGAATTTGAGCAAATGGAAATTGAATATTTCATTCATCCTGAATCTGATTGGGAGCCCCTGTTTCAAGAATGGTTGGATCTCCAAGAGGAATTTATTTTAGAGTTGGGAGTAAAAAAAGAGGAGTTAAAACGCCGGGAACACCCCGAAGAGAAACTGTCCCATTATTCCAGAAAAACAGTGGACATAGAATACAAATATCCCTTTGGCTTCAGCGAGCTATCCGGCATGGCGCATAGGGGAGACTTTGACCTGAATCAGCACTCTAGCTATTCACAAGAGAAACTTGAATACTATGATCAAGAAAACAAACAAAAGGTAGTCCCTCACGTTTTAGAACCCAGTTTCGGATTGGATAGAGCTATTATGGCCACCTTGTTGTCCGCTTACACAGAAGAAAAATTAGAGAAGGAAACCAGGATAGTAATGAAGTTCCCTCCCAAGATCGCGCCGATCCAGGTAGCTGTATTTCCCCTGATCAAAAACAAAGAGGAATTAACCTCCAAGGCCAAGGAGATATTTGACCAGTTAAAGAAAACTTTTGTGTGTGAGTATGACGAGGTCGGTAGCATTGGCAAACGCTATCGAAGGCAAGACGAGATCGGCACCCCTTTTTGTATAACCGTTGACTTTGACACCCAAGAGAACGACACCGTGACTATCAGAGATAGAGACAATATGAAACAGGAGAGAATAAATACGGAAAAATTGGAAGAATATCTGTCAAAAAAACTGACCTAAACCAAAAACAGGCTCTTTCGGTTACTAAAAAGGCTGATTGATCAACCTGAAAACTTTAACTGGATAAACGGAGGATAAACAGATTCAACAAAGCCCTAGCCTCGCCCCGACCTGTCTTTAATTGACTTTCTATTTCTATTAACTTACTCAAGGCCCGGGACAGTTCATGATAATTAAACTGCCTCACCTGACTTACTCCTTTTTGCACTACAAAAGAATGGAGATTAAGTTGCTTGGATATTTGCCTGGCGTTAAGACCGGAGTCCAGGGCCTGCCTGACCTGGAGGAGAATCTTTACTTGCCTGATCATCATGGATAATAAGTAATAATCATTGACTCCCGAATACAGTTGTTCTTCCATTAGCCTAATAGCCAAAGCACTGTTTTTTGAGGCCAGAGCATCAGTCAGAGAAAAAATATTGTTATCAAAGATCCCCACACTTATAGCCTCCACTTCCTTAAGCTCGATCTCTATCGCGCCTTGAGGAGATAATCCCTTTTTGTAACTGATTAACTTATCCAGTTCTTGACTGACAAGCCACAAGTCACTTCCGGTCAGACCAAGCAAGGCCCTTAATGCCTGACCCGAAATCTCAGCACCTCTCCGAGAGGCTCTGTCCTGCGTCCATTTAGCCAATTCGCTATAAGATAACTTGGAGAACTCCTGAACATATTCTTGAGTTTGCAAAAACATAAAAAGTCTTTGAGCTTTTGCGCTCAAAATCTTTTCTCTGTCAGAAGCATCTAAGAACAAAGGTGTTTTTTTGTTGTTTTTTTTCTTTGTTTTTATTCTAGGTTCCCAAAAAATTATAATATTATCAGTTCCTGTTTCTTCTTTAGTCTTAAAATAATCCAGTGCTTCTTCTAAGATTTTAGAATTGCTGAACAGGTCTTCGATCACTATCATCCTTTTAGAGACAAGAAGAGAAGAAGTTCCACACTTCTCACTGACCTCGATCATGGAAGCTTCTTTCCCGTCAATCACACTTAAACTACTGCCACTGGGGTCAACCTCTTTTAAAAATCTTCTTTTTAACTCCTCCACTTTCTCCTTACCTCTAAAATCATCGTCCCCGAAAATAAATATGATCATTTTTCTTGAATTAAATAAATATATTAATAATTTAACCTCTTTGTAACTTTTTTGTCCACCCTTCAATTGTGGATACCGGGCCTTTTATGTTAAAATAAAAACAGGGAAAAGAGTCAAGCTCAAGTCGAAAAAATCAATTGTTAAATTAATTTAATTTCCTGCTCTTTTTTGTTTAAACAAAAAATATATGGCACCCCAACTCAAAGGTCTAAGTACTCAAAAAGCCAAACAAAAACTAAAAAAATACGGGAAAAACAAGATCAAAGAAGCTAAAAAAATCGGTCCTATTAAAATTCTTCTGGATCAATTCATTTCCCCTTTGATCTTACTGCTGGTAGGAGTAGCCTCTCTGTCTTTTTTTGTGAACTACTCTCGAGGAGAAGACTACATTGAATCCGTCTTGATTCTCTTGATAGTCTTCATAGTGGTGATAGCCGGATTTGTTCAAAACTACAAAGCGGAAAAAGCGATTGAAGCTCTTAAAAAAATGAGCTCTCCCAAGGCCAAAGTGGTCAGAGATGGCAAGGAACAAGAGATCGAAGCTTCGGAAATAGTTCCTGATGATATAGTCTTGGTCGGTGGCGGAGACATCATACCGGCTGATGCCGAAATAAAGATCGGACACCTGGAGATAAACGAATCGGTTCTCACCGGGGAATCAAAATCAATGAATCGGACCGAAGGAGATAAAGTTTATTCGAGTTGCAGCGTCCTTTCCGGTCATGCCAACCTAAAAGTCTTTGCCACGGGCATGAAAACCAAGGTGGGCAGGATAGCCGAAAAAATGGAAAGCATTGAAGAAGGAAAAACTCAATTCCAAGAAAGAATGAACAGTTTTACTAATAAATTGGTGTTCTTTGCAGGTATAGTGGTGGTCATCACGATTCTGGCGGGTTTTGAAAAATTTGGATTACTGGGAGTGGGCTTAATAGCGGTCTCTCTAGCTGTCTCCTGTATACCCGAAGGGCTACCGGCTGTGATCACCCTGGCCCTATCCCTTGGGGCTAAAAGAATGGTCTCAAAAAACGCCTTGGTCAGAAAACTGTCCATTAATGAATCTACCGGAAGCATCAATATAATCTGCACTGACAAAACCGGGACCCTGACTGAAGGAGTAATGAAGGTTAAGGACATTTGGAGTCCGGAGAAAAAGGAAAAAATCAAACACCTAGCCCTCCAATGCGCTTATTATTGCAATGACGCTAAAAAAATATTTAAAGATGGAAAAAAAACAACAGTGGGGGATGAAACAGATATTTCCTTAAAACAATATTCCAGAAGCAAAATCAAGGAGGACGAAGATAGGGTGGGAGAAATTTCTTTCACCAGTGAAAGAAAAATGATGTCGGTTCTCCAAAAGTTCAAAAACAAAAAAATGATTTTTTCAAAAGGAGCTCCTGAGATAATTATGGAAAAATGCAACTATTTGGCCTCTGGAAACGAGACCAAAGAATTGGATTCTTCGCTCAAGGAAAAAATATTGAACAAAAACAGGGATTTGGCATCCCGAGGGTATCGGGTTTTAGCTCTGGCCTGCAAAGAAAGCGAGGAATTGAAAGAAGAAGGCTTAACCTTCATCTCTCTGATCTACTTAAACGACCCCATAAGAAAGGATGTTAAAAAATCGGTAAAAGAATGTAAAAGAGCAGGTATCAGAACTATCATGATCACCGGAGACAATCCCATAACCGCTCAGTCAATAGCCAAGGAAATCGGAATAAAAAGCGACCAGAGTTTCACCGGGGAAGAGCTGGACAAGATGGAGGGGGTGGAACTAGAAGATGTTTTGACTGAAAACAACAATATTTTTGCCAGAACCTCTCCTTTTCACAAACTAAAAATACTGGAAACCCTGCAAAATCAAAAAAACGTGGTAGCTATGACAGGTGACGGGGTCAATGACGCCCTGGCCTTAAAAAGAGCTGATGTTGGAGTGGCCATGGGCATTAAAGGAACAGAGGTGTCCAAGCAAGCCAGTGATATTATATTACTAGATGATAACTTTGCCACCATTAGAAATTCTATTAAAGAAGGGAGAAGAATTTTTGACAATATTCAAAAATTCGTTAATTACCTGCTTAGCTGCAACTTGGCTGAGGTGATAGTCATTCTTTTCGCCACTTTGACCCTGCCCTTTATCGCCCTCTATCCCGTGCAAATTCTTTGGATCAATCTAGTAACTGACGGCCTAGTGGCTCTGGCCCTAGCTGTTGACCCGGCTCGACCCAATATAATGGATAGAAAACCCAGGCAAAAGAACAAAGGGATAATAGACAAAAAATTGGGTGTATTAATAGTGGTGAACGCGGTTTTAATGTCAGTTATATTGTTAGGAATCTTTTTTCTGGTTATGGAAATTGGCGTCCCCCAAGACAGGGCCAGAACCATCCTTTTCACCGGCTTTGTCCTGTTTGAATTTGTTCGTCTGGGTGTAATAAAATATAATGACAAGCTTAAAACTTTTAAAGAGTGGGTGGCTAACAAATATCTAGTATACTCTCTAATCGGATCTTTGATTTTACAACTCCTTGTAATCTATACTCCAGCCTCTCAATATTTCAGGGTAGTCCCCTTGCACCCGGTAGATTGGGCCATACTACTCGTCTTTACAATAATAGGGTTTTTCTTGGGTATTAAAACCACTAAGTTGGTCAATAAATGGATCAGATAAAAACCATCGAATAATCTCTTCAAAACCAAGATTTTTAGTATTATTCTTGGTTTTTATTTTCTCCGAAACTGAAACGACCATGACTTCTTGTTTTTCACTCCAAAGCCTTGAATGCCTGGTCTTTTTAATGTATAATTAATTTTTGATGTTAAATAAATTTCTTTAAAAAAACATAAAGATTTAAGGCAATGAATATGAACAAAAAAATAATTAAAATTAAAGGAGCGCGGGTCCATAACCTGAAGAACATAGATGTGGAGATACCTAGGGATAAGTTAGTTATCATCACCGGGCTATCCGGATCGGGAAAATCCAGCTTGGCTTTCGATACCTTGTATGCTGAAGGGCAAAGGAGATATGTGGAATCTCTATCAGCCTATGCCAGACAATTCATAGGTATGATGAACAAACCGGAAGTAGAATCAATAGAGGGTCTGTCCCCGGCCATATCCATAGATCAAAAATCAACCACTCACAACCCCAGGTCAACAGTGGGAACGGTTACCGAAATCTATGATTACCTTCGCCTTCTTTTTGCCCGGATAGGCACACCCCATTGCTATAAATGCGGGAAAAAAGTAAGAAAGTACTCTATTGATGAAATAATAAATAAAATTACAGAACAGTACCTGAACCAAGAAGTGACAGTCTTGTCACCGGTAGTGAAAGATAAAAAAGGAGAGCATAAAAATATAATGGAAAATATCGCCAAAGCCGGTTATAGTCAAATTAAACTCGATGGACTCTTCTACTCCCTGGAAGAGATACTAGAAAAAGAGATAGACAAAAAGAAGAAGCATACAATAGAAGTTGTAACCGACAAACTGGAAATAAATGAAGATAAAGAGGACTTAGCCAGAGCCACGGAGGCGATAGAAAATGCTCTGGAACTAAGCGGCGGACTGGTAAGTATATTGGATGATAAGAAAACAGAGAAAACTTTTTCTCGAGATTTTGTTTGTCCTGATTGCGATATAAACTTACCCGAGCTAGAGCCCAGAAACTTTTCTTTCAACTCCCCTCATGGGGCCTGCCCCAAGTGCTCCGGATTGGGGACAAAATTGGAAATAGACCCGGAATTGATCCTAAACCCAAAACTGACTATAGCTCAAGGAGGAATCAAGCCTCTAGCTCAAAATATCACCGGAGGGCAAAGTTGGTTAATGCGCCTTTTGGGAACAATAGCCAACAAGAATGATTTTGACCTTAACACCCCTATAAAAGATTTAAGCAAAGAGCAGCTCGATGCCATCTTGTATAACTCCCATCAGAAAAAATATGAAACAAACAAAGGAGAAGATCAATTCTTTAATGATTTGGCTTCCGGCTTTCAAGGTGTCATTCCTCATCTAGAAAAGAAATACTACCAAACAGAATCTGAATACCTCAGAAAAGAAATCGGAAGATATATGAGAGTCCTAAAATGCCCCGGCTGTAAAGGCAAAAGGTTGAAACCGGAAATATTGGCGGTAAAAATTGAAGGGCTATCAATCCATGACATAACCAACAAAAGCATTAAACAAGCTAAAGATTTTTTCGAAAATTTAGAGAATTCGAAAAAACTATCAAGTAAAGATAAAAAAATATCCCACCAGATCATAAAAGAAATAAACTCTCGACTCTATTTTCTTTTAAACGTGGGGCTGGACTACATTACTCTGGATAGAGCGGCTAACACACTCTCCGGAGGGGAGGCCCAGAGAATCAGATTGGCCACCCAAATCGGATCGGCCCTTACCGGGGTTTTGTACATCCTGGACGAACCGTCGATAGGTCTCCATCAAAGAGACAATTCCAGGCTGATCTCCACCTTAAAGCATTTACGGGACCTGGAAAATACGGTTATAGTTGTAGAACATGACGAAAGCATCATAACCTCATCCGATTGGGTGATTGACGTGGGCCCAGGAGCCGGAGAGCACGGAGGCAAAATCATAGCCACGGGAACAGCTAAGCAAATCAAAAATAATCCGAAATCATTGACCGGACAATATCTGAGCGGCAAAAGATCGGTCTCTCTACCGGAAACAAAAAACACTGGAAATGGAAAAATTTTAAAAATACTGGGTGCCTCGGAAAATAATCTGAAAAATATAGACGTAGAGCTCCCTTTGGGAAAACTAATTGCCCTTACCGGGGTTTCCGGTTCTGGAAAATCGACTTTAATGACAGATATCGTAGCCAAAGCTCTGGCCCAAAAATTCTATAGAGCCAAAGATGAACCGGGAAGTCATAAAAATATCGAAGGTATAAGTCATATCGATAAGATGATAGATATTGATCAGTCTCCCATCGGTCGCACTCCCAGGTCCAACCCAGCCACCTATACCGGGGCCTTCACTCCTATTAGGGACCTTTTTGCTTCTACCCCAGAGGCCAGAATCAAGGGTTATAAACCGGGACGATTTTCTTTCAATGTAGTAGGAGGAAGGTGCGAGGCTTGCAACGGAGATGGCATGATAAAGATCGAAATGCAGTTCTTGCCTGATGTTTATATCGATTGCGAGGTTTGTCATGGCAGGAGATACAACAAAGAAGCCTTGGAAGTTTATTACAAAGGTAAGAATATTGCCGATGTTTTAGAGATGACTGTAGAAAAAGCTTTAAATTTCTTTGAGAACATACCCAGCATTTACCAAAAATTAAGTCTCTTATACCAAGTCGGCTTGGGATATCTGAAATTGGGACAATCAGCAACCACTCTTTCCGGTGGAGAAGCTCAAAGAATTAAACTGGCCACCGAACTCTCCCGTCGTTCTACCGGAAAAACACTGTATATTCTAGATGAACCTACTACCGGACTGCATTTCCAAGATATTAAAAGACTTTTGAGCGTACTGAAAAAACTGGTGGAAACCGGAAACACTGTCCTGATAATAGAACATAATATGGACGTAATAAAATCAGCCGATTGGATAATCGACCTGGGGCCTGAAGGGGGAGATCAAGGAGGCGAGATAGTGGCTCAAGGAAGGCCCCAAGATATAGCAAAAAACAAAAAAAGCCATACCGGCTATTATTTAAAAGATTACTTAACTTAAATAAAGAACAATTCTCAAGAACCGAAATTTTCAACGGTAAAAACGTAAATCTCTAGATCAGGGTCTTTTTTGTAACTGTCCGGATCCAATCCGGCTTTATGCCAACAAAGTTGAGACAAGAACTCCTCCTTGTTCCAGCCGGTCTCCTCAGCTACTTGAGGTAAAAAAACCCCACTGACTTCACCTTTTTTGATAATTACTCCGTGCTTTCCCAACTCTATCTCTTTCCAATCAAAAATCAAAGAAGGTAAAGATAAAATACTTATTTCATAATCCAGCTGAGAGAGTTCTTCTTCTTTCACGGGTAAAAAGCGACTATCCTTAAAAGCAGCTGCCAGGGCCATATTCTGAACCACCTTCCACAAAGGATCCTTACTCTGAACTATTTGACCGATGCAACCCCTCAATTCTCCTCTTTTTTTTAAAGTTACAAAAGCTCCTCTGGGCTCTAGGAGTTTTTTATTATCCACATTGAAATTCAGAATCCTGCCTTCTTTTGCATAACTCTCCACTGTTTCTCTGGCAACTTTCAACAAAAATTCTCTTTCTTCAAGACCTAGTTTTTCCTCGATTTCTTGGTCAATCCTTTTATCAAGCTCCTTTTTTTCCTCCTCCTCAAATCTTTTTCCGTGATAAAAAGCCAGGGTTCCGTAGCCGACCACACTCTCTTTAGAGACCAGCTCGCTGTCTCCGCTGTTATTATATTTTAAGATTTCACACCCCTCCCAGTCAGCTTTCTTGAATAAATACATACAGGTCTTTACCGCATCTTCTCCGCAAAGCAAAGTTTCCTCCCCGGGAACTGTTTGCTCTTCTACTTCTCTTATATGATTTTCCAACTCTTCTATATCGCCTTGCGATATAATGGACAAGGTTTTCTTATCTATTCTGTTCGCTTCTTCATAGGGAGGATAGTGAGACATGTCACTGGAGGCTATGATCAAATCCTCTTTACCCGAAACCTCTAATAAAGCTTGACCTAAAAGCTTATAATCCTCTTTCGAGGCATTGCCGAAGAGAAGAGGAATGATCCGGAAACCGCCTTTTAAAACCTCTTGCAGAAAGGGTAGTTGCACCTCCAGGCAGTGCTCTTTAATGTGGGGTTCTTCATTGAAAAAAATATTTTTATCTGACCCGATCAACTCCTCGGCTTTTTCTTTGGCTACAACCACTTCTCCTAAGGGAGTATGCCATGAAGAGGCTTCGCTTATTGCTATGCCTTCAAAAAAAGAAGAGTGAGAATTGCCCAACAAGAAAACATTTCTCCTCTTCTCCCCTTGGATTTGCTTGTATCCGGCTGCTGCTGCCGGACCGCTAAAAGAATATCCGGCATGAGGAAGTATTAAGGACCTTATTCTTTTATTCAGTTTCAGGATATCGGTTTGTTCCAGATAATTCTTTATCTGAAAACTCAGGTCCTCTTTTCTATCAGGATAAAATTTTCCGGCTACTATTGGATGTCTGATATAATTATTACTCATATTTTTATAATCTAGTCCAACTAAGCGCTAAGAAACCCTAGTTTAAAGCCTTGAGTATCAAATCATGAACGTGAGAATTACTGGCGAGCATATCCCGGCTTTCCAGGTTCCAGTCCTCTCCCTTGGCATCGCTCACTCTGCCGCCGGCCTCTCGAACCAAGAGAACACCTCCTGCCACATCCCAAGGATGAGCCCCGGGTATTACCAAAGATTCAACCCGACCGGATGCCACAAAGGCCAATTCTATGGCAGCACTACCCAATTGGCGACAATCAAGATGACTCAATTTTTGCCTCTTGTAATACTTTAAAGCTCTTTTAATCTCCTTTTCTTCACTACCATGGCAAAAAGTGTTTAATATTCCCTGTTCTCCCTTATTTGGGGATACTTTAATCTTTTTACTCGTCTTTTTTTCTGCCGGAGAATAAAGCTTAGCCCCCTTGCCCTTCTCAGCCCAGAAAAGCTCTCCTAAAAAAGGAGCGTATATAATTCCCAGAATTATATCTTGTTTGTAAGCAAGGCCAATAGATACGGACCAAAGAGGGTTATGCATAGAAAAATTAGTGGTTCCGTCTAAGGGGTCGACCACCCACAAATAGTCAGACTTTTTTCTGGTATCACCGGACTCTTCGGACAATATTCTGTGATCAGGGAAGTTTTTCTTAATTTCTTGTGTAATTATTTTCTCAGAGGCCAAATCAGCTTGAGTTAAGATCTCATGACCTGATTTGAATCGGATTTCCCCTCGATCGAATTTATCAAATCTGGAATAAAGCTCTCGACCGGCTTTTAGAGAAGTTGAAAAAACTACTTTTCTTATTTTAGAATCTATCATATTTATTTTTTTAATTTATTAAGCTCGAAAACCCAACTCACCAATCAAGCTCCGTTCAAGCCCTCTAATCTTTCCAGTATTTTTAACTCTGGTTCCGAAGAGCTTGTGTCATAAAAGGCGAAGGTGGCTTTACTAAAAACACCTCCCAGGGTCCCTGGGTTCACTATCAGAACATCTCCCCTGCTTTCCTGCCAGGGCTTGTGGGTATGACCATAAAAAACCAGATCACAATCCTCTTTTGTTAAAACTTTATCAATTAAAAAGGGTTCATGACAAGCCCCAATCTTCTTGCCATCAAAACTCCAAACTTGGATTCGGCCACCGTGATGGATGTTGCCAAAACCTTTTAACTCCTCTGGTTCAAACAACTCCATATTACCTTGAACTAAAAAAATATTACCATCAAAACCGGAGGACAAGATGCTTATTGTCTCCAAATTAGAGACATCTCCACAACAAAGAATAGCCTCTATCTCATGTCTAGAAGCCCATTTAAGAAACTTGTTTAAATTTTTTAAATTATCATGGATGTCAGAGATTATAGATATCTTCATAATTCACTCTTTAATAAAAAAAATGCCAAAGCTCATAGAACAGACCGAAGAAAAAGACAAGGCACAATACAGCCACTAGTGGCAGTCTTAATTTATTATTAATAACCGGGGATTTGCTTCGAACATTTTTTACTTTAAGTAAAAGAAGAATTAAAATCACACCAAAAACACCTCCGATAACAGAGCCTGTTAAGCCAATGACCTTGGTTAAATCGCTTACTCCTAATAAATAAAGTAGAAAAGGGGTTCCACAGGCCAACAACCAGGAAAGATTATTGTTGATCCTTATATCCCACCAATAGACCTCTCTTAATGACTGGCTGTTGATCAAAAAAGATGTGATAACGGTTAATAATCCAAAAATCAAAGCGAAAATGATTATTCCGTTGTCAAAATAGCCTTGCAAACCGACCAAAGCGTCAGAGGTGGTGTTGTTTCCGGTGACACCCACTACCACTAACACAAAAATAAAAACAAAAACGGCCGGAATAAAAGTTCCCCAGGCAATAACTCCACGAATTTTTTCTTTTTCAGCCCTTAACATTCGACAGATCTCAGGAATGGCCACTTGGCCGCCCACCGCAAAAAAAATAGGGCCATAAGGCAGGAAAATACTGTCTTTGTTAACCAGTGCAAAATTACCCAGATCGAAATAAGGATAACTTTTAAACGCTATTAACAGAACCAGGATGACCAAAGCGGTACTGAGAGCCAACTCTACTCCGGCAATCAATCTTAGACCAAAAAAGACTATAACGGACTGGATCAAATATAGAATTACGGTATAAAAAAAGAGGCTGCCTCCAAAAACAGGATTTAACAAAGCGTATAGAAAACTGCCCCCTAGAATGATATAAGCCAGTATAGCTCCGTGTTTACCGATGATGGAAAAAAGCAGGGCCCAATTTTTAGCCCTGGAACCGCAATAGACACCCACGTAACCGGCCAATCTATGTCTTTGTTCCGAGGAGAGAATTATTTCAGCATAGATAGTGTGTAAAAAAAATTGTACCACAGCCAAAAAAGGCAAGAAAAGCAAAAAAGGGACAAGGCCCGCTTTGCTTACCACCAAAGGAACCGCGAACAAACCGGCTCCGATAATAGTCCCGGAAAGGACGGCTATGGCGCAGATATAATTCCTATTCATAAATGTATTGTAACTCCATTTTAACAACATTAAAACTTTTTATCAATTTAA
>CAZWNU010000019.1:0-18528 GCA_964635515.1 uncultured Gammaproteobacteria bacterium
ATGATGGATGGATAGAGTGTAAAGGGGAAATAACCAAAAAAACAAGGGCGACTTTTGAGAGCCGCCCTTAAAAACATTTTTAGGGAAAGTAGCTTTGTTTCAATACAAACTTGATCAAAGCTACCTTGTCATAACTATCCCACCTTTGCCTGTCAGATAGCCTTTTCAAGGTTCTGTCCAAAATTTCCAGAGATTGAGCCTCTCCCTTTCTAGCGATCAATTTATCCGCCATGGTCTCAGCCCAATCTACCAGGAACATGTCGCAGTCAAAAGTGTGGCAAACAACTTTCATTTGAGATTCTAGCATCTTTCTCCTCCTCTTTTTTGTTTTTTATAATCATTTAAAAGGAACAAAAAAGACCACCTATTTCAGATGGTCTTGTCTTTTATCTAAATTTGTTTATCTGATCGTGAATCTATATTACCTTTTACACGAAAAACAAGCCACCTGACCGGGTAGTCCCAACAACAAAGCCAACAATAATAGATTTTTTAGGGTAACTTGTTTCATAAAACTTTAATTATCTATATGGTAGCATACTTTTTCGAAAAAAACAACCCCCTATTTATTAGCAATAGGGGGGGGTAGAGGTGGTTTTAGAACCTAGGGCCTGTTAACCACTCTTACATTTACCTCGCCATAGATCCTCTTGGCTCCTACCTCAGAAAGCCTAATGCTGCGCTTGGCAAGGCTTGAATCCGGATTTATGTCTCTTTTTAAATCCACTGCCTCTCCATGAATAAAAAAAACTTTTTTGTTTTGGACCACCACGGCAGACAAGTGACCCAATCTCTTCTCAGCCTCTTCAAAGCTTAAAAACACTTCTTTCATGGCCTTCCTCCTTCTCTTAATTTTTTATTTTTTACAAAGATCCATCTAACTAAAAACTCGCCTTCCTTTGAAGACGAGTCTGTTTTTATTCTTTTATCTATCTCTAGTTCTTCAAAGGAAACACAAAATGATCACTAATAATGATCTTAATAATGTTAATAATTTGTGTTGCCTTGGAAAAACTCATATCTTAAATCAATTAACTTTTTTTGGAGGGAAGAAAGAATCTTCCCTCATTTCATTTTTGACTCGATTATTGGCTACTCCCTGGAAGACCTCAACTTCCGCCTTCTCCTCTCGTTCTCCCTTCGTGCTATCTCTCCCGATTTCCTTCTCAGTTCTTGGTCCCGGGCTTTTTTCTTGGCCATAGCTTCCTCTTGACGAATTTTTCCCAGAACCTTGGCCACTTTCTTCTGAGCCTGTACACTTTCATCCAGGTCTAACATTACCATAATCTTCCTCCTTCTATGAATGTGATAGTGGTGGGGCAATAACTAATTATAATTATTGCCCCACAGTAATACCAACCAGCTTAACAATCTGCTTAACAGGGGGTAGACCTGCCAGCTCGATCATCTCGGTTTACGAAAATCTTGCCTGAGGCACCACAGTTTCCTGGGTTAGGAAAAAGCGATTTTGAAGCTAGACTTCAATTCAACAGGGGTGGGATCTTCACCGAATAACCAGTTGATACTTTTAAAGAACAATTAAACTAAAAAGGCCACCCTTTTTTGAGAGTGGCTTTTGATCTTTATGTAAATTGCTATTTACTGAACACCTGATCTCAAACCACGCCCAAAAACAATGACCACCAAAATACCCACAATTGTCACAACACTATTTTTTGCTTCTCTTAACAAAGACATGGTTTGTTGATTTAATATTAGTATAAATTTATATTAACATTTTTCAATTTCTTGTCAATATAATAATTTTCCCTAATTTTAAATGAAAATATAAAGGTTAAGTTGCCAAACCGCTATTTTTCCACAAAAAAACTGAAAACCACTCGGATCTGTGCCAACTTACAACCAAGGGATTCTAAATCTTAAAACCTTTTATTCTCTTTCATCATCAGCATAGATCAACTCCAAGTCGGCTCTTTCCCATTCGAAAAGCTCATCTTCCTTAAAAAACCTTTTTATTTCTTTTTCAGCATTTTCAATACTATCAGAAGCATGAACTATATTAGCTTGGACACTCATGGAAAAATCACCCCGGATCGTGCCGGCAGCAGCCTTTCTTCCCAAGGTCTCGCCAGTGATCAATCTTACGCTATCCACCGCCTCTAAGCCTTCTAAGACCATGGCTATTACCGGCCACTTCTTCATGAAATTGGCGATTCTGGGAAAAAAGGGCTTGGAGGTCAAATGTTGATAGTGCTCTTGTAAAATGTTATCTGTTAATCTCATCATTTTCATCCCTGTGATCTTTAATCCCTTTCTTTCAAAACGACTTATAATATCCCCGACCAGACTCCGGTTTAAGGCATCGGGTTTTATAAGAATTAGGGTCTTTTCCTCTCTTGGTTTTTTGATCTTATCCATAAATTTAAAACAATAAACAAGTTCAATAAAAATTGTTTATCGCAAGTTTTAATAATTCTTATTTACTTTATAATATATTTTAAAGGAAAAAATTTAAATTTCAAGTTTCTTAATTTTCAGTCACCACCTCCCACTGTCCGTCTCTCTCGATCACTGTAACGGTTCCATGTTTATCATTTCGTAACACCAAAGAACCGATTCGTTCTAAATTTCTGATTGTTCTTAGGCTGGGATGGCCCAGATTATTGTCCTCGCCTACCTGGATCACAGCCAAATCAGGAGAAACTGCTTTCAAGAAATCCTTCTTACTAGAGGTGTCAGAGCCGTGATGAGCCACTTTTAAAACATCGCTTTCCAGATCCATATCTTGAGATAAAATATCTCTTTCCGCCTGCCTCTCTATGTCTCCGGTAAGTAAAAAAGAAAAATCATCACATTCCAATTTGTTTACAATAGAGACATCGTTCAATTTAGAATAAGGGAGATTTTTTGCTTTGGGATGAAGGAAGACGAGGTTGCAAGCAGGAGATATTTCTATTTCTAATGGAGCCACCACTCCGATTGCCGGAACCCCTTCCCTGCTCAATGTTTCAATCAAGTGTTTGAAAGCCGGGGAGCTCGATTTTGCCGGTGGTAGAAAAAATTTCCCTACATCAAAACGCTCTACCACACTATTCAAACCGACCAAATGATCCAGATGAGGATGAGTTAGAATAACTATATCCAAACTTCTTTCTTTCCAGGCAAGTTGTCGGCTCAACTCCTTAACCACTCTTTTATCCGGGCCCCCGTCTATTAGAATATTTTTACCCTCTTCGGTTCTTATTAAAATAGAGTCGCCTTGGCCAACATCCAAAAAACTAACCTTGGTTTCGGTTCCAGAGTCTGAGAGAAAAACCGATACCAGCCCAGATCCCCCTAAAAACAATAGAATTAAAACAAAAAGAACTCTTTTAAGCATAAAAAGTTCAAGATAAAAACATTCCTAAAAATTTATTTTTGAGAAGTATTATTCACCAAGCTATTCAGTTTTTGATGTAAACGGGACTTGTTTCTATCCCCGGTATTCTTTTTGATAATACCTTTTTGAACAGCTTTATCTAAAGCCTTTAAAGTTTGAGGGACAAGCTCTTCAGCTTTTTTCTTGTCTTGAGCCTCGATCGCTTTTCGACTTTTTTTGATCAGTTCTTTGAATTTTCTTTTATAAGCCCTGTTATATTCTTTTCTTTTCTCATTCCTTCTCATGTCTTTTTTGGCTGATTTAGTATTTGGCATAAAACTTATTTAGCTTTTTATAATAATAAACCACACTAACATTATTTATTATTTTTGTCCATAATGTCGGAGCGGTGGGATTCGAACCCACGATCTCATGCTCCCAAAGCATGCGCCTTAAGCCATCTAGGCCACGCTCCGAACTGGTGCCGGGAGTGAGAATTGAACTCACGACACAACGATTTTCAGTCGTTTGCTCTACCACTGAGCTACCCCGGCGATTCTAAACTTGTTGATTGTTGCGGGGGTAGGACTCGAACCTACGACCTCCAGGTTATGGGCCTGGCGAGCTGCCAACTGCTCTACCCCGCGATCACACATTTACCTATGATCTTAGAATAATGTAAATGAGAGTGGGTGTGCGTGGATTTGAACCACGGACCTCATCGTTATCAGCGATGCGCTCTGACCAACTGAGCTACACACCCTGAAACTTAAAAAATAATAAAAAAGAGGAAAGCTTTCTTGTCAAAACCTTCCACGTTTAAGTATACTAAAAAAGTTTTGATCTATCAAGGACGGCCTATCTTAATTTAAGTTGAGCTTTCTTCTAAATTTAGAGTTATCAGAAAAAGGTCCGATCAGGGCTAAATTCAATCCCTTATTTTGAAAGATTTCCTCACCTACTCTTTTTACATCTTTTACACTCACTTTGTCAATACTTGATATCAACTCCTCTAAACTAAAAATCTTTTTTCTGAAAAGGGCTTGTCTGGCATACCAGTTGGCCACGTTATCAGAAGCTTCCAGCTGCAGGACCATTCGTCCCTTGATCAAATCTTTGGTTCTTTTTAATTCCGGCTCACTTATACCCTCATCCTTTATTCTTTGATACTCTTTAAGAATGACATTAATAGCTTTGTCCAATTTATTCTTAGGGACCCCGGCCTGAGTGGAAATATATCCGGAGTCGGAATAAGCTTCATAAAAGGTCCTTACATAATAAGCGAGGCCCTGCCTTTCTCTTAGCTGAGTAAAAAGCCTGGAGCTCATAGAACCTCCCAGCAAGGTGGAAATGATCTTGGCTGGAAATTCATTTTCATGGTTTACAGGAAAAGCTCTTAAGCCCAATGCCAGACTCACCTGATCGGTCTTTTTGAATTTGATCTTAACCCGGGGTGAGGTTTGATTTTCTATAACCCCTTCTCCTTCCTTAACTCGGGATCGACTCACTTTTTTGAAGTAAGACTGCACTAATTCCTTTGCCTCAGAAGATCCGATGTTTCCGGCTAGACACACCACAGTGTTGTTAGCCCCATATTGTTTTTGAAAATAATCCAGGAAATCCTCTCTTTTAAAACTTTTAATATTCTTTTTGGGGCCTAATATTTCCCAACCGGCCGGAGTATCTCCATACAGACATTTCTCAAAGAGATCATCGATATACATAAGAGGATTATCATGGCACATATTTATTTCCTCAATAATCACCCCCCTCTCTCTGTCTATTTCTTCTTGAGAAAACTTGGAATTTAAAAGCATATCACTGACAACATCCAGTCCCAATTTTTTCTTATCTGCATCAAGCTTCACCCAGTAGCCGGTACACTCCTTATCAGTGAAAGCGTTGTAGGAGGCACCGACACTGTCAAGCTCGGTGGCTATATCCATTGTATTGGGCCTGCTCTTAGTTCCCTTAAAAAACATATGTTCCAAAAAGTGGGAAATACCATTATTAGATCTTTCTTCGTTCTTAGATCCTGTGCCCACCAAGACCAAAATAGTAATAGTCCTGGTCCCGGTCATGGGAACAGTTATTAAATTCATATTGTTAGCCAATTTGTTTTGATAATACATATTTTTTCACTAAAAATTAAATGAAAGTACTTCTTTATAATAGTTTTAAAGTCTTGGTTTTTCCTTTAAATTTCCATATATCAAAGCCAAAAGCATCCAGAAAAACAAAACACCGAAATACAGACTCCACCACCAATGATCGAACATTAACATTATAACTAAAGATGTTAAAATCGCCAAATTAAATATATTGCCCTGCCTAAAACTCTTGAAAAAAAGATAGAGGGGAATGGAAATGAAAAAAACAAAGGCAAAGATTCCGACTTCTGTTAAAACCAGGAGAAAGGTATTGTGTACCGGTTGATAATTCCAGGAAAAAGACTCTTGGCCCGATTCAGACAGAGCCAAAGTATAGTTTCCTATTCCCACGCCCAGCAAATAATTTTCCTGGAATAGCTCCCCGGCCTGATATTGATGAACCGCCCTCTCCTGGCTGGATTTAAGTTCTAAGCGACCACCACCCCCAAGTCTGGCATCGATTAAATTCTGATAACTGAACAAAAAAACCACTGAAACTATTAAGGCTAGACCAAGTGCTCCCAGAGACCTCTTTACCTCCGGCCATCTGCCCTGCCAAGCCTTTCCTGCTAGAAAGATCAAAACGCCCGCTAACAAGGCCAGAACAGCGGTTCTGGAAAAACTGAAAAGCAGAGCGGAGAAAAAAACCAAAAAGGTCAAATATCCCACTGCCCGAGCGTTTCTGCTCTTGAAATAATTCCTGGAAAATAGACCTAGCAAGAGTAATAAGGCTACAACCAAAACTCCTCCCAAAATATTGGGATGGTCCAAACCGCCATAAGCCCTCAACCATCTCTCAGCCAAGCCGTCTCGGCCCACCGCCTCGACTACAGACACACCCAACTCGGAAGGATCATGACCGGACAACCCCAGATACTTAGACGCTGGGGCTGATTGAGTCAGAAACTGAAACAGAGCCAAGCATGAATGAAAGAAAAGACCGGCTAGGAAAAAATAGAAGAGCTTGACCCTGCTGAATGGAGCTTTTATAATCAAAAATCCCCATCCCACACCTAAAAGAAAAATGGCATACCGATACAAGGCCAAAACCGGATCCGGGGCTAGGAAAATGGATAGGAAAACAAAAATATCCAGACCAATCACCAAAGACCAAAAAAAAGGCAGTCTGAACCGCCCCTGATAAGCCTTAAGGTCCTCCTTAAAATAATACAGAGCGAAAAGGGAGAGGGATAACAACAAAAAAACAGTGCTGACATATAAGCTAATGGTGCCGTATTCCCAATATTTATCAGCCAACTCTCCTTGCTTAAAAATGAACCTGGTCTGGAAAGGCAAAATAAAAACCAATAGATAAATACTGTATTCCAAATATTTTTTGAATTGATTCATGTCCTTATTTTAACAAATCCAAGGTTTTTTGATAATTGTGCTCAAAATCCTCTTGGTACAACAATCTCCTATCTTTGGTATGAAGTTTTATAATATCCTCTCTAAGCACTACTCGAGTATCTTTATTTATCAATTCTTTTAGCTGGGGGGGCATGATCCTCACTTGAAATTTTCTTACCAAATTCTCGAATTTACCAAAAAAGAACCTTAAGAAATAACTCGAAATCCTAGAGGGTTTTTTAATATGGTTGTGCGCCTCTATTTTCAATCTCCAGTTAGGAAGTCTCTCTCTCAGCCATTTATTAGCCTCAATAAATTTCTCATAGCTGTAATCAATATTATAGACTGGCAAGAGCCCCACTATCCAAAAAGTAAAATAAATGTCCCTGGGAGCGAAACGGAACATTTCCAGATCATAGGCACTCTCGGAAATAAAAAAACTTAAACAAATCTTATCTTCTTCTTGTCCAGGCCTTGGTCTCCATCTGAAAATCATGGCAATAAGGATGCAAAAAAACCTACTTATCCAAACCCGCTTGTCCCCGGTGATGATAAAAAGATCTATATCACTCTCTTTTTTCATGTTGTAATTTCCAATAACATTACTTATAGCGATCATTTTGATCCAAGGAAGAAAACTGAAAATCCTGGCAACCTTCCTGGCCTTTTTGATCTTTTTATAGGAAAAAGCGAACCTCTCTTTACGAATATCAACTATTTCTTCTCTTCCCTTTAGAAAATAAAAACCCCTATCCGAATCCAAAACATCAAGGCTGTTATCCAAAAAATCCCACACCTCCCTCAAGGTCAGGCCTTTAATATTAAGATGGCTCCAAACTTCCCTGGCTGTTAGGGGATGATCAAACAAGTCAAAAAAAGCAATTACCTGTATAATTGCCTTCTCTATTTCGCTAATAGTGGCCTTGATTCTGATTTCTTTTTGCATATTTAATCTTCTTCTAATTTTGGTCTGTCTACCTGTTTGACCTCTACCTCGGCCTCTTTATCAACAATCTTGGCTATATCTTTATCAACTTTTCCGAATTCTTTATAGGCGCTATTATAGTGATTAACTGTGGCGGAAAGACTGAGGCCCAACTTGGCCAAAGAATTATTATAATTTGCAATATGACGTCTTAATTTTTCGATATTTTTCCTGATATCCTTGGCTGAATCCTCTATTTGCATAGCCCGGAGGCCTTGGAGAACTGTTTGGAGATAGGCAAGAAAAGAAGTGGGAGAGACAATTATAACACTCTTCTCCCTAAAGGCATACTCCACTAAATCGGCTGAACCCACTTTATTCACCAAAAGGTCATAATAAATGGCCTCGGAAGGAATAAACATGAAAGCAAACTCAAAAGTGCCTTTCTCAGTATCAATATACTTAGAGGTTTCATCTATCCTTGTTTTTAGATCATTTTTCAACTGCTTTTCCCATTTGGACCTTTCCTCCTGATCATTGCTGTTTATAATTTTTTCGTAACTCTCCAAGGAAAACTTGGAATCAACAGGGATTATTCTTTCCTTAACAAATATAGCTGCATCAACCACTAAGTCCTTTCCTTCCTTGTTCTTGCCTAAACGGTATTGCATAGCATAGGACTTGGCAGACAAAACATTTTTCAAACTCTCCTCTAGATAAAACTCCCCCAAAACCCCTCTTTGTTTAGGATTTTTTAAAATATCCTGTAAATTCTTGAGTTGACTGGAGAAATCAACCACTTGCTTATTGGTCTCGTCCAATTTTGTTAATTTTTCAGATACCTCGGAAATAACTTTTTGGCTTTGATTATGAATATCGGTCATCAATTTATTGGCCTGCTTGGTAACATCCTGCATGACTCCGGTGGTTTTGTTAAACTGGTTGCTGGTGGTCTGATGAGCCTCTGATAATTTTTCATCCAGAGCTTTTCTGAGCTCTTCATTCTGCCTGGAAACTTGATTCAATCTCTCAAGCATGGAAACCATTTTCTCTTTTTCTCCTCCATCTCTCCGGTTGAGCAACAAAAATATTATAACAAAAACTCCCAATATCAATAAAGATAATAAGATTAAATTCAGATCAGGCATATATCAATATACTAATTAAATTCTCAACTAAAAAATAAATTGGATATTTAGGCGCCGCAACACTTTTTATACTTCTTGCCACTTCCGCAAGGACACCGATCATTTCGCCCTACTTTCTCTCCTTTTTCATTTTTAGGCTTAGAAGCGATCTTAACAGTGGCGCTAGAAGAAGATTCTCCGGTCTTAGAGGGGGCGGTGAAATTTTGGGCTCTTTGAGAAATGCTCGGGGCCTTAAACCCGCTTCCTCCCTGGCCTTCTGTCAAAGTTATTTTAAAGATACTGTAAACCACTTGCTTTTGAACCTGATCATTGAACTCATGAAAGAGACGATAAGCTTCTTTTTTGTACTCAATCAGAGGGTCTCTCTGCCCGTAACCACGAAGACCTATGCCTTGCCTCATATGGTTCATTGCCTCTAAGTGATCCACCCATAATAAATCTATGGAACGAATCAGAACATCTTTTTCAACAACCGCCCAATCCAAACCCGCTTCTTCGGCCCTAGACTTCAAATTCTCATAATTTTCTTGGGCCAACTTAACTAAGTGCTCTATAATAGCGGTTCTGATTTTGGCTTTATCAAGCTTATCCGCCCCGGATAAAAAACCTGACAGGTCATCCTTTAATTTTTCTCTCACAGGAAAAATGGTAGAGGCTACTTGATAAATTTCATCTATGTTCCAATCCTCCATTTTCTCAGCTTGAGTATGAAAACTGACTACTTGTTCTATTTCATTCTCAACATCCTCCAAGATAATATCGGTCAAGCTTCGATCTTCCTCGCTTACCCCTTCGGCTATGGCCAGAATATCTTTTCTTTTCTTGTATACGGCTTCTCGATGTTTGTTAATAACATCATCATATTGAACCAGATGTTTTCTCATATCAAAATTGTTTCCCTCTACCCTCCTCTGAGCCGACTCAATGGACCTGGAAATAATCTTATTCTCCACTGGCACATCTTCAGGCACCCGAAGGGTGGACATGAGCTTCTTCATTCTTTCTCCTCCAAAAACTCTCATAAGGTCATCTTCAGAGGAAATATAGAACTGGCTGGATCCGGGATCGCCTTGCCTACCTGCCCTACCCCTAAGCTGATTATCGATCCTTCTTGCCTCATGCCTTTCTGTCCCCAAAACATGCAGACCACCGGCCTGCTTAACCTTTTCTTGCTTATCCGGATCCGGGGGGTCTCCCCCTAAAATTATATCCACTCCTCTTCCGGCCATGTTGGTAGCTATAGTAATAGCTCCTGGGTTTCCGGCCTGGGAAATTATTCGAGCTTCCCTTTCATGGTTCTTGGCATTTAAAACCTCGGGTTGCAAACCCTCTTTTTTCATCATGTCCATCAACAACTCGTTCTTTTCTATAGAAGCTGTTCCCACAAGAACCGGTTGTCCTCTATCGCTTCTTTCCTTGACATCTCGAATCAAGGCCTTAAATTTCCCTTGTTCAGTCCTGTAGATCAAATCATTATAATCCTTTCTGACCATGGGCTTGTTAGTGGGAATTACCACAACATTCAAATTATATATCTTAAGAAACTCTTCAGCCTCAGTCACAGCAGTACCGGTCATACCGGTTATCTTATCATACATTCGAAAATAATTCTGAAAAGTGATCGTGGCCAGAGTTTGCGACTCTCTTTGAATATCTACTCCTTCTTTGGCCTCAATAGCCTGGTGCAGGCCTTCGCTATATCTTCTACCAGGCATCATTCTACCGGTAAATTCATCTACTATAATAACTTCTCCTTCCTTGACCACATAATCCTTCTCTCTTTTAAAAAGAACATGTGCTTTTAGAGCCTGTTCTATATGATGGACTTCCCTAATTCCTTTTTCTACATAAATGTTATCCATGCCCAGCCATTTCTCCATTTTAGACACCCCTTCCTCGGTCAAGCTCACCGCCCTCATTTTTTCATCCACATTATAATCCTCATCTTCCTTCAACCTTCTGACCAGATCAGCGAATTGATAATACTTTTCTGTGGATTTTTCAGCTGGAGCGCTGATTATTAGGGGAGTTCTGGCCTCATCAATCAAAATAGAATCTATTTCATCAATAATGGCGAAGTTCAAGCCCCTCTGAACTCTCTCTGCTAAACCGGAAGCCATGTTATCCCTCAAATAGTCAAAACCGAATTCATTGTTGGTTCCGTAAACCAGGTCACACTTGTAGGCTTCGGCCCTGGTAATCGGCTTAAGGCACATCAGCCTCTCATCATACTGGGACTCATCTCTGTATTCGGGATCGTAGATATAAGATCCGGCACTAGTGATTACCCCGACCCTGAGGCCCAAAAAATGATAAACCCGGGCCATCCAACCGGCACCCACTCGAGCCAGGTAATCATTGACAGTCACCAAATGAGAACCTCTTTCCACTAAAGCATTCAAATACATGGGCAAAGTGGCCACTAAGGTTTTTCCTTCTCCAGTTTTCATCTCAGCTATCTGGCCCTGATGGAGAACCACTCCCCCCATAACCTGAACATCAAAGTGTCGCAGACCCAAGGTACGCCTGGAAGCTTCTCTGACCACCGCAAAAGCTTCCGGCAATATCTCTTCCAGATTTTTTTCTATCTCTTGATAAGACTTGTTTTTTAATTCAGGGACTCCCAATCTTTTCTTAAATCTGTCTGTCATAGCTTGCAACTCTTCATCACTCATCTTAGATATCGCCTCTTCCCATTTATTGACCTTTTCTACTACCGGCCAAAGAGACTTGATCTCCTTGTCATTGGGATCACCAAAAATCTTGTATATTATTTTATTTTTATCAATCATAATTATCAACTCTTTTAATTTATTTTTCCTAGGAAAACTTCAATTCATTCTATACCAACTGAAAGTATTTTTCAAGGTAATAAAAACATCCGCTTAATTTTAGCGAATGTCCAGGTAAAAGAATTATTTCTTGCCTCTGTATTTTTTAATTGATCTGGCCATATGATCCTTCACCTTGTCTATCGATTTAAACAGATACCTTTCTGTCTTTTCCACCCTTAGCAAATCACCAGGCACTGCCAAATTAAGCTCTGTCCTGTAAATCTTGCCTCTATTCTGATGGGGCCCGGGTTCCACGCTCACCTCAACATCACAATTAATCACCGGCACATCTCCCAAGTACTTCTCCAACATATCCATCTTTTTTTGTATATAATCCTTTAATTCTTGAGTTAGTTCCAAGTTGGTAGCTTTAATTTTTACTTCCATAATAAACGAAATATAGAAATAAGAATATGATTCTTATTTGATATTTATTAGTTATTAAGAATTTTTAACTGTGGGCAAGCTAAGAGTAAAAGTGGTGCCCTTGTTCAACTTGCTCTCTTTTACGTAGATACTAGCATCCTGGGTGTGGGCGTCAATGATTTTTTTAACCACGAACAGGCCCAGGCCGGAACCGTTGCCATAAACATCAGTGGCGTTTTTAGCCCGATTAAACTTCTCAAAAAGATTGGGTATCTCCTTTTTGGGAACCCCGATTCCGGTGTCGCTGACATCAATATCTACCTTGTTTTTGCCGGGCCTCACCTTAACCACCACCTCTCCTTTCTTGGTATATTGAAAAGCATTATTAACCAATTTTTCTAAAACATGTTTCAAGTATCTCCTGTTAGAAAGAACAGGTAAAATATATTTATTTGGAATATCCATCTTAAACTTTAGTTTTTTCTCTTTAGCAGATCCCTTCTGCTTCTCGTAAACATCCCTTAAAAGAGGCTTTAGCTGAACCGGCTCCAAGTCAAAGCCAAAATTACCACTATCTACCTCAGAGGCGGTTAACATGGTCTCGACAATCTCCTCCAACTTGAAGGCATTTTGCAGAATGGACTGCATAAACTCTTCTTTCTTTTTCTGAGAAATCTTGCCCTCATCAACCATGCTTAGCATTCCCTTGATAACCGAAACCGGTGTTCGAAGTTGATGTCCGGCGATATCCAAGAACTCACTTTGAGTCGCTAACATTTTTTCTAGCCTTCTGTTTTTCTCCTTGATATCGGCTGTTTTTTCTTCAATTTTGGCCTCTAGGTTTTTATTTAAATTTTCTATCTTTTCATAGATAAAGGCATTGTGTATAGCTATGGCCATCTGCGGAACAATGGCGTTGACAAAATCCAAGTCTTCCTCGGTGTAGCCCTGATCAGGATGTTTGCTCCCGAGCAGAACAAGCCCTAGCAAACTCCCTTTAAAAAAGAGAGGAGTGACTATTTTTATACCATATTTGTCCATCTGCGCCTTTAAAGATTTATCCTTTTCTTTGATATTCCCTAACACCTTTAGTTTCCTTATATTAGTAATCGGACTACCCCGCTTTATATTCAAATCAGGAAAGGAGGATTCTTGCCGAACATTCTTTTCATCATCAGGATCAAAAACCACCACCCCTACTTTCTCCGCTCTAATAGTCTCTTGAAACTCCTTGTTGATCGTCTTCAAGAGGGGTTTAAGCCTGAGGGTATTGTTAAATTTTAAAGACAAGCTTTCTATGACTTTGTAAGGATTTTTACCTTGGAAAAACAGGATATCGGCGGTCTCCTGAACATATCTCAAAAAAGGCAAGAGCAACAAAGAGAAGACCAAAGCTAAAAAGGCTCCTACCATCAAGGCTTCGTTGGTATAAAATCCGCCCAGATAACCCTCATTCAAGAAGGAGGTAAAATGGAAAGATAGGAATATAAAAACAGCGATAAAGAGGTAGACGTAAACAGTAAAAATCACCTTTCTACCACTAGGCAAAGGATATTTTAATAAAGCGAAAGCTACTACAACTGTTGTTAAGGCCCAGAGCAAGTTTCCAAAAGGAAAAAAATCTATCAAGAAGGGCCAAAAACTGGTAATCGCCCCCAAGAGGCCCAAGGCGGTAAAGGGAACTATATACCTAATTTGATTCTTTACTACTCCTGAGACATCCTTGTATCTTTTAAGAGCCAGTAAGAGAGAGTAGGAAAACAGAAAAACGAGAAAAACAAAACATAAAATGTATAAGATGCTCAAATCGTTCCAAAAATTAAAACCGTGATCCAGTTCATAAAGCGATTTTCTGAAGAAAGGAAAAAAGCCTGAAATAAGTAAAAAAATTCCGACGATTGAAAAAATTCTAAATTGCCTATCCTTCTCCCTGTCAATCTCCAAGAGGATTGTTATAAATTTGAAAAAGAATATTGGGGAGAAAATAACTCCGACGTTCAAGATATATCTATAAAAAATGGCCTGGCTGTAGCTATCTGATGTGATCATGCCCCAAAGCCCCCAACTTAACATTGCCACAAGGACACTGCCTAGAAACCAAATCTTTGCGATAGGAGTATCCTTGCCTTTGATCAAAACCGCAAAAGCCTGGACAAGGATAACAACAAAAGCAACTAGGCAATTAATAGCAAAAACATTCTCCATAAATATGTCAATTTAAAAGTTATAATTCATTTTTTATATTTGGGTAATTCAATAAAAAAAGTAGATCCTTTGCCCAGCCCTTCAGATTCGGCCCAGACAGAACCCTTTTGGTCTTCAATCATTTGCCTGGCTATATACAAGCCCAGTCCGGATCCGGTGATTTTCTTGGTGTTGTCAGTACGGGTATATCTTTTAAAAATATCCTCTAACTCATTCTCCTCTATTCCGGTGCCATTATCTTTTATAGCTACTCTTACCCTCCTCTTGTTCTTGACCTTGTTTAGATAGATAAATATCTTCCCTCCTTCTTGAGTGTATTTAATGGCGTTATCCAAAAAATTACCTATAACCTGCTTTACCTTTCCCTGGTCGGCTTCAACCATATAATCACTCGATTTGTCCGACCTGACTGTTATTTTTTGATTTTTGTTATATGCATTTGACCTAAGCTCACCGGCAACGGATTTGGCCAGCGTATACAAATCAAAACAACTGTAATCATAAGACATTTTGCCTTGCTCTATCCTGGAGATATTCAAGTAATCTTCGACCGAATCTGCCATGGAATCAGTGGCGCTGTGCATTTTCTCGATCACATCTTTAATCTTGACAGGCACCGGGCCCAAGGAGCCGTTTAAAAGCAAAGAGGTAAAACCCTTAACAGAAGTCAGGGGGCTCTTTAGCTGATGGGCGGCGAAGGACATGAATTCGTTTTTCTGTTTGTTTAGCTGCTTTAATCTGGAGTTAACCTTTCTCAATTCCTTAACATATCCTTCTATCTCTTCATAAGCCTCTATCTCTTTTAAGACACTCCTTATTAATATAACACCTAGAACTAAAAAAACCAAGAATAAAAAAATGGTCCAGACATATCCTTGAAGGGTGTGGGAAAAAAGAAAAATATTAATCAATAAAAGGGCAGCGAAGGAGACAACTAAAAACTCGCTTAAAGCCAATTTTATTTTAAAGAGATTATATCTCAAGATCCCGTATACAGTGAAGCCAACCATAAAAACTGTAAAAACTTGGCCCAACCAATTTAAGAAAAAATAACCCATCCAAGGCATAATAAGATTGGTAACGAATGCCAAATTGGTGGCCAGAAAATAACCTAAAAAAAGGTATATCACCTGAACCTTTCTTGTCTGATCTTTTTTATCCTTTTTATTCCTGAAAAAAAGAAATTTTCTTATCAATCTTAAAAAAGCATAACCAAAAAAAGAAACAGTATAAACTACATAAATAAAATAGAGGTTGGTAAAAATAATTTCTTTCTCCTGACCCGGTATAATGTTAACATCCTTTATTATCACTCCAGGAATTGCTATCAAAATCACTAATAATAAATTAATAGAAAATATCACCACCTTATTAAAAAAGACATCTTTCTTTTCCTGGTAAGGAAAAATATATGTAAAATAAAGAAAGCTACTAGCTATGAGTGTGGGTGTTATATACAAAACCTGACACCAAAAAAGACTAGTAGAGGCGGGTGCTGAACGAAACAAAAACATTGCAAAAATCCATCCGATTATAGCAATAATATTCCAAGTATAAGCCCAGTTGACCCTCTCGCCCTTTCCATTTAAATAAACCAATAAAGCCAATACAAAATTCAATGAAGCTGTAATCAGCAAAACTAAGTTGTACTTATCTAAAAGAAGCTCCATGAAAAAATGGGTAAATAAAATCTAACTAAATTTTACCATAATTCAAGCAAAAAAAAAGGGGGTATGCATTCTGCATACCCCGGAAAAGAAAGTTAATCAAGCTCTCGCACTATGACCCTCATATCCTCAGAGGGCCAGGCAGCGCAACATGGAATGCCACCTTTATACGCCTTTGGAAAAGACGGAAACGATGTGGCCCTGACGCCGGCGAGATGAAATGTCGAAGCGCCTATAGCACTTATTTCCCTCGCCTCTCTCTCTGGTGCCGGATACGCTTCATTCAGAAGAGTAAGTTCCGGCCAGAAGAAAGGCACATACAGCTCAATAGTGGAAGCCCTGGTCAAATTTACCAAGAGGGCTTCACGGCCCTTGATGTCAGCAGGCCAATCCTCTAGATTGGCCCTCCCTGGGTGCGAGTTAACATCTACAAGAAAAACCTCCCTGCCAGTCAGTTTTTCCTGTAGTTTCGCTCCGATAAAACCCTTGCCTCCCAGTAGGATGATGGGCACCTCTCCTAAGCCCAATCTTTCTCTAACCGTTTTTTCAGCCTCGACAAGAGCTTTAACGGTTATCTCTCTTTCTATGGGGTTTTTTAAGAGCCCCAAGGAAGAGAGAACCCCCGGAATAACTCCGGCGAAAGTTTTGTTTTCAGCCCCAAGAATCCGGCGAAATTTTTCGGTTTCTTCAACCAAAACTTGGAGATTATCCCTGTTCTCTGGGATAAAATCTTTCTCAGTAGAACTGATGACGAGCATCAACCCCCACTTCCCATTCTGCCTGAATACACCTGCTGGCCAAGGTCTCCACCTCATCCAATGACGATGCGATGGATAGACATATTCTAGGGCATACTCTTCCGTGGCGGGATAAGCCACGAAAACAGTTTTTAAAAAACCATGTCGCCTGTTAAAACGGCCCACAAGCTTTAAAAAAACTCTTCGATTGAAACAGAAATTGAACAGCAATAGGGCAATCTTTCGGAAATGCCCCAAAAAGAATTTTTTCATTTTTTTCTTCATTTTTGCCTCCTCCCCTTTTTGTTCTTATTTTTAAAGATCCTTAATTTTTAATGTTTAAACAAATTAACACATTTTTTTAATTTTGTCAAAATATATAGGGCCCTTTGAGGTACTGGGTCAATACATTTTGTGATTTTTGGCCTAAAAAATTTTGGTCATTCTCATGATTGAGAATCTTCTGAAAAAGATCAAAAAAGTCTTCGAGTATCATGCAGGGGAAATTGCATATCCTGCCCGCGTTGTAGATGCCCAAGCTTTCCAATTTTTCCTTTGGCGCCATATCATTCATACCTTCTCCGGAATTCGGCCGGCAACTGTTGTAATAAATAATCCAGAATTGGCCTTCTAACAAAAATTCCGTTTTACTGTTAATCTTGTCGCCCCTGGGGCAATAAAAATCCTCGTCATCCGTTTTGTGCGTCCTCTCAACCAAATTCTGTTTCCACTTTACTCCCTCCGTGTCATATACATAAACATTGTATTTACCAAAATAGTCGTTCCATTGTTTTTGTTTTCTCTTGGACCCGGAATAAAATTCACCGCCCATATCCATTTGAACATTGATTTTTCCCTGTATTCCGTGGGCTCTTAACCAATTAATGACATATTCGAGGAATTTGAATCCAAAATAACTGGAGAGAGAATACGACCAGGCCAGAAATCTGGTTTTAGTCTTGGCATCAACTATGGTCCACTGGTATTTAGGCAGTCCTTTTTTGCTGTTTTTAAATTTGTTGTATATATGCGGAGGCAAGGCATGGGCATCGGCAATTTCTTTCGTGTCATATTGCAAATACTGGAATGCCGCTATTTGGTCGTAAATATATAATGCCCTCCTTTCTCCGTTGGAAGTGCGTATTTTTTTGGTTTTTAGGTCATTCCTTTTGTAAACCCCTTTGACTTTACCTATGGTGTAAACATTTTGGCAATCGCTTCCTTCCCGTTTTAATTGTTTAAACATTCTTTTAAACCCGTAATTCGTGTCTTTGAATTTTTCCAATAAATAATTTTCTTCAAAACTGCCCGGCTGAATAGACAATCTGTTTCCTTTCGGTTTTCTGGTTTGATTCTTTAAAAAACCAAACAGTAAAATTAGTTTCTCCTTTCTAATATGCCTTTCTTTTTCCTTTAAATATGACCATATTTCACTTTTCTCGCCCTGTCCTCGGCAAATTTTGATTATATTGTTTACCGTGTTCTTGTGGCATTTCAAACATTCACTGATCTCGGATTGCTTTTTGCCTTCGGCAAAATGCATTCTGGCAATTTTGAATTTGGTCATGATTTCGCCTTCGGCTTTGCAATTTTCTTTGTATGACATTACAATGGAAGAAAGGGGCATAGATCTATATTTTTAGTAAGTTATTTTTTTCTACCTACTATTATAGATCATGCTCCTTTTTTATTAAAACACTATAATTCTTCTCAATCTCAAAGTAATGCCAAAATTTCTTTGCAAACCTATATCTCCTTCGGAAATATTTAAAAAATTTGCCGATTATAATTTTGTTCAAGATCACATTATGTATTATACCTTCTATG
>CAZWNU010000020.1:0-17916 GCA_964635515.1 uncultured Gammaproteobacteria bacterium
CCAGGGCAGCTTTACAAATAAACAGGGAAAATAAAACCTCCAAAAAACAAAAATGGAGTTTTTCAAAAAACTCCATTCCGACAGGGAGCTGACTTAGCTAAGCCACCCCCGGGGTATTTGCGTTGTGGGATTAGAGCGCCTCAATGCTCTTTTTATTATTCTTTCCTTAAAGACAGGTTTAACTTGTTCGAGGTTGTATTTAGTGGAACGGAGAATTCTGACCAGATTCTCCCCTCCATCTAATTTCCTCAGCTTTTGAGCCGCCTGGATAACATCATCTATCCAACCCGGGCCCTCCAAAAGAATCTTCTTGGCCCTTTTCTTAAAATTAAGCACGCTCGAGACCCCTTCCAGCTCTTGCAAGGTCATTCTCCTGCTTGATTCAGCCAAAAATTGACCAAGGCTCCTGGGTTGTTCAGTCGTCTGAAACTCTTCCTGATGATCCATCTTCCCTCCCTTTCTCGTATTTAAGTGGTTTAGTAAACAACAAGTTTTAATGAACCGACCTTAAACTAAAACATATAAAAAATAATTTGTCAATGCTCGGGGACAGGGATTCGAACCCCGACTGCCTGGACCAAAACCAGGTGTCCTACCATTAGACGATCCCCGAATTCTCTAGAAATCGCGATTTTAACTAAAAAAACACCTTTTAAACGGTGAATATAGCTATTATATTAATATGACAAACACTGTTTGTCAACCGCGATCGATACTAAGCCCATAAACAACTCAGGTAAGCCATAAAAACCTAAGTTTCTTTTTTCGCCACTCTTCTCCGGCATAGTCAACTCCTATCCTGGGCAAACTCTGAATATCTTTTTTATCCGGCCTTACTCCCCTATCCTCAAGCCAAAGACTGTCACTTTCATCTATCAATCTATTGTTAAAGGTTTTATCAATGCCTAATTCCTTGCTCAATCTTCCGGGGCCGCTGACCCTGTCACTTCCTCGGAGCAGAATAGCAGCTGGATACTCCCGGTCACCGGTCACTATATTCAACATATAATGAAGGCCGTAGATTAAATAAACATAGAAACAACCACCTTGCCTGAACATAACTTCATTTCTGGAAGTTCTTCCTCGGCTGGCATGAGAGGCCTTGTCCTCAAAACCGTCATAAACCTCAAGTTCAGTTATCATATAAAATGATAGACTTGGCCCTTCTTTTTTAACAAAAAATTTTCCTAACAACTCTTCTGCCACCTTTAAACTTTCTCTTTGAAAAAAAGATGGTCTCAGCACTCTAGATGTAGGCATATTTGCGAAGAGCTATTAGGCTGGCCACAATATTGACTAAGGCTATGCCCAGGAACTGAAGACCGAAAATCTGGAAGAAATGGGTGTTAAAATAATGGATAATATTGAAATTATAGCCTACAAAAAAGGTCTCCAGATAAGGTTGAAGCAAGGATAAGAAGGGATAAAACAGGATCACCACCAAAACCACACCTATTAGAGTATAGATAATACTGGACAGAACAAAGGGAACATAAATAAACCAACTGGAAGCCCCCACTAGTCTCATGATGGAAATCTCTTGATGATGGGTATAAATGGCTACTCGGACCGCATTATAAATGACCAACAAGGTGATTGCAATAAAGATAGCGCTAACAACTATTCCGGCTGTACTGATCTTGTCAGTGATCGATCTTATTCTCTCCAGTATCTGTTTATGGTTCAAAAAGTTTTTAGATTCTATAATCGGATTATCAATTTTATTCAACTCCGCGATAAGAGCTTCTACTTGATCCGGGTCTTGAGGTTTTATGACCAAGCTCGGAGTTAAGGGGTTTCTTTCCAACAACCTAAGAGCCTGCATTATCTCGGGATTATTCAAATTCTGGTCTTTGAAAAAATCCAGAGCTTCTTCCTGGGTGACATGGTTTACTGTATCCACTTGGCTTAAATTATTGATTTTGTCCATCAAGGCAGAAACCTCGGACTGGGAAGCTTCTTGTTTTATATAAACATTGACATCAACCTGGTGTTTGACCGCATCAATAGCTGTATCACTAATAGCTTTCACCACAACTAACATGTTTATGGAAAAAAGAGCTAAGACTAAAATAATAACAGTGACCAAGGATAGCCATGCATTTCTAGAAATATCCTGAAGGCTGAATTTTATGATTCGAAACAGAGATATAAAAAACATAAATTTTAATAACTTCTTTTATTTATAATATATACTTCCCTCTTTCTTGGTCACTTATTATCTCTCCATTCTCTATAGTGATCACTCTTTTTCTAAGCTTGTTTATAATCTCTCTGTTATGACTTACCAAAAGTACGGTGGTGCCGAATTTATTGATCTTCAGTAATAGATCAATGATCTCATCAGCGTTTATGGAATCGACGTCACCAGTAGGCTCATCAGCTAACAATAACCTGGGTCTATGAACCAGGGCTCTGGCTATAGCGGTTCTTTGTTTTTCTCCACCGGAAACCTCATGGGGATAACGAAGTTTTTTATCTTCCAAACCCACTACTTTCATCACCTTGGGAACAATTGACCTGATTTTTTTTGGTGGTTTACCGCAAACCTGAAGAGCGAAAGCCACATTTTCTTGAAGATTTTTTCGAGAAAGAAGTTTAAAATCCTGGTAAATGACGCCTATTTGACGACGCAAAAAGGGAACTTCCTTATTCTTGATTCTGGTAATGTCCCAATCCCCGACAACCACTTGGCCTTCATCAACTTTTTCCTGTCCGGTCAGGACTTTTATCAAAGTGGTCTTTCCGGTCCCGGATTTACCAACCACGGAGACAAACTCCCCGGGTTTAACATGTAGACTGAGATCTTTTAGAACATGGACATTGGGTGGATAACTTTTGTAAATATTAAAAATTTTTATCATAAGAACTAATTGCTTTTCTTAAGTCCATAGATGATCAGGTCTTCCATTTGACGAAAACTTAAATCTCGAGAAGGTGAATTCAGGATCAAAGCGATAAAATCATCTCCTTCAGGATTTTCTATTTCCACTGCCAGGCAATAGCCGGCCGCATTAATAAAACCTGTTTTTGAACCTATAATATCAAAATCATGGGAAGAAAGGTTGTTCTGATTTAAAAGTCCGTTAGTGTTTCGAAAACTAAAACTTCTATCCGTGTTCCGAGTGGTAAATTGATAATTCTTTCTAGTGCTGGCCTCCTTAATGACAGGATTCCGCGACAGGTCCTCCATTATTATAACATACTCTGCGGCAGTGCTCACATTGCCAGAGGACAGACCGGTGGGTTCCACAAAACGAGTATTTTCAGCTCCCAAGGAGAAAACATAATTATTCATCTCGTTTATGAATTGATCTCTTTCAAGTCCGCTGGCCCGAATCAAGGTCTCCATAGTATTATTGGCAGACCCTACCAGGGAGGAAAAGATCAGGTCTCTTGCTGTGACCACATCTCCCTCTTTCAGGTTAACCGAGGCCGATTCCCAGGGATGACAGTGTTCGTAATTATATTGGGCGTCTCGATTTAAATAGATCACTTCTCTTTCCAAGGGCTGATTTTGATCCAAAAAGACCTTTACAGCCACCAACTTAGTCAGACTGGCCAAGGGCAAAACCTCATCTTGATTCTGACTCCATAAGATTTCTCCTCCTCTTTTCTTTATGGCACCGGCCTTAATATCCAAATCCGGCTCAATATTACCACTTTTTTTCAATATACCGGCTACAGTATATTTATCCTTATCCGGAATATATAATGGCTCTATTTTAACCTCAATGATTCCAGCGCTGAGATCGGCTATTTGAGCAAAGGCCTCTCTATCCAGGTCTATCGGCCTGTCAGGATGGATACTGCGATCCGGACCATAATCATTTACCTTAACATCCACAAACTTATCATTCTCCAAATTAAAAACCCTCAACCTACTCCCCCTGGGAAAATCAGGAGAAGCGGCAAAATTACCTCCTCGAAAAGCGTACCAGCTGGCCAGACCACTAGTCATGGTGTCTGGATGGGAAAACACAGCGATCCTGGCATAAGGAAGATGAATCAAGGAACGAACAAAATTCTCCTCAGGATGGTCAGTGGTGGGCAAAGGCCGCCACTTATCATAGTTTCCGTCATAGAAGAAAACCTGTTTGTATTCTTCAGAGTCGGAATAATCGATCTGGATATAGAACGGTTTCTGATCTTCGTAGGACTGCTTATTACTGAAATCAAATTGATAGATAGGACTCAACTTGTTAAGCCTCCAAGGTAAGAGCATTTCCTCGTCCGGGATGATCTCAGTCCTCACTTGGGTGTCTTCGGTCAATATTCCGGGAACCAAAGAAAGTTTAAAAGCATCATCGAAACTACTCACTGTATAACCCCGAGCAATGGTATCCTGGTCCAAATATATCCTTTCTACGGGGTTGCGGTTTACTAAACCTTCGGCCCCAACCAAACCGATTGAGGTTAAAGTCAAAATTAAAAACAAGAAAAAAACAAGCAACGACCGAGTACTTATCCTGATTTTGTTCAACATATTTTTAAAAAATTCAAATTAAACTGATTAATTCAAGTGTTAAACATCTTCTAAACAGAGCCTCCGGGAAATTCAAGCTCTCGGATGGAAGATCTTGCTTGACCGAAAAAATAGTTCCACCATCTTTCAAAACCGGATGCCAAGGAAGGCTCTTTATACTCCGAACTTCGAGATAGTCCTTCTTCTTTATTCTCTTCAAAAGCACCGGCAACTTGACCTTCCTCCTGAATGACCACTACTTCCTCCCCTTCCTTCTTAAAGCCCAGACTGGTTCGAGCCTGGTCCTCCACAAACTGATCAGACTGAAGATATTTTATTAAATTTTCCAATTCATAATTCTTATTCTCTTTCTTGGCTATCTCTCTTTCCAGGTTTTCGATCTCCCTGTCTATCTGGCTCTTGTTCTCCAATTTGTCGCTTAAGGGAAAGGCCATTAGAATCAAAGAAGTTACCGCCAAGAAAAAAACAAATTTGGGGTTGGTAATAACCTTGACAGTGAAACCTTTTTTTTGTTCTCTTTTTTTTCTCATAGAAACTATATCCACAACTATCTTAGGAAGAATTTTAATATCTCAATTATACCATAAATAACCGATTCTAAAAAATAGCGACAACCTAAGCTAAAGAGAGCTTAAATATCAAGCTTGATAGAACAATTTTCCCGATCATTTAAAATTGAGAGTGGAAATTCTTGAGAGGTCAAAACCAAAAAAATATTATTTCCTGGACTTGGGGGTTACCCAAAAACCAAGATACTTACCCAGCATCAAACGGGTCTGTGATTCCAGAGCCGGAAAGGCCCCGAAGAGAATGATACTTATAGGTAGGAAGACCCACTGTACCACCATGACCACGCTTTTATGAAATCGATATTTCTTAGGCCGAGGCGGCAAGAGTAAAGTGGAAACAATGGCTGAAAAGACCAGACCGATCATGGCTAAAGTCATCAAACCGCGAGTAACAGCCGGCAAGTTTCCGGACATGACCGTGGTGCTGAACTGTTCCCCTCCGATCAGGATCGGCATCCACCCGATCACCGCGATTATCAGGGCATTAGTGGCCCAAGCATGAAAACCGTAGATCTGAACAAAAATCTTATTAAAAACCTTTTTCTTGGGTAATTCGTGTCTCTTTTTTAAGAAATTAAACATTAAATAGGGAACATTCTCTACTCCCCAACCCCAACGCCTCTGCTGTTTGTATAAATTCCGAGCTGTCTGGAAGAAACTCTCATCCATAGTGACATCCATAGAGACCGGAAAATACAGAGGTTCCACCCTATAATCACCTTTGTAAAACAAAAAACTGTGCCAAAATATACGAGAATCCTCACTTACCATATTAGTGGACCAAAGACCTATATCCAAAAGTGTACGAAAACTCATGGAGTGAGAAGAATAGGTGGCCAATTTCTCTTGACGTATCTGTTGCATCATTTGCCAAAAGGTATTGGAAGAAGCGGCCACTCTGGCAAAAAAAGGAGCTTCCCAAATATTATTGTGATAGACGGGAACAGGTTGATAACTGGCTCGATGAGGAGAGCTGACTGTTAAGAATCTGTGAGTCAAACAAAAGAAGTATCCGGGCTCTACCATGGTATCAATATCAAAAACACTAACAACTATTCGATCATAATCAAAACCTTGGGGATCGATTATCCTTTCTTTAACCTCTTGGGCAGCCCAAGCTTGGTTAGCTCCCTTGCCCTTGATCTCTCCCGGTATCCCATCCGGATGAACAGTTATTAAAAAATGGCCGAATTTATGGCCGAATTCCTTTTTTATGATCTCGGCTCTGTTTCTGACTTCCTCACCACCCCTGCCCTCGATAGCCAATACCACCACCATTTTCTCCAGAGGATAATTTTCTTTTGCCAGAGCCTGAAAAGTGGGCCTTATAACATCCAGACTCTCATTGTAAGTAGGTAGAATGATCAAATGGGTGATATCTCGCCAACTCCAGCCCTGATTGCTTAAACTATCTTGAGCCTCGGCTTTCTCTCGCCCCGCTTCCAGGTCCAGACATCTTTGTTTCCAATCCACTTTTTTATTTTTTTTCAGTCTTTTGTAGGCTACAAACAGATGAATACCCAAATACAGAACCAATAATAACCAATAAACATCAAAGACTATAATAAAAAGAGAAACACCCAGGGGCTTGAAATAGGATAAGGTCAACAAACCCAACAAAGTGCCCCAAGACAAAAAACCAGGCAAAATTTCAAACAGCCTGTATATTTTTCTATCTTTGCCCGATAGTTCTGTTGCCTTACCGATTTTCAAATAATCCATAATTCCTCAGCTTAAACCAAAAAAAAGAGCAAACCAAAAAAGTTAAATAACAACAAACTCTTATTTTTTGAAGTTGATCGGTTTTATTTTATTCAAACTACTCAACTCTACCTCTCCGGATGATTCTGTTTCTTGCCTCTCTCTTCCTGAAGAGTTGTTTTTTTCGTCTTGTTTTTTTTCATTTACACCTTCCGAGTCTTGACCAGAACCGCCCAGTTTTTCCAACTCTTTCTGCTTAGCCTTTTTTCTCTCTTCTTTTTCCGCTTGCTTCTCCTGTCTTACAAGCTTAAGACAATCCGGACAGTAGACCGGCCGAATGCCGTCCGGTTGGAAGGAGGTGCGAGTCTTTTTTTTGCAAGCATAACAAACAGCCTCAAAACCCTTGTCAGACCCCGTTCCTTCTGTATTTTTTTGTCTTTTGTTTTCTTGATCAGAATCCTTGCCTTTACTCGGATTATCAAGGGATTCTGGATTTCTAATCTGACCCTCGACCGGCGAAGGTTTTTTCTTCTTATCAGAAGGGTTGGAAGCAACCTTGTTCTCTTGATCGTTTTTTTCGTGCCATCTGTTTATCTTATCCTCCACCAAATGTCTGGGTTTGGCGAATTTTTCTCGAGATACTCTTATAACCTTATCCAGATTACCCGTTTTGTCCTCTTCTCTTAAGGGCGGGAGTCCTCGGGCGGAAAAAGGATTAGAAGCCACCCCGTCAATCATTAATTTTAAACACATTTCGAACTTGGGCAAATTCAGGATATCTTCTTCAGTGAAGGTAGGGGTGAATTCTTTAATCAATTCCTCGGCATCGGTAGCTCCGACCCGAAAAGTCACCATGGTTCCCACATTGCCAAAAACAGCCGCTCTAACCGGATCGGTCAATTGCTCTATATACTGGTGGGCCATGATCAAATTCAAGCGATACTTTCTAGCCTCGGAAAGAATGTTAGCAAAACTTTCGGTGCTGAAGTTCTGAAACTCATCGATATAAAGATAGAAATCCTTCCTCTCCGACTCCGGAATATCCACCCTGCTCATAGCGGCCAATTGAATCTTGGTGATCATCATAGCTCCCAAAAGGGAAGAGTTATCTTCACCTACCCTACCTTTACTCAAGTTCATGATCAAGATCTTGTTCTGGTCCATTACATCCCTTAAATTAATAGAGGAGCCGACTTGTCCCACTATGTTACGTATCAGAGAGGAAGACAGGAATTGACCCACCTTGTTTTGAATAGGAGAAACCGCCTCAGCCGCAAATTTATCAGCATATCCGGCAAATTCGTTTACCCAGAAAGATTTCACCACCGGATCCTGGATCTTGGAAATCACTTTTTTTCGAAAACTTTTGTCTGAAAGCATCCGGGTCACAGCTAAAAGAGTGGCCCCGGGATAATCCAGAATGGCCAAAATAGTATTTCTTAAAATATATTCCAGTCTCGGCCCCCAAGAGTCGGCCCATAATTTTCTAAAAACCCCGATAAGCCCTGAGGCTACCAAATGTCTAACCTCGGGATCGACTTGTTCCACCACATTAAAGGCAATAGGGTGCTCCGTATCTCCGGGATTGAAATATATGACATCATTTACCCGATAACTAGGAATGTAGTGAACAACTTTCTCAGCCAGGTCTCCGTGAGGATCGACCAGGGCAATACCACGGCCGGCATAAATATCCTCCACTATCATATTTTCCTGAACAGTGGATTTCCCCATACCGGTCTTTCCGATGAGATACATATGACGACGCCTGTCATCTGTCTTAATGCCGAATCTTTGCCTACTGTTTCTAAAAGTGGTCTCAGCAAAGGGCAGAATGTCTTTGGAGTCGAATTCTTCCATATATTGTTTCTATTTATCCTTAATTAATTACTGCGATTATAATTAAATTTTATCCAGCTTACAAGCCCCTTCTCTTTTTCCTTAAATTCTGGGGAGATTATCCGGAGGTTTGCCTAGATCACTTTGAGAAAAATTCGGCTCCTCCTCTTCTTCCTGAGAATTTCTTCTCACCGGGCTCTCTTCTTCAGTGAAGAAATCAGGCACAGACTCCCTGGAAGGAGCTTCCGGTATCTCTTCTTGGGAGAAGGGCAAACCCATGGGAGGCTCGGCCTTCCTGCCCGGAGCGCTCTGTATCAAGGGAGCGCGCACTGCCGAAGATAAAGGAAAATGCCAAATAGTGGCCAGTTCTTCAACATTCATGATCTTAGGGGCCTTGCCGACTGAATCATCCCTGTCTTTGTAAGCTCTCATGGCCTTGGTCTTTCTATCGTTCAATCTGTTTTCTTTAAGAAAATAAGAAGTGGTGGTAACTGTCCTTTCGGTATCCGGCTTCAAACTGTTCAAGGAATTGTCTCCGAACTGCTTCATAAAACCGACAAAGCCATTAGCCACTTTGGGTTTTTTCATAACCTCTTTTTCAGCTAAATAGATCATTCTGATCTTGGTCTCAAAACCCATCTTGGCCACCTTATTCTCAATAGCTTCTATTTGTTTTTTAGCCTTGGGCTTCAAGTTCATCATCTTAAAAGAATCTTCTTTCGGATCCTCTTTGGCTTCAATATCTCCCCAAATACTGTATACAGTCTCGCTGATACTTTCTATAAAAGACAAAATGCCATCCACCAATTTATCAGCTATGTTCTTCTGCGGAGCCACTTTTTCTCCCAGAACCTGACTTATCAATTTCTCCCCTTCTTTGACCCAGGCAAAATCAGTGGGAATAACCAATATTTGGTACCAAAGCTGCTCTCCCTTGCCCAAACTGCTATTCAGATCCATTAAGGTGGCTATCGGATCTTTGAAAATCACCTTAGCCGGGTCATTGGGATCCTCAAATTCCCGATAAGTTCTGATGGGATACATGTGGTTGTCAGACATTATAAACTCTCCTCCCCAGATGTCATACTTATCATCAGGAAAGCTGGTGGGATACCCCTGAGTGTAGTCATCCACCTCTGTGATCTCGGCATCCGGGTACTGAGAATAAACAGCTGACTCCACCAGATCCCTGAAATCGACCGGGGTGTGGATCAAAAACTGAGTATAACCCTCGATACTTACGATCTCAAAACTAAAATAAAGCTGCCATTTACCTTCCCAGTATTTTTCAATCAAGTTGATAGACCCGTGAGCGCCTGAAAGATAGCTGAAGAGATTCTCAACCGCCTTTAAAGATTGCTCATTTTCCCGAGGAATATCAATGGCTAATAACAAAAACTTGGCATTCTTTTTAGCCCAATCTTTTCTAATATAAGACATCCAGATTTCTTTAAAACCCCATAGAAGGGTTATGGCCACCGGAATCCAACCAAAAGTTACCAAAAAACGATACATCAAAACATCTGTAGGTAAAGCCAAAAGTTCTTGAATTCTAGTTAAATCAACTACTATTTCCATAACTATAATATACCATTTTTAAAACTGAACGACAATTTAAGAGCAGGCCCCTCTCCGCCCTTGAGAAAAAACAAAAATAAAAACAAGCCCCGAGGCTTAAGGGGGCTTGCTTGGAACTTAAAATAGAATCAATTTTAAGCTAAGGTATATTTATTGTCTTCGGTTTTTTTGAACTCACTCCGCTTGGACAGGGCCAGATTAATGGTGCTTCTTTTTACCTCTCTGGTCTTCAAAACTTCATCAATTATCTCCTCTCTGCTCAAGGGTTTTCCGGAGGAACTTAAAATATCCTTGATCACCTCTGCCACTGTTCCCTTTTTCAGGCCCCACTCTTTCAAGCCATACATTCCTCTGCCTATTAAGACATATTTTTCATCTAAAATGAGTTCATTATGGATGGTTGCCGGATTGGCCTTCTTGTGATCAAATCCTATTTCATTAATTCTATGAGCCAAATCACTGAAGTGCATGGGCCTGCCTTCATTTTTTAATATTAAATAGATCTTGTCGTTTATGGTCCGAGGTGAGATCTCATTGGAATTACTGGATCCCCAATAACCGAACTTATTGGGCTCTATGTCTTTTATAGCCTGAAGAACCGAATACAAAGACCTATGATTCACCGCCACATTGAACTCTTGGGGGCAAAGAAAGATCTTTTCCAATGTTGAATCCAGTTCTAAACAGTTTTCTCGCCTGAATTTTTCTTGATGCTTGGAATAACTGGGAAGTTTGGATATTAGTTCCAGGAGCTCATCGATCTTCAAGATCCTTTTCGCCTCTTTGATCTCCTGAAGCAGTTCTTCAGCCAACTCCTCTATATGGTCCAGATCATGACTCCTTAACCTGTAACCGTCTTTAAAACGAAGAGATTTTTTTACCTCCTCCAACTCTTCAGAAAAAATTTTAGAAAACAAAAAGTCAAAATGATTTCTTTTAACCTTGGTCTCTTTTTCCTTTTTCCCTTCAGGAGAATGGGATAAGCTGTCCAGGACAAGAAAAAGATACTCTTTTTCCATCAAGCCACCATGATCTCCTAAGAGAGCGGTTATCAGATCTCTTAGAGCGGGCAACTCCCTTTTTTTCTCCTTTAACCGCTTAAGTTTCTGATTGATAATGGAATTTTCAATTTGCCTGATCCTTTCTCGAGTCAATCCGTGAAGACGACCCACCTTCTCCAGTGTTTCTCTATCCGGTCTGTCCAAACCAAATCTTCTCTTAACAATGTCTCTTTCCTTAACAGAAAGAGGTCTAAGCAGATCATTGATAATTTTTCGGGTATTTATCGCCTCATCTTTTTCACCAAGACCTGGTGCAAAAAAATGCTCCCTTGTTGTTTGATTATCCATAAAGCACTTAGACAAGAGCATGGGGGTCTTGCTTTTTAGTTAATTTATCTTGAATTGCAAATTTAAGTTCAAAAAAATAAGTTTTTTTAAACTCTTTCTAAAAATTTAAAAAAACTCGTTCTTTCTAAGATTTTTCTAAACTCCTCCTTAAATTTGATTTAATAACTGAAACATAACATAATTTTTTTAATTAGTCAACCCCGAGAGGGTTCGCTAAAAAATCAAACCCTTGCTTTTTAACACCAATGTGTTTTAATAAGTACCTAAAACAAGAACATTAAAAAAATAGTCAGGGAGGGTTGAGGATGATTGCTGCCTATACTCTGTCTTTGGTCTTTTTGATCGTCTGTTTGCAAATAATTAAAAAATACTTCTCTGGCCTGGGTGTGAACATAGGGGGCAAACACATAAAGAAATTTTTTAAGGGTTTGAGAAAACTTGTCTCCTCTTTCTTGTAAACCGATCCTGAAAAACAACCAAAAGACCCTGGCTAAGAAAAACTCGGCCAGGGCTTTTTATTTGAAACAAAAACAAGAATTTTAGAGATCGGAGCGCTCCGGAACATTGATCGAGTCGATCCACCAGGACTCCAGCTCCGGATTTTCTTCCGGCTCCGAGACCCTCTCCCCTTTTTCCGGCTTAAGATCTTCTATTTCAAGCTCTTCTATTTCAAATTCTATATCAAGGGAAGGAGAAAACATCAGTTCTCCGATTTCAAATTCCATCCCTTCCATTTCCCCAAAAAGCTCTCCCATGATTTCATCTAGAGGTTCAATTATTAGCTCAAACAAACTTTCTGATTCTTCAGGGGCTTGAATCTCCAGATCCTGATCAAAATCAGAAAAGTGGAAGTCCCCGAACAAATGCAGATCCTCCTCCCTTTCAGACAAATAACCATTTACCTCAAAAGTGAAACGTTCAAGAAGGTAATCCTCCTTATCGATCCACATGCGCAACTCCAACTGATGAACATTTCTTAAAAACTCCTGAATCTTTTCTAGATCCTCGATGCGCTCTGCCTGAACTGTCTTCCAAGGGTTTAGAAGGAATTGAAGGTCGTTGATCTGATCTGATGTGGTAGCCACACTCTCCTGTTCTTCTTGGAAAGAAGCTTTTACCTCCCCCAGGGCCTCAATCAAAACCTCTGGCTTCGGAGTTAGAAGAAGTTGAATAGAATTATCTTCAATATCCACTTTCTCCAAACTATAGACATCCCTCTCTTCTCTTTCCCAAAACTCCATCAATCCCCCTTCAGCCTTTTTTGTTGCGTGGTCCAGGTCAAAAAAGGCATCATTGTTTTCCTTTTCAGGTATATCCAGGGAAATCCATAGATCTTCAAGATCTTTTACCAGAAAAGCGAAAAAACCAAGCTCCTCGATCAATTCTTCAGGAAAAGAAACTATATTCAAATAAAAATCTTCTTCTGCGAAAACAAAGCCCAATACCAGATCGGTCACACTGAAATCCTTTTCTTCATCAACCAAGTCCATTTTTACCTCCCCCTCCAGGCCCAGGCCCCCTTCTTGACCGGAGAAAAACATATCCAGGCCAAGGGAAGACCTCAAACTATCAGCTATATTGTAATCCAGGCCACCGGTCAGAGAAAATGAAGTTTCCCTCATTGCATCTCCCATTTTACTCATTGTCTCCTCTGGATCCTCAACCGAAACCCGATCCTCTTCCAAAACTTCAGTCGGAGCCGGTTTTGGGTCCGAGCTAGTTTCCCAATGATTTTGGAAAAAATAAACAGCCCCACCGGTCAGGGCGGAAACCGAAATAACGGCTATCCCGATCTTTAAATAAAGACTAGTCATAAAAAACAAATTCTAATTGTTAATATAGTTTCTATATAAATACTTTTTCTTCTTGTTTTTATTATAACATTAAATAAAAAAAGAGTCGAAACAGATAATCGAGCTGTCTCGAATAGCTGAATCCACCTTTCCACAAAAAATACTGAAAAACTTTTGTCCAAAAAGAGCAACCTTTTAAAGAACCGAAAGGGCCGATTTCGTTGAAAAAAGAAAATATATAATATATACTTAAATAAAAGCAAATAATCTAAATCAAAATAACAATCAAACTATGTCTCAATTTCTAATAAAGGGCCCAGCTCAGATCTCTGGAGAAATATCTGTCAAAGGAGCTAAAAACCTGGCTTTAAAGATTATTCCGGCCTCTATCCTTTTAGCTGACGAGCTCAAGCTGTCCAATGTTCCAAATATCGAGGACATAGACAAAGCCCTTTCCCTGCTAAAAAGCTTGGGAGCTAAGGTGGAAAAAGAGGGGTCCAGGGTGAAAATAAACACCAAAGACATGGGAAACAATGAACTTCCTCTGGATCTGGCTAATAAGTTTCGTGCTTCCATCATGTTTGTCGGTCCTCTTCTGGCCAGATTTGGCGAAGTCCGGTTTCCTCATCCCGGAGGCTGCGTTATCGGAGCCGGAGGAAGGCCCATAGATCTGTTTATTGAAGGATTTAAAAAACTGGGAGCTGAAACCAAAGAAAAAGACAATACCTATATACTAAAGGCTAAGAAACTCAAAGGGAGTTCATATTTTTTCCCCAAAGTGAGCGTTACCGCCACGGAAAGCTTAATGATGACCGCCTGCCTGGCTCAAGGGAGAACAATATTGAAAAACTGCGCTATGGAGCCGGAAATAGTCAGTTTGGCTCAATACCTCAATCAACACGGAGCTGAGATAAAAGGAGCCGGAACCCCGGTTATGGAAATACAGGGGGTGGAAAACATTAACGGAGGTAGTTTTAAAATAATCCCAGACAGGATTGAAACCGGGTCCTTTGCCATTATGGGCGCTGTTACCGCTTCAGAGCTGACTATCCTTAATTGCCAGCCGGACCATATCCAGATTCTTTTGACCATATTTGAAAAAATCGGAATCGATTACGAACAAGGAGAAGATTGGTTAAGAATAAAAAAAAGGAAAAAAATACAACCCTACAGCATTAAAACCCATGAATATCCTGGGTTTCCCACCGACCTCCAGCCGCCATACACCGTCCTGATGACCCAAGCTCAAGGATCCTCGATCATTCATGAGGCCATTTACGACAGAAGGCTCTTGTATGTGGATATGCTTTCCCAAATGGGGGCCGATATTATCATGTGCGATCCTCATCGAGTGGTCATTAATGGTCCCAACCGATTATTCAGCAAAAAATTAACCAGTCCTGATCTCAGGGCCGGAATCGCCTTGATCATTGCCGCCATGGCCGCTCAAGGCAAAACCGAAATAGATAACATATACCAAATAGACCGAGGTTATGAAAAAATAGACCAAAGACTGAGAAAAATCGGATTGGATATAAAAAGGAAAGAATAAAAAAACATGAACATAAAGAAAAGAAAAATATTATTTCTCTTGTTCGTTTTGGCCTTTTTGGTTATCGCATCAATCATGATCTTCTACGCTCAGGGCTACAGAGCCAATATCTCCTGGCCACCCAACTTCAATCAAAGCCTGCAGAGGACCGGAATGATCCTGGTGGAAACAGAACCTCGAGGAGCAGAAATCTATATCAACGGCGAAACTCCTCAGTCTTGGTGGCAGAGATTGTTCTCCAGGGAGGAAGAAATCGTCAGAACTCCGACCAGAATAAGAAATGTTAAACCAGGAGAACATCTCTTGAGCGTTGAGATGAACGGTTATCACAGCTGGGAGAGAAAAATAGAGGTGCTACCCGGCAGGATCACCACCATATCCGAACTCTATCTTTTGAAAAGAAACCTTCCCTTAAACCTGACTTCTAATGAAGTGTCTCGGGAATTCCTATCCCCTGATCAGAAAAAAATAATCAGCCTTCAAGACTCCAAAATGATCGACTTGGAAACAAGTCAGATAACCCCCCTCCCTGAGCTAACTCCGGAATCAAATATCGTCTGGTCACCTGATAGTAAAAAAATAATCCTGGATGAAAAATTATTCGACCTGGAAGAAAAGAAGGTGGAGTTGAACCTGGAAGAGATACTGAGGCCCGGAATAACAGAGGTAAGTTGGCATCCAAGAGGAGATAAGCTGTATTTTCTTGACCAAAATTCTCTAAAAGAGCTTAATCTGAACACTAAAAAGGGCAGAGAGATCCTTTCCTCAGAGCAAAAAATATTCACTATCTTCCCGGGTCAGGAGGTTTTCTTCTTAATTAAAGAAGAAGTGGGAGAAAACCTAATGAATTTGGAAATATATAATTATTCTGAATTCCGGAAAATAAGAAGTATTGAGATACCCTTTTCGGAAAAATATGAAATAACAGCCACTCCCAGACCGGGCCTGATCTCTTTGTATGATAGAAGATTCAAAGACCTTTATTTACTAAAACCTCTTTCCCCGGTGGTACTCAGGGAATCCCTAAAAAACGTCTCTTATTTCGAGTGGAGAAATAATCAAGAAATAGTCTATGGCAATGATTTTGAAATCTGGACCTTTAATTTAGTGAGCTATGACAAAGAGATTATCACCAGGCTCAGTCAAAAAATCAAGGGTGTGGCCGTCCTACCCAAGTGCCGAAAAATAGTCTACTACCATCAAGACCGCATCAATACTTTGGATCTTGAAAACGACAGATTGAACAAGACCGAACTGGCCAGCCTGAACAATCTTTCCGATCTCTTTAGCTCAAAATCTGAAGGAGTTTTGTATTTCAATGCTCAAGTGGGAAACCGGACAGGTTTACATAAATTAATCGTATACTAAAATATTATGATCGGAGTTTTTGATTCAGGTTTGGGAGGACTAACTATTCTCAAAGGTCTTCTAGCTCATACCCCAGGATACGACTTTGTTTATCTGGGTGACTCCGCCCGAAACCCCTATGGTAACAAATCCCAGGATCTGATCTATGAATACACCAAGCAAGGGGTGGATTTTTTAATGAAAAAAAAATGCCAGATAGTGATTATTGCCTGCAATACCGCCTCGGCCAAATCCCTGCGCCGAATCCAAAGAGAGTGGTTGCCGGAAAACTATCCGGACAGAAAAGTCCTGGGAGTGATCATACCCACAGCCGAAGAGGTGGTGGAGATAATAAACAAATGGCCCACTAGGAAAAGAAGAAAAAAGAACAGGGTCGGCCTCATCGGGACCGAAGCGACCATTAAATCGCAAACCTTTGACAAGGAGTTGCTTAAATTAAATAAAAAATTAGAAATACATTCTCAAAAAGCCCCCCTTTTAGTTCCCTTGGTTGAGGAGGGTTGGTTGGGGAGGCCGGAAACCAGGAAAATAATAAAAAAATATTTAAGACCTCTAAAGCTCAAAAAAATAAATACCTTGATTCTGGGTTGTACTCATTATCCGGTCCTACTAAAAACCATAAAAGAGATCATGGGCAGTCAATGCCAAGTTATCAATCCACCCGAAGCCGTGGGTAGAAAATTCCAAGAATATCTTAGAGCTCATCCGGAAATAACCGAAAAATTAAGTCAAAACAAAAAAAGGATCTTCTACACCACAGATGATCCGGACAAATTCGAAAAGCTTGGCCCCAGATTCCTGGGCCAAGCCTTAGGGAAGGTTTATTTTGTTGAACTGGGCGTCTCTGAAGAAAAGAACTAAACCCCAAACCTTCTTTGCCTTCGAGAGTACTCGGCAATCACATAGTCCACATCTTCATGGTCAAAATCGGGCCAATACTTATCCAGAAAAATGAGCTCACTATAGGCGGAGCGCCATAATTGAAAACCGGACAACCTTTTCTCTCCTGAGGTTCTGATTATGACTTCGGGATCTTTTAGTTCCTGAGAGTTGTAAACATATTGGGAAACCTTTTCTTCAGACACTTCCTCCTCCTTCAGTCCACTGGCCATCATGGACCTGATAGCGTCGGCTATCTCTTTACGACCTCCGTAGTTAAGGCAAAAATTGATTATTCCCTTGGTGTAGTCCTTGCTCTTCTCCATTAACTCCCGGCACTTTTCAGGAAGTTGCCCGGGAAGTTCCTCGAATCGACCGCTGACCAGAACCCGGCACTGTTTCTCAGGTAATTTACTGATCTCAGTGTCTATCGTCTTATTCAAAAGATCCATTAAATACTTCACTTCTTCCTGCCTGCGATTCCAGTTCTCTGAAGAAAAAATATAAAGAGAAACTATCTTAACTCCCCTATTAAAAAAACTTTCAGTCACTTTTCTGGCTGCCTCCTTGCCTTTATAATGACCCTCTATGGAAGGAAGGTTCTTTTCTTTAGCCCACCTCCTGTTGCCGTCCAAAATAATGGCCACATGCTCTGGTAACTTGATTGAATTGTCTTCTGTCATAGAATTAAAAATCTAAAAAATAATACCTTCTTATCTTAAGAACTCCTCAGCTCAAAGTCAAATAAATGTGCTAGTCCAGCTCATTTTGGACAACAAGCCATTATTAAGTAAATAATCCA
>CAZWNU010000021.1:0-16799 GCA_964635515.1 uncultured Gammaproteobacteria bacterium
TCAGAATTATTAGTGATTTTGAAAAAAAGAATGTTGATTGTGTTGTTCTTGCATGTACAGACCTTCAATTATTAATCCCTCAATTCGCGTCATTAAAAATATTTGATACCATGAAAATATTCTCCGATTCAACTGTTGAAGAGATTTTAAACCAAAATCATCTTTAATTTTGTGTTTGAATTGATCACCTTGTTCGTTTAATAAAAGGATTTCGAGTTTTGTCAATATTTTTTAATTTTTGGACAAGGTGCGAACAATAGCACAACTTACATATTTTAGAAATTTATACGTCAAAATTTTAATCTCTGTATTTCTGTTTGTTTTTTGGTTTTTTGGGTTATCATTTAAACTGTGATATTATTTTATATAATTAATATAAACTTATGAGCAAAATAGGAGTTTTACTTTATAACTACAATCGAATTGATGATGTTTTTATAAATATGGAGATTATCCGAAATGTATGGCCTATAGAAAAAGAGTTTAAAAATATAAAGATCATTCATGCTTACAATGGTAAACTCGAATGGTATCAAGAAAAATATTTAGAAGATAGTTTAATACGATTAAAAAACCTCGGTCATTTTAAGGGAGCTGAAAATCTTTTAGATAACGGCATAAAAGAAATTTACTCCAAATATCCGGATCTTGACTATGTTATCATCCTTGCTGCTGATACTTGGTGTTTAAAACCGAAGTATATTTCTAAATTAATCAGGACGATGAAAGAGGAGGGGAAATATATGGCTACCTGCGCCTGGGGAACTAAAGATCAAAATGATATGTTTAAGATTGGAATGTCGTTGGATTTTAGTATAATTGATTTAAAATTTGCGATAAAAAATAATATTTTTCCCTTGCGCTATACAGAATTTTTTGAAAAATACTTTGAGATATTTGCTTATCAAGGTGTTACAATCTTTCCGGAAAGGGTTTTGGCTCTTCGTTTTCAGCAGGCCATCAACAACACCTTTGAATTACCCAGCGCTCATTTGCTCAGGAAAGTGGCTTATGAACATGTCTTACATATAAAGGAAAGAGAGCCGATTCATATTTTCAAAAAAAAGATTTTCAAGAAACCGATGCAATATCGAAGAATGGAATTCAAAAATATTGGTCTTTTAACCCACCATGAGCCTAAACCAAAACAAAAGGCATTGAGAAAATACAAATATAGACTGGGGGAGCATGGAGAAAAGTTTAAAAAAGCCAAAGATCTTAGTTACTATAATCAAGGATTTACTAAAACAAAAATTAAAAGGAAGGATAAAATAATAGATTACAACGATTAGGGTTTATGTGATTTTGTCATTAAAGATTCTAATTAATTATAACACCAACTCCTCTCCGAGCTTGCAATATAAATTAAAATATATCAAAATCTTAATAAGGTAGGAGGGTGATTAGACCGGTTTATCCGGTCTTTTGGAATCTTTTGTTGTTTCTTACTGTTTGCTTTAGGTTATCATTTTATCTTTTTCGAATTTAAACATGGTTACTAAAATAAGTTTGAAAGAAAAACTTAAGAGAAAAACTTTAGGAGAAATTATTATTATCTTCTTGTTTTTCTTTTTTCTGTTTTTCTTTTTTCTGTTTTGGAGCGACCTTAGAAACGAAGAATTGACATTATTTTTGGCGGAGAGGTCGCAAAAACTATATATCGAATCCGGTTTCGCTCTGTCCTTTTCTCTTTTTCTATTCAGTCAGATCGGTCTGCATTATTCATTTATTTTTCTACTATTCCCGATTATTTTCTGGATAGAAGAAAAAGAAGTGGGGAAAAGGGCGGCTCTCGGCCTGTTTTTAGTAGGTGGGGTCACCTTTGTTATTCGGCACTTAACAGCACTCCCTCGGCCCTATTTTCCGGAATTGGAAGGTCTTAGCAAAAAGGATGGTTACTCTTTTCCGAGTGGTCACATCACTCAGCTTGTAATGGTTATAGGGGTTTTGGCCAACTATTACAAAAAGAGAATAATCTGGATATTGTTGTTTTTGATAATCTCTCTGGTGGGTGTTTCCCGGCTATTTTTTGGCCATCATTTCCTTGATGATGTTATAGGGGCGATTATCCTTGGTTTTGTATCTTTGTATTTTTTTATTGAGGCTGTTCTTTGGTTCAAGAAAAAAGACATCGACCTTTTTTTGATTGTTTCCATTCTCCTCTTATTGGGAACTTTTTTCTCTGTTTTTTTTGTGATTGAATATCTGGAAAGACACTATGCTCTTCTACTTTATTTAGCCGGGCTCTTTTCCGGTTATATTCTAGAAAGTCGTTACTTAAAACTATTGGCAGCAGAAAATATTTTTGAAAAAGTTTACAAAGTTTTCCTGGGGCTTGTCTTTCTGTTTCCTTTGAGCTTGTTTATGTATTCAGACTTTTTTTCTTTAGGCGTTCGTCTCTTCGGTTACTTTGCCCTTGGTTTGTTCATTACCCTGTTTTGGCCATTACTGTTTTCTGGGATTAAACTGGTTTTAGGTAAGCTGGGCCGTTAGGAACCACCTCTCTCCTTTAGGGTTTTAAAATCTTGACGGAAAGTTGACCTAATAATAACAAAAAGATATAATCTTAAGTAAGCTTTAAGATTTAATGTAAAAAAATGGATATTAAAAAAACAATCATAATTATAGCTTTATTAGCTCTGGTTCTTATTTTAGCAATAGGTTTGATTATCTATACTCCGGGTATATCTGATAAAGAAGAGCACTTAGAGGATAAAGATAGAATAGAAGAGAAGGAGGAGAAAGAAGATATTGACGAGGAGGATGAGAATGATAGGCCTGATAAAGTGGGAAAAAGAGAGGTTGAGCTCAGGGAGGAAGGAGAAATAATCGAAGTTCTGGATGAACAAGAAGAACTTGTCTTTGAGTATTCAATAGATGAATTCGTGGAATGGGCCAAATTGAATTGGGATGATCTGTTTGAGGAACCTCCCGCATTTGGTGAAATGAGAGAAGTGAACCCTGATCGTTTTCATAGATTCGATGAAGGTGTCTCTCTTTCTCCTTGTTTTGAATATTTAGCTTTTTCCGTTAACGACTATGCCGCTGCCTCCACCATTTCTTTTGTTGGCTTGGTCGATTTGAAAGAAAAGGAAGTAGACTTGATAAGAGATAGTGCTAATGGTGGAATTCAAAACTTGTTCTGGTCGCCGCAATCAAGTCATTTAGCTTATATACTGGACACTGCCAGAGCCCAAGGAGACCATATCTCTGTTGATGAATTGGAAGATATGACTAAAGCTTTCACTCTTTCTGGTAGAGATATTTCCCAGGAATTGGGCCTGGAAGTTGAGCATATCATGCCCAACTTCAGCGATCTTGATTGGATTGAAGAAGGTCAAAGATTAGAGTTCGATACCTATATCCACTCAGAAGATAGGAGTTTTAGATGGAGCATAAAAAAAGACGGCACTGATCTGAAAAGGGAGGATTGATTCCGGTTAGAGAATTATTGTTTAAATGCGCCCTTGATTGCGAAAGCAACAGGGGCGTGTTTATCTTAAAAAACATGTAGTTTGTCCCAAAAAACTATGTTATAATTAGTCAATAAACTATAAGTTTTATGTCCAATAAGAAAAAAAGGATTGGTATAGATGCCAGGCTCTATGGCCCGCTCGGAAAAGGACTGGGAAGGTACACCCAGGAAATAGTAGATAATATTATAAAAATAGATAGGGAAAACGAATTTGTTATTTTTCTTTACCAGGATAATTTTGACGAGTTTGAGCCTCCCAGTGATAAAGTTAAAAAAGTTCTGGTTAGGGCTAGATGGTACACCTTTAAAGAACAGGTCTTGATGCCTTATTTAATATATAGAGAGAAGCTAGACCTAGTTCATTTTCCCCATTTTAATGTTCCTATTTTGACCCCTAAAAAATTTGTAGTAACCATTCATGACTTGATTTTGACCAAATTTCCGACTGTTAGAGCCTCAACTCTAAACCCTTGGCTGTATAAGATCAAGAATTTTTTTTACAAACTTGTTATAAAACTAGCTGTAAAAAGGGCTAGGAAAATAATAACCGTATCAGAGTTTACGAAGAGCGACATAATCGAACAATTTAAGGTCAGTTCAGACAAGATCGGAGTAACCTATGAGGGTGTGTCCAATTTGTCCAAGGGCAGAGACTCCCTCTTTGTTTCCAAGCTGGATGACACAGACACTCTTTTAAGTTATAATATAGATAAAGACTTCTTACTTTATGTCGGAAACGCCTACCCCCACAAGAACCTGGAGGGTTTGATTAAGGCCTTTGTCCGGCTTTATCCAAAAAGACCTTGGATCTATCTAGTTCTAGTCGGAAAAGAAGACTATTTTTACAAGAAATTAAAAGAACTGGTCAAAGAATCTTATTCTGATTTCCCTATAATTTTTACTGGCTATGTACCTGATGAGGAGCTAGAGATAATGTATCAAAAAGCCTTGGCCTATGTTTTTCCCTCCCTATATGAAGGTTTTGGACTCCCTCCCTTGGAGGCCATGTCCAAAAAATGCGTAGTTCTTAGCTCTAATAGGTCTAGTATGCCGGAAATATTGGAAGATGCTGCTATTTACTTTGACCCAGAAAGCAAAGAAGATATGATTTCGAAAATGGATAAAATAATAAAAGATAAAAAGTTGAGGCAGGAGATGATCAAAAAAGGTGAGAAGCAAGTAAAAAAATATAATTGGTGGGAATGTGCCAGGGAAACTTTAGAAGTATATAAAAATGTTTAGAAAAAAAAGAAAAAAAAGTGATTTTAAAAGAGGGTCTTCCTATAAATTCGAAGGGCAACAGGATTTTATAGTAAACTTAAAAAGGGAAGACAAGCCTTTAAATCCTGACTTGAATAAAAAAAGCAGGAATTTTTTTTCAGTGTTTTTGTTTAAATTTCCTCGAAGGTTTTTGGGTTTTTCTCGATTGAGGCAGGATCGAGAAGTTAATTTTATAAGGAACATTTCTGGGAACAAGAAGCGTTTTCGGTTTAAAAAAGTATTTTTACTCCCGGGTTTTAAAATATTAAGGTTCTTCAGACAGGGCCTTCAAAGGCTTGATAGAAGATTTAACAGTCTAATTGGTTGTGTGGTCAAAGTTTTGCTTTTCCCTCCTTTTTTAATCTTAAAAACCAAAACCTTAATTAATTTTGTATTAAAATTCAAGCCCTTGGACTTGGTTCGTTCATCATGTAAAAAAACGAAAAAAACCTGCGAGCTTTCCCCCAAAGTGATTCTCAAGTTTCTCTTCTTTCCTTTAAGGTATTTTTTTACCAAAATTAAAAGGGCAATAAAGTTTTTATTTGACCTCAAGCTCTTCTCTTTGTTCAAAATTGGGGTCAGTGGTTTTTCTGGTTTTGTTAAGATTTCTCTAAAAGGTCTCTTTAAGTTAATTCTCCTCCCCTTAACTTTTTTGTTTTCAAAAATAAGACAATTAGCTGAGTTTTTAGATAAAATAAACTTGTTTAGGATCTTTAAACTGAAGTTCCAACAAAGGAAGATAAATAAAAACAAAAAGGGACCTCGGGATAAAAAGAAACAAATTAAAAAGGAACATCTTGAGAACGAGGAATTTTTTTCCCAGGGTTATCACAACCAGATTTTAAAACCCTTGGTTTCATTTTTTGTTCTGATTCTTCTGCTAACGATCCCTTTTAAGGTTCTAAGTTATTATACTTCTTTTGATTTTAATTATATCCAGGAGCAGGTTTTGAGTTCATCAAAAAGAGCTTTGAGTAACTTCGAGAGCGCCGCCCAAGCCCTAACGGAAATGAATACCCAGGAAGCCGGCCAATCATTCTCTCAGGCTAATGTGGATTTTTTGGAAGCAAGAAGCCAGGTTGAGGATTTAGATAATCTTTTGTTGGAATTGAGTCGTTTCGCCCCCCAAGAGGAAATGCGCTTAGCGTCTGTAAGTAAAGAAATATTATCAGCCGGACAAGCGGCCTCTGATCTGGGAAAAAATTTAACATCAGCTTTTGAGGTTTTGTTAAAATTTAAGGAGGTTGGTGATAAAAATCTAGACACCTTAGAAGTTATTGATAAATTTCAAAAGAAGATAGACAGGTCTTTAGAGGATGCTAGAAAGATAAATAGCAATATAAATAAAATAAATCCTGACATTCTGCCGGAAGAGTATAGGTCAAAATTTCTTTCTCTAAAGAGAAGTATTGGAGCCTTGGAGGGCGGTTTGGTCGAATTAAGTATAATAAGCGAAAAAAGTAAAATTTTTTTAAGTGCTGAAAGTTATAACAGAAAATATTTAGTAGTGTTTCAAAACAGTAATGAACTAAGGGCTTCTGGCGGATTTGTCGGGAGCTTGGCGGAGCTTGATTTTAGCCAGGGTGAGCTCAGAGATATCTATGTTCCAGAGGGAGGGAGTTATGATTTGGACGGTGGTTTAAAAGATCTAATAGCCTCTCCTCAGCCCCTTCACTTAGTTTCGCCCAGATGGTACTTTAGGGATGCCAATTGGTGGCCTGATTGGCCTACATCAGCTCGAAATTTAATGAATTTTTATGAGAAGAGCAAACACTCAACCGTAGATGGTTGTATAGCCATAACACCTCGAGTTTTGGAGAGGATACTTGAGGCAACCGGACCTTTGAACCTAGGAGAGGAATATGGTATTATTGATAGTGAGAATTTTTGGCAGACTATAAGAGAGGAGATTGAAGAAGAGAAGGAAAGTGATAAACCAAAAAAAATAATTTCTGCTTTGACCGAAAAGATAAAGGATAATTTATCTCAAGAGCTTAACTTGGAAAAAATATTAACTCTTTTTGACGGAATTAATCAAAGCTTGAATACCAAAGATATCCAATTGTATTTTTCAGATCAAAGACTACAAGACGAAGTTCTAAAAAGAGGCTGGGGAGGAGAGGTAAAGGAAACTTCCGGGGATTATCTCTTAGTAACAAATACCAATATAGCGGGTCAAAAGAGTGATAAAAACATAAAGCAGATAATCGATCATGCCTCTGAAGTTAAAGAGGATGGATCAATCTTAAACACAGTAAGGATAACCAGGATTCATCGGGGCCAAGAATCGGATGCAGAATATTACCGAGCGAGGAATGTAAATTGGCTTAGAGTTTACGTCCCCAAGGGAAGTGAATTGTTAAGGGCTGAGGGCTTTGATCAGCCGGAGGAGAGATTTTTTAAAGAGCCTGAGACAGAGCTGAGGAAACATGAATTGGTTGCTGCAAAAGAGGAAAGTTTAAACTATCATCAGCCAAGCGAAACTAGGGTTTACCAAGAGTTTGATAAAACGGTTTTTGCCAATTGGTCTATGTTGGACCCAGGAGAAGTGGAGGTTATTGAATTAAGCTATAAACTGCCTTTTAAACTTAAGGAAGAAGAAGAGGGTCCGAAAAGCTTGTGGGAAAGAGTTAAAAAAAGGTTTGGGCCGGAGAAGGAAAATTACCTTACTCATTCCCTTTTAGTTCAGAGACAAGCAGGATCTTCTCCCACTAAATTTAACTCTGTTGTGTTTTGGCCTGATGAATTGACAATGACCTGGAGTCATCCAGGTGAGATTTCCGAAAATAAAAATAACTGGTTTTTTTCTCAAGAGTTAGGTAAAGACAAGTTTTTGGCCACTATATTAAAATCAAAATAAGTTAATTATGTCTTTTAAAAACAAAAGAAAATCTGATGATATAAATATAAATGATAATAAAAATGATTTCTCTGTAGGCAAAGAGGACTCTAGTGTTTCTGAATTTGTAAGAAGGCCTCTACCTAATGATGAAGAGGTTCAAAAATTCGAAGAAAAATTATTTAGGGAGTCCAGGCAAGAAAAAGAAGATTCAGTAAAAGAAAGTTTGTCCGAAATCTACAGGGATGATAAAGGAGATATGGTTAATGTAAAAAAAATAGAAAAAAAGAAGAAGAAGGGTTTGGTAGCCTGGTTCTTTTTTGTTTTGTTCACTGTTTTGTTCCTAGGAGTTTTGGCAGGAGGGGTTTTTTATTACTACATCCATCAGTACAGTGGCAGCAATATTGAAGTTGATTTTTCCGTGGAAGGAGAGGAGTATGTCTTAGCTAATCAAGAATTTTCTTATAAAATAAAATATAACAACCCGAGCAATGCTGATTTGCACAACGCAGAAATAAAGGTTAGGTATCCTGATAATTTCGTATACCTGGAAAGTGATCCCGATTTTAGCTATCAGGAGGTTCGGGGAGATATCTGGGAAATCGATAAAATTCCCAGGGGAGGATCCGGTAAAATTGAAGTTAAGGGGAAGTTGCTCGGAGCCAAGAATTCTTCCGGAGTGATATCAACAGAAATAAGGTATACTCCAAGTAATTTTTCCAGTGAATTCAAAAAAGAAGACTCTTTTAATACCAAAATAAAGGAAACCGGACTGGATTTTGGGGTTAATTTTTATTCCAGCGTCTTGGTTGAGGAGAGAGAGGAAATTGTAATTGAACTAACCCCTCAGGAGAATAATTTTATAAACGATATTATATTGAATATAGAAAGGCCGGATAATATGGACATCTTGGGCCTGGAGCTAGATTCGGACTCCGGAGGGTCGGAGACCATTGTTGACAAGATCAGTGAAGATTCATGGAGGGTGTCTAACATAGGTGATCAAAAAGAAGAAATCAAGATAGATTATGAGTTTTCGGAAAAAAATTTGGATGAAGAGGAGGTAAAATTTTTCTTCAAAAAAGAGGAGGGAGACAGGGAATTTAAAATATATCAAGAGATCATAAGTATTGAAGTTATTAGGAGTAATATGGACCTCAATTTGTCTATTAACGATTCTAGCGAGGATCAGGCGGTTAACTTCGGGGAGGAGTTGAATTATTCTATTGATTACACCAACAAGGGGGACGGTAGTATGAGAAATGTAATGATCATGGTAGTTTTAAACAGCGATTTCTTGGATTGGTCCAGTCTGGAGACGAGCGATATACCTTCTGAGGAAGGGAATACCCTGATTTGGTCTCAGGAACAGATACCTCAACTGGAAGAATTGGGCGTTGGAGAAGGCGGTACTATAGATTTTTCTATTGAGGTTTCTCCTTTTACCGGGGTGGATCCGGGAAAGAATTACAAAATCAGAAGTTATGCTCAATTCGTAACCTCTGATAATAGGTCTCTTGATTTTGCAGATGACTCAGAGGATATGGATAACAGAAGTAATACCATTGTTAATCTTATAAACAGCGATCTAAGTTTAAAAGAAGAGCTCAGATACTTCAGTGAGGACAACATTCCGGTTGGAACAGGCCCCTTACCACCGAAAGTGGGAGAGGAGACAACTTTTAAGGTTTATTGGACCATAAGAAACAACCTTCATGAATTAAGAGATACCAAGGTTACTCTTGAATTGCCCGAATATATCGATTGGGTGGACAGAAAAAGGACCTCTGTCGGCAGTGTTTTTTATAACGAAGAAGAAAATGAAGTGGTCTGGGAAGTAGGAAGATTACCTTTGTCGGTTTATAGAGCAGATGCTGAGTTCAGTATCGGTTTTACCCCAGAAGAAGGGGATGAAAACAAAATCATGGTCATTTCTCCGGGAGGAGAGGTAGAAGCTTTTGATACTGAAACCGAAAGTATTATAACCCACAAGGAGAGTCCTAAAACAACCAAATTGGAAGATGATGAAATAGCTGATAGAAGTAGTGATGGTCGTATAGAGAGATAAAGATTAAGAAGAATGTTTTATGAGATTCAAGAAAAGATTTGATGGTTTTCCCTTGTTTTTCCCTGATGCCACTCGAGGTTTTATCAAATTACTTTCAGGCAATGAGATAAGAGCGGTTGGGGTTGAGGGCGTGGTGGTAAATACATATCATTTATACCTAAACCCGGGAACCAAAATAATCAAAGCCTCGGATTCAAGTAACAGGAAATACAAGAAAGGCATTCATTGTTTTATGGATTGGGATGGTTGGGTTCTTTCCGATAGTGGGGGGTTTCAGGTCTTTTCCTTGATCCATAGGAATCATAAAATGGGCAAGATTGATGATGATAAAGTAGTCTTTAAATCTCCACATGATGGCTCTCTTCATGAATTATCACCGGAAAAATCCATACAGATCCAATTTGATCTTGGATCAGATATGATGGTTTGCCTGGATGACTGCCCCCCTTATAGTTTTAGTAAAGAAAAACTTAAAAAAGCGGTAGATAGAACCATTCTTTGGGCCAAAAGATGTAGGGTTGAATATGATAAGCAAATAAAAAAAAGAGGTCTTTCTAATCAAAACAGACCTCTTCTTTTTAGTGTTATCCAGGGTGGTTCTGATATAGAGCTGAGAAAATATTGCAGTCAAGAATTAATAAAAATAGGTTTTGATGGTTACGGATTCGGAGCCAGGCCTGTTGATGAAGAAGGTAGGTTTTTACACGAGGTTTTAGAGATAACAGCCAAATCCATACCTAAGGAGAGCATTAAATTCGCCTTGGGTATAGGAATGCCAGAAGATATAGTTAAGTGCAGAAAAATGGGCTGGGACCTATTTGACTGCGTCATACCCACCAGGGAGGGTAGGCATGGTCGATTATTTGGTTTTAAAAATAAGAAGCCCACCTCATCTCCCGAATTCTACAATGTTATCAATATAGAAAATTCAAAGTTCAAAAGAGATTTCTCCAAAATTAGCCTTAAAAGCTCAGTCCCAGAATTAAGGACTAACTCCAAGTCTTATCTTCATCATTTATTTAAATTTAATGAGGGTTTGGGTAAAAAGTGGGCCAGTTTAAATAACCTGGAATTCTATAATACATTAATGGCAAAGCTAAAAAATAATTGACTGAAATTTTTTGATATACTATACTTTTTTAGTATCAGGGCAAGCGGATGATCGCCCCATTTTTTTATACTAATGGGGAGGAAAGTCCGGACTCCCTTCTCTGTTTTACAACAGAGAAGAAGAGGGTAGTGGGTAACTCCCACCGTCTCGTGAAAACGAGATAGGGAAAGTGCCGCAGAGACTATACTAAACTTCTTAACCAAAGAAGTTGAAAGGTGAAAAGTAGATTGGTGTCTCAGTTTTGCTGGGGCTACAATCTTTGCCAATCGGTGACGATTGTGCATGGCAAACCCTGCCCGGAGCAAGAGCAAACCTCGGTTTTTAAAAACCGAGAGGAAAAGTGGCTCGCAAAAACTTGTCGGTAACGTCAAGTTATAGATAAATGATCATCGCCCCGCTTTCAGTTGGGTTACAGAATCCGGCTTATAGCTTGCCTTGATACTTTTTAAATAATTTTATTAAATATGAAACGTTCAGAATTATTTTTTTCTTTTTTATTGATCCCTTTGGATTATCTGATGATAGTTCTGGCTGGAATATCCGCTTATTATTTGCGGTTTTCCGATTTTACCAAGGATATCAGACCGGCTATTTTTGAACTCGATTTCGTTAATTATTTACAGATAGTTCTTTTAATAGCCCTTTTATGGTTACCTTTTTTTGCTCTTGCCGGACTGTATAATATTAAAAACGCTAAAAGATTGACCAAGGAGATTTATGGGGTTATTTTAGCCTGCTCCACAGGTTTGATTTTAGTAGTGATTTTAATTTTTATGAGACGGGAATTGTTTGATTCTCGTTTTATAGTTCTAATGGCTTGGGTCCTGGCGATTTTGTATGTCAGTCTGGGCAGGATTTTGATTAGAATTATTCAGAGAAAGCTTTTTGCCCGAGGGATCGGAGTGCGAAAAATAGTTCTGGTCGGCAATAGTAAAACAGGTGATAATCTAATTAACAAATTCTCCAAAGACAAATCTCTTGGTTTTAAGGTAATGAAAAGATTTAGAGATTTCAGCACCGACTCCGCCCAGGAGTTAGCTAACATGATTCAGGAAAGTAGAGATAACAATGATCCGAACAGAGAGGTTGATGAAATAGTTCAAAGTGATCCTAATTTAACTAAAGCGGAAACCCTAAGAATATATGACTTTACTGATGAGCACCACTTAACTTTTCGATATGTGGCGGATCTTCTGGACACTAAAGTTTTAAAAACGGATTTAATGGAAATTTCCGGGGTTCCTATTATAGAGGTTAAAAGAACGCCTTTGGATGGTTGGGGAAGAATAGCGAAGAGATTGATAGATCTGGTGGTTTCGGGATTCTTAATTATTATATTGTCACCGATATTACTACTGATCGCGTTATTGATAAAATTGGATTCTAAAGGGCCGGTATTCTTTTCCAGTAAAGATGACGGGTCTCCCTTAAGAAGGGTCGGGCAGAACGGTAGGTTGTTTAATTATTTTAAATTCCGTTCCATGATAACCGGTAGTGATAACATGCGTTACCAGGAGTTAGCCGAGCAGAATTTAAGAAACGACGGTCCTTTAGTGAAGATCAAAAATGATCCCAGGGTAACTCGAGTCGGGGCTTTTATTAGAAAGTGGAGTCTGGACGAACTGGCAGAACTATTTTTGGTTTTTATAGGCAGGATGAGTCTGGTGGGCCCCAGGCCGCATCTACCGGAAGAGGTAGCCAAGTATGAAAAACACCATAAGAAAGTTTTAACTGTAAAACCGGGAATGACCGGCTTAGCTCAAATTTCAGGCAGGAGTGACCTGAGTTTTGAAGAGGAGGTAAAACTCGATACTTATTATATTGAAAATTGGTCTTTTTTGTTGGATTTATCTATATTCTTAAGGACCCCTATAGCTCTTGTTCGTAAGCGACAAGCTGAATAAACCGGTTGTTTGGAAGGGTTATAATCACTATCGAATTTATTTAAGATTATAATTTTAAGCATTATGAAAGTAGCCTTAGTTCATGATCACTTAGCTCAGGATGGAGGGGCGGAAAAGGTTTTAAAAGTTTTGACTGAAATTTTTCCTGATGCTCCCATTTATACTCTTCTTTACGAAAAAAATAATGCTGATAAATACTATAAAGATAAGAAAATAGAGACCTCTGTTATACAAAAACTTCCGGGTGGTGTTAAGTATTATCAATGGTATATGCCCTTTATGCCTATGGCAGTAGAATTTTTTGATTTAACACCATTTGATTTGATCATTTCTGATACCAGTTCTTTTGCTAAGGGGGTCATTACCTCGAGTAATAGTCTTCACGTTTGTTATTGTCATACTCCGACTCGATATCTGTGGAGTGACACCCACAGTTATATCAAGGAACTTAAATATAATAAATACTTTAAAAAAGTAATTTCTTTGGTTCTGAACTATATAAGGATGTGGGATAAATTGTCCGCTGACAGAGTAGATAAATTTATAGCCAACTCCGAAACGGTTAAATCTAGAATTAAAAAATATTACAGAAGAGAGTCTACTTTAATCTATCCTCCCGCGGAAGTGGATAAATTCAGCCTTTCTCTTCAGTCTGACGACGAAGACCCTTATTTTTTGGCTGGATCACGCTTAGCTCCATACAAGAGAATTGATATAGTCATTGAAGCTTTTAAAGAAATGGGTCTAAAACTTAAAATTTTTGGTGATGGAGTGGATAAAAAAAGATTGGAAAAGATAAGCAAGGGTTATAATAACATAGAGTTTTTAGGCAGAATAGATGATCAAGAGCTGGAAAAGATGTACCAGAATTGTCAAGCCTACATACACCCCCAGGAAGAGGATTTCGGGATTACGGTGGTAGAGGCTATGGCCTGCGGTACTCCTGTAATAGCTTTCGGGCGCGGTGGTGCTACCGAGACTATAATAGAGGGAAAAACAGGTGTTTTTTTTAAAGAACAAACTCCGGAATCCATAAAAAAAACAGTGCAAGAATTCTCTTCTAAAGACTTTGACCCCAAAAGTATAAGAAAAAGAGCCGAGGAGTTTTCCGTAGAAAAATTTAAATTCGAGATCATCAACTATCTATCAAAAGATTTCCCTGAATTAAAAGAAAAACTATGAAATTAGGCATAGATGTCAGAACTTTAATGGACGGAAGGTATAGTGGAATATCTCAATACACCTTTAATTTAGTTAAAAAAATAATCGAGCTAAATCAGAACAAAAAAGAGCCTCATGAACTGAGATTTTTTTATAACTCCGGAAAAAACATAAAAAACAAATTACCTGATTTCATTTTTCAGCAAGGCGAAGTTAAGGGGACTAGGTTTCCTAATAAATTGTTCAACTATGGAATGCAAAAAACTCTGGGTCTGCCTAAGATAGACAAAGTATTGGGAGTAGATAATTTTTTTATACCTCATTTCAATTTTATTGAATTATCTCCTGGGTGCAGGAGAATTCTTACCGTTCACGACCTCTCATTTTTACGTGACCCCAGGTTTTTTAATTGGAGAAAAAATGTTTGGCATAAGCTGCTTAATGTTGAGAGAATGATAAAAGAAGCGGATCATATAATAACAGTGTCTAAAAATACTAAAAAGGATATAATAGACCTGTTTCAAAAAGAAGAGGGTAAAATATCGGTTGTTTATAGTGGTGTGGGTAAAGAATTTGTTCCTCTTAAAGAAAAAAAAGATTTAATTAAAATAAAAGAGAAATACGACCTGCCTAAAAAGTTCATTTTTTATTTAGGCACTTTAGAGCCAAGAAAAAACGTCGAAGGGATAATTAAGGCCTTTGACATCTTCACCACTAAGTACAAACGTAGTGATTACCATTTGGTTATAGCGGGAATGAAGGGATGGAAGAGTAAGAGGATAACAAAAACTTTCAAGGAAGCAAAAAATAAAGATAGGATAAAATTTTTGGGGTATGTTCCTAGTGAAGATAAGGTTTATCTTTACAACTTAGCTTCGGTTTTTATTTTCCCATCTTTTTATGAAGGATTTGGGTTACCACCCCTGGAGGCTATGTCTTGCCAAACTCCAGTTATAACGAGTTTCTCTTCCAGTCTGCCCGAAGTAGTCGGAAACACCGCTCTCTTGGTTGACCCCTATAATGTAAGAGATATGTTCGAGGCTATAAAGCAAATTATAGAGGATGATAAACTGAGAGAAGACCTAGGAAAAGAGGGTCAAACCAGGGCCGAAGAGTTTACTTGGACCAAAACAGCAGAGAGTTGTTTAAAAATAATAGAAGGGAAAATATGAAAAAGAAAAGAGTTTTGGTGGCTATTTCCGGAGGCTTGGATTCCTCCATGGCAGCTAAATTGTTAAGGGATCAAGGATGCGAAGTTTTAGGGGTTTTTTTAAGACTAGGTCTTGAAAAGTTTCAGGATGAGGAACGTGCTCGGATGATTTGTCAAAGACTAGGCATAAAGTTTTATCCTATAAATCTATCTTCAAAGTTTAAAAAGGAAGTAATCGACTACTTCCTGGATTCATATAGCCAAGGCTTGACACCTAATCCGTGCATAAAATGCAATCAAGTTATTAAATTCGATGAATTAATAAAATTAGCTGGTATTTTGGGTTTTGACAAAGTGGCCACCGGACACTATGTTAAGATAATAGAAAAAAATGGGGCTTTCCATCTTTTTAGGGGCAGGGACGAATCTAAGGACCAATCTTACTTCCTGTACAGATTAAATCAAGAAAAATTAAAAAAAATAATTTTCCCTCTGGGGGATTATTACAAGAAAGATCTCAGAAAAATGGCCCTGGAGGAGGGGATTCCTTTTATGGATTCGGAAAGTCAGGATATCTGCTTTGTCCCTGGGGACCACAACCTGTTTTTAGAAGAAAGATTAAATTTGAAACCAGGACTGATCAAAGATTGGAACAGTAAAGAGGTGTTGGGAGAACATCGAGGCTTAGCTTTTTATACAATCGGACAAAGAAAGGGAGTGGATATCGGGGCTATTGGACCATTATATGTGATAAAAACCGATCACAGTAACAATGTACTATATGTTACAGACAAAAAAGACGACCCCGCCTTGTTTAATAAAAAAATCAGGGTTAAAGAGTTTAACTGGGTGACAGGTGAACCTAGGCTACCTATGTTATGTACAGCCATAACCAGATATGGTCAAAAACTTCAAGAATGTGAAATCAAAAAGAACGAGGACGGTCTTGAGGTAGCCTTTAGCGAACCCCAAAGAGCTTTGGCTCCGGGGCAGAGTGTTGTTTTTTATTTCAATAATGAGGTTTTGGGGGGTGGAGTGATGCAAAAAAATTAACTATACCTACAACTTCAATCAAACCTCCGTATCACCCCCTTGACCACCCCTTGAATGAGAGGGTCTCGAGAATATATGGGCTTCATTCTGGAGTTGGCCGGCTGCAATCTAATCCTGTTCTTTTCTTTATAGAATTTTTTTAAAGTAGCATAAGCATTATCCAGCAGAGCCACTACCACATCTCCGTCAACGGGTGAGGGGTTTCTTTCCACGATGATATAGTCACCCTCTAAGATTCCCTCCTCTATCATTGAATCTCCTTTTACTTGAAGTACATAGGTATTAACACTGTCTTGAATAAAGTTAACAGGCACGGCAATGGTTTCACGGGCCTCTATAGCCTCGATCGGTTTTCCAGCGGTTATTAATCCCATTAAAGGCAGCTCCATGGTCTTCGTCCAAGTGCTATCTGCCTGGGACAACTCTATCGGGCTCTTTTTTTTACCTTTACTTTTTAAATAACCTTTTTCCCTGAGGTTTGTTATGTGTTGCCATATAGTGGCTGGACTAGAGATACCAAGACCCTCTCCAATTTCTCTGAAAGTAGGGGGGTGGTTATTCTTTTCAAAAAATTTTTCAATAAAGCTAAGAACCTCCTTTTGTTTTTTAGTTAATGTTCTTTTCATAGAATTTAATTAGTAATAATTTTTTATCTTTCCACAGCTGTAATAATTATTATACACGAACAAAAAGCGAACGTAAATACTTTTTATTCAAGGACAAAAGGCTCTATGTCAAAAAGTGTGGTAGCCAACCACTAAAGCAAATGGCAAAAAAC
>CAZWNU010000022.1:0-14331 GCA_964635515.1 uncultured Gammaproteobacteria bacterium
TCATAAATGTATTGTAACTCCATTTTAACAACATTAAAACTTTTTATCAATTTAAATAAAAATTTACAAAAGGCGACAATACTGCTAATCTAAAGATATATAAAAGAATATAATAAACTCAATTTAAAAAATGGATGTTATTAAAGCTAAAAAAATAGGTTTTTGTTTCGGAGTAAAAAGATCAATTAACTTGGCCAAAGAATCCTTAAAGAACAAGGGGTCGCGCCCCGTCTTTCTTTTGGGAAGCATTGTCCATAATGAGGAAGTGGTCAGGGAGATTGAATCCCTGGGTGGAAAAATAATCACTTCCCTGGAGGAGGCTGAAAAGGGTAGCTTGGTTATAACTAAGGCGCACGGAGTGTCCCCTGAGACCTTAAACCAAGCCAGAGAGAAAAAAATGGAAATAAAAGATACAACTTGCCCCATAGTTCAGGTCGCCCAGAACAAAGCCAAAAAACTATATGAGGAAGGTTACCAAGTGATAATAATCGGGGAGAAAACCCATCCTGAACCCAGGGTCATCAGAGAGCATGCTGGAGAACGGGCTATAATAACAGAGCAAGAAGAAGAAATTAAAAACCTAGATCTAAACTCAAAGATAGGCGTGGTAGCCCAAACCACAAAAAAAAGGAACCGAGTGGAGGAGTTGATAAGAGCTATCAGGAAGAGAGGGGTAGAGGTAAAATGGGAGGACACTATTTGTAATGAAGTTTCTGACAGACAGGAAGAATTGAGGGAAATAATGAAAGAAACAAAAGGGGTGGTTGTTGTGGGTTCAAGGACTTCGGCTAACACCACCAGGCTAGCGGAAATAGTAAAAAACGGCGGACAGAAATTATGGTGGATAAACTCGGTCCAAGAACTGGTACCGGAGGAAACAAAAAAGTACAAAAAAGTAGGGGTGGTCTCCGGGACCTCAACTCCTGATTGGGAAGCGGAAAAAGTTATAAAATTCTTAGAAAAAATATAAAATTAATGAACAACAAAAAAAAGAAAAAAACCAAAACAGTAAACATCGGAAAAATAAAGATCGGAGGGGGCAGTCCGGTAGCGGTGCAATCAATGACCAACGTAGATACTAAAAACATAAAAGCCACTGTCAGACAAATCAAAGAACTGGAGGCAGCAGGGTGTGAAATAATCAGGGTAGCCGTACCCGACCTGGGATCCAGCCAAGTCCTGGGAAAGATCAAAAAAGAAATTAAATTACCTTTAGTAGCTGATATTCATTTCTCCGGCAAGATTGCTATAGAATCCCTTAAACAAGGAGTGGATAAGCTAAGAATCAACCCGGGAAACTTCCCTGAAAAAGATTTAGAAAAAATCACTGAATTAGCTCGAGAAAAAAATGTTCCTATTAGAATAGGGGTAAACGCCGGGTCCCTGGAAAAAAAGTTTTTAGACCGATATGGAGGGCCCACGGCAGAGGCTATGGTTCAATCCTCCTTATCCAGCATAAAGATCATGGAAAGCTATGATTTCCATAACTTGGTCATTGCCTTGAAAGCTTCTGACATCAGAAAAACCGTAAAGGCTTACAAACTTTTATCAGAACAAGTCAACTACCCCTTACACCTGGGTATTACCGAAGCCGGAACAAAATTTTCCGGAACCATAAAATCATCCATTGGGATAGGCTCTCTCTTGCTCGAAGGGATTGGAGATACTATAAGAATATCTTTGAGCACTGACCCGGTAGAAGAAGTAAAAGTAGCCTGGGAGATACTGAAATCCTTGGAATTGAGAGAAAAAGGAATGACAATAATCAGCTGCCCCACCTGCGCCAGAGCTAGTATCGATGTTACCAAGCTGGCTCCTCAAATTGAAAAAAAATTCCAAAATATAAAAACACCGCTAAAAATAGCGGTAATGGGATGTGTGGTCAATGGTCCGGGAGAGGCCGGAGAGGTGGACCTCGGTATTATAGGGGCAGGTAAAAAAATTATGTTCATGAGAAAAGGAAAAAAAGATAGATTTGTAGAAAAAAAAGATGTTATGAAAGAATTGAAAAAGGAGGTAGATGATATAACCAAAAACAAATCCCAGGATTAATCATTTTTTAATATTAATCTCATAGTCAATTTGCTCTATCTTCCTTAAGCCAACTCTGGCTTGATCATATTTATTTCTAAGATAGCCGGTAAAATCAAACTGGATTAGCTCTTCTACTATTTCGTTTATCATCTCTTTGATTTCTTTCACCTCTCCACTCTGACCGGAGGCGGCCTTATTGGTGGCTAAACGAACCAGTTCGCCCACCAAATCACAAAGACCTCCCAAATAACTATCTCTAGGGAGTTCTAATTTCTGAACTTCACCTACTTTCTCCTTTTTTAAAATCTTAAAAAACATTTTGGCTTCAACATACTCTTCGGCAGCAGCCTTAAAAGATCCTTCTTCTGCCAGCCTAGAAGGTTTAAAACTCTTATTTAATTCTTGAAAGGATTTCTCAACTAACGCCAGTTCTTTTTCCATTTTTTTGACCTCTCCCCTATGAAGACCAAAAATAATTCTTTTAGAAGAATGCAAAAGCTGATTAGCTTTTTCTATTATCTGTTTTCTCTCTTTTTCTTTTTGATGATAATCCTTTCTTAACTTGGTTATAAATTTTTTATCCAAATATTTCATAAAAATTATCTAACTACTCTATAGACCTCATCCAGGCTTGTTTTTCCCTCTAGGGCTTTTAGCAGGCCATCCTGAAACATTAAAACCGTTCCTTGCCTTAAGGCCTCTTCCTCGATGTCGGCGGAAGTAAATTTATCTTTCTGAACTACTTTTTGTATATCTCCGTTCATCTCAATAACCTCATAAACGCCCAACCTCCCTTTGTAGCCAAGCTGGCTACACTTCCCACACCCCTTGCCTTCATAAAACTCCAAGTTGTCCGGAACATTTATCTTGGGAGGCAATTTACTCAAAGCTTTCTTAACTTCTTCCATTCTGTCCTCTGAAACATCGACTTTAACTTTACAATCATCACAGATCCTTCTAACCAGCCGTTGTCCAATAGTACACTCGACCGAGTTGGCCAAAACACCTCTTTCAACATCCAAGGTCATAAATCTAGACACCGCTCCGGCGGCACTGTTAGCATGGACAGTTGAAAGAACCAAATGCCCAGTTTGACTGGCTTCTATGGCCACCTTGGCGGTATCTTTATCTCTGATCTCTCCCACCATCATAATATTGGGGTTTTGCCTAAGGAGCGATCTGATAGCCCTGGCAAAAGTATAGCCTTCTTGCTCATTTATTTGGGTTTGCATCACTCCGTCCAGGTGATACTCAATCGGATCCTCGATAGTGATGATTTTAGTGTCCGGTTTGTTTAATTGATTTAAAATGCTATACAAAGTAGTGGTCTTACCGGAACCTGTGGGTCCGGTATTTAATATGATTCCTCTGTTTTTGGTCATTGATTTTTTAATGGACTTTAAAGTGTATGAATACATACCCAATTCCTTCATATCCAAGGAAGTGGCTTGATTGGCCAACAACCTAATAACCACTGTTTCCCCATGTCCACCAGAAATAATGGAAACTCGGCAATCCATTTTCTCCTCACCGGTAAAAATGCTAAACCTACCGTCCCAAGTAGCCTTTTTCACATTAGTAGGAAAGCCTGCTAGGATCTTTATTCTGGAGAGCAAGGAAAGGTATTGGTCTTTAGGCAATTCAATAAAATCATGTAATATACCGTCAATACGTAATCTAACCTTAACATCCTCAGCTCCGGGTTCAATATGGATATCCCCGGCATAAACCTTTATGGCTGTAGCCAAAAGAATATTGACCATCTCTCTGTTAGGAATATTGGCTACTCGATCCTTGTCTACATCATTTATATTCATAGCCATTTCCCAGCCAGCGCTCATTTCCTCCTCGGTTATCTTTATGCCTCTGCCAAAGGTCTTGGACACAACAATATCATAAAGAGTGTCAACATAGTCCGTCTTCCCGACAACTCGATATACCTCGCTTAAATCGGTAACCCCGTCAAGAACCTTTAAAATTCCGTCTTGAAGCATGGTCACCATCCCGTTTTCAATAGCTTGTTGTAATATTTTAAAAGATGGAGCATTGTCGGATGCCAACTGTTTTATATTATCCGCCATGGTAAAGATCTCAAAGATACCTATTCTGCCCTTATATCCCACTCCATTGCAACTCTCACAGCCCGGACCCGCCTTATATATCTTGGGAATCTTATGAGGAATATCCACTCCCGACTTGGGAGAAGTGACCGCCAAAATCTTTTCTACCTTTTTTTGCTCTTCTTTTTCCAGTTGGTGCTCTTTCTTGCATTCCGGACAAATCTTTCTAACCAGCCTCTGGCCGATAATAGCGTTAATGGAAGGGGTCAAGAAATAAGCCTTAACTCCCATATCAATCAAACGAGGAATCACCCCGGAGGCATCATTAGTATGAAGAGTGGATAAAACCAAATGTCCGGTTAAACTGGCCTGAATGGATATCTCCGCAGCATCCAGATCCCTGATCTCACCCACCATGATAATGTCTGGGTCCTGCCTTAATATAGACCTCAAACCTTTGGCAAAAGTATAACCGGTGCTGGTATCTATTTGACTCTGGTTAATGCCGTCCAGATGATACTCAATCGGGTCCTCCAAGGTCACGATCTTGGTCTCTTCGCTGTTGAGCTTTTTTAAGATAGCGTAAAGAGAGGTAGTCTTACCGGAACCTGTGGGTCCGGTGGTTAGGATCATGCCGTTAGGTTTTTTGATCTCTTCTTTTAGGATATCATGAGCCTGAGGCATCAAGCCCAAGTCTTCAAAAGGTAAGGCTATGGAGGCGGAGCTTAAGAGCCTCATCACCACGCTTTCACCAAAATTAGTTGGCAAAAAAGAAGTTCTTACTTCTATTTTTTCCTGATCTAAAAATATGGTATATCTACCATCCTGAGGAGAGTCTGTAACATTTATTTTCACCCTGGACAAAAGTTTCATTCTGGAAACTATCTTCTCCCATCTCTCTTTTTTAATAGTAGCCGCATCCTGCAAAACACCGTCAATTCTAAGTCTTACCTTTACACCGCCCTCTTCGGCTTCGATATGAACATCACTCGCTTCAGTTTTTAAGGCGCTGGCTAAAATCAAGGTTACCACATCACTGATATTAACCTCCTTAATTTTTTTATCTAAACTTTTATAATTGCTTAAATCATCTTTAAATTTCTTCAAATCCTCTTCCTCTATTTTGACCCCACCGGTTACCCTATCTACCTTGGGAAGATTTTTATAAACCTCTAGGGCATAATCCAAACTGTGCTTAGATATTAAATACAAAACTCCTTCAACATGAAGCTCCTTCTCTTTCTCCTTTAACAGTTCTTTTATTTCCTTTCTATCCGGATCAGTGCTGGCAATTCTAACCTTTTTTCCATCATAATAAAAACAGACCGCTTTTAATTCCACGGCTCTTTCTTCTTTTATTAAAGATAAGGCTTCGGGGCTTAGGGGGAATCCAAACAAATTAATATAAGAGAAACCTGAAGCTTTGGCCCTTTTTTTGGCCTGGCTCTCCAGTTGCTTGAGCTTAATTTCTTGGTGTTTTTTCTGGAACTTTCCCTGGGCTGTCTCCTCATCCATTTTCTTCCCCTGGGAAGCCTTAATCAGGTTTTCTACTGATTGAAAATTATCAGGCATAATCTGGGCAACTTTTTAATTTTTAATCTTTTCTGCCAGTCTTACTATTTTGCTTGGGCTTTCTTTTTTTGAATTAAGATGTAGAAAAAGAGTTGTCCAAGAAGATATTCTAAAGGTTGTTATGATAGCTCCTACCACAGCCATAAGAGCTCCTAATAATATACCGGATGCTATGATCACCCAGAAGCTGATTCCCCCGTCTCCCCAGTAAAGCAAGAAGTTAACAAACAAAAGAATGGGTACAGAAAGTATAATGGCAGCTAAAATAAAGACCATAGTCGCCAAAAAAGTAATAACAAATAAAATTAAGGCCATTTCTAAGGTAACCAACCAATTCCTTAAAAACAGATTCCAGGCATCTAAAATAGATTCCTTAAATTCTTTCTTCTCGATTGAGATATAACAGATCGCATAATTGAAGATAAAAGATATGATTAAAGCTATGGGTATAAAAATTATAAATAAAACAACGTAGAACATATCAGCCACCCAACCGTTCCCAGGGGAAACTAAAAAAACAAAAAATAAACTGAGACAAAAGAAAAGGAAATAAACCAAGACCTTAGATAGAAAATTAAGTCCCAAAACAGGCCAAAAATGATCAATCCCTGTTTCTATTCCCCTTTTTATATTAAGCTTATGAGCATTTTTATCACTATTAACAATTTTAGCTGAACTGAAAACGAGCCCCACCTGAGAAACGACTGCCAGCCAGAGCAAGAAAATAAATAAAATCAATAGAATTATCAACAAGGCAAAAACGATTGACATAGAAATGGGAGAGACCTGAAAAGTTCTGCCCACATTCAAAAAGAACTCTCCGCTAAAAACATTTAACTCTTGCAAGTGCTGAAATCTAAAAAAAAGATTCTGGGCAAAATAGGCATCGGTTCTGTTGATCAATATCTCATAGGCGCCAAAACCTCCCAAAAAAGTAGCAAAAAAACCGAAAAACCACAAAAATTTATTTTCCCAAGTTATCCGAAGTGATTTTTTCAAAATGTGTCGATAGAGATTCATAACTTTAAAATTAATTTTATACCTTAATAACAAAATTCTTAACTAAAAGGGCTTTTGTTAATATATAAAAATTATAACATATTTTTTACAAAAACAAAAACCCCCTAATTAAAATAAAAACACTTAAAACAAAAAAAGAAAAGTTTTCCATCAATTCAAAAACCAGGCCCAAAGCCTGGTTTTTGAATTCTATTACCAATGAAAAAGTATTAAATACTCAATTCATCAATATCATCTTTTGAAGTGTTTCCGCTATCTGAAGAACCTCCATGGGATCTTTGCTCAGAACCTTGCTGGTTAGGATCAAAGATTTTTAAGTTAACCCTGGCATTGTTCTTAGCACCCAAGATTTTCAATAAAGTTCTTATAGCTTGTGCTGTCTGGCCCTTTCGACCAATAATGTTGCCCATATCATCAGGAGCAACCTTTAGGGTTAAAAGAACACCCATTTCATCCACTGATCTTTCTACCGAAACTTCTTCCGGTTTGTTAACAATGGATTTTACGATAGTCTCTAATAACTCCTTGTCCTTTGGGGTTTCTGTCATAATTTTTTCTCTCCCAAATTTGACTATGTAGTCATATTTAGAGGAGAAAGTTAAAAATAATTATTTAAACTTATTAGCTACTCACCTCTTTCTTTTCTTCCTCCTTACCCCCCGCTTCCTCAGCTCCCCCTTCCTGCTCAGAGGGTTTTTCTTGACCTTCCTGGGAAGGGCTTTCTTCTGACTTTTCCACTACCTCATCCTTTTTGGATTCTTCCGCCTCATCTTTTTTCTTGGATTTTTTAAGAGCTTCTTTCTTAGGATTAATTCCAGAGGCTCTGACTTTTTTTCCTTCTATTACTTTTTCTGAAACCAGTAAATTATTAACAGTAGCGGACATTCCTGAGCCTTGGCTCAACCAATATTCTATCCTGTCCTTTTTTACCTGCAATTCTTTTGAGTAAGGATTGTAAGAACCTAAAAACTCCAGGGGTTTATAATAAGTATCCCTGGACTTTTCGGAAAGAATAAGTCTGTACATAGGACGATTTTTTTGTCCTGTTCTGGATAATCTTATGGTCAACATTCTCTTAGTGATCTAACCTAATGAACAAAACTGAGTTTCCTCAAAACAATTAGATTAAATAAATTAATTTTCTTAATAAAACTTACTAACTATGGAAAAATGATAACTTATTTTTACAACTAAGTCAAGAGGGTTAAGCTCTCCTGTTTAACCCAGAATTTTATCCAGGGCTTGATTTACAAAAACCTCCTAAAAGGTTAAAATGCATTATATATTACTAACAATACTATGAAATCATGAAACTAAACAAAAGGCTATGATCAAAAAAATAATATTTGGTTTAATAATGATTCTCGGACTTGGGACTGTTTCTTATTTTGTCTTTTTTGGAAAAGAAGATTCCGTTTATATGGAAACGGTTAAAGCGGAAAGGCAGGACCTGATCCAAACAGTGGAAGAGACAGGAAGGGCTGAAGCTTTGAAAAATATTAAGTTAAGCTTTGATCGAACCGGAAGATTAAAAGAGAACAAAGTGGAGGTGGGAGACAAGGTGGAAGCGGGTGAAGTTTTAGCTGAACTGGATCATGACACCTTACTGATCCAAGAGAGGGAGGCCCGAGCCATCCTAGGGGCCGCTCAGATCAAAGAAAGAAAATTGCAAGCAGGAGGCTCTCCGTCTGATATCCAGGTTTTGGAATCCCAATTGAGACAGGCCGAGGAAAGCTACCAATCCGCCTTGAAAAACTTTGAGGAGGTCAAGAAAACAACAGAAAACAATATCAAACAAGCTCAAAGACGCCTGGACGACTTAAAAGACGAAGAAGAGATAACTCCTCAAGAGCGTGCTGTCTTGTCAGCTCAGCAAAATTTAGCTGACACCAAAGTAATATATGAAAAACCCATCGAAAAAAACCAAGATACGGCCTTAAGTACTGTTAACAGTAGTCTTTCCACTATAGACGTAGCCCTGAATAGGATAGATAATATAATCAATGATCGAAAATTGAAGAATCTTGGAGTTCTAAGCGCTAAAGATAGGACTAAGCTGAGAGAGACAGAAAAATATCACGAAAAGAGTGAGAAATTATGGGAGGAGGCCAGGAAAGTTTACCTGCAAGCTAAAGAAGAAAAGGATCAAGAAAACATGGACTCTCTTTTGGAAAAAACCATAGGCCTCCTGAATCATGCTTCCCTGGCCCTGGATTACTGCTACCAAGCTCTGAAGAATTCCATCACCTCTTTTGAATTCCCCGCCTCCCAACTAGAGGCTCTTAAAACCGATATTAATCAACAGACTTCTAATATTAATTCTGCTATAAGCTCCACTCAAGGCATTGCTCATTCTTTAAGAATTTCCTATTCCGAATACAACACTAGAGTAAATGCTGCTGAAAATACCTTGGAAGAAGCTAAGACCACTCTCAATGACTCCATCAAAAAGGCGGAGGATTCTCTGGAAAGCAGTCAGATGGGAGGAGAACAAGAGGTTACAGCTGCTCAAAACCAAGTGGATAATGCCAAAAGAAGTCTTGAAGTGGCCGAGTCGCAACTGGAAAGGGCTAGGTCGGCGGGTCGCCAAGAAGATTTGGATTTGATCAAGACGGAAATAAAGCAGGCCCAACTTTCTCTGGAGTCAATTCAAAAAAGGATTGAAGATAGTTTCATAACCGCCCCTATATCCGGTGAAATAAACAGAGTAAACTTTGAACCTGGGGAGCAAGTATCTCCCCAAACTCCGGTAATTGAAATGGGCGACAATGAAAATCTAAAAATCAAAGTGCACATCTCAGAAACAGATATAGACAAAATAAATAGAAATGATGAGGTTACCATTACTTTTGACGCTTTTTCCAGAGAAGATGAGTTTTACGGCCTGGTAGAGTTTATAGACCCTTCCGAAACCAGGATTCAGGATATAGTCTATTATGAGACAACTATAAATCTCATTGAATTGGATGATGAGTTCAGAAGAATCAAGCCCGGAATGACAGCTGATGTAATCATTCACACAGACGAACGAAAAGATGTTCTAGCAGTCCCTAGTCGAGCCATTATAGAAAGAACGGACGGACAAAGAATAGTTAGGGTGCCTAAAAATTCTTATGAAATAGAAGAAAGAGAAGTAAGAACCGGATTGCGGGGAGATGGGGGGTTAACCGAAATAGTCGAAGGCCTGGAAGAAGGAGAGCAAGTGATAACCTACATTGAAAATTGAAAACAAAGAATTTAAAGTTTAATATATCTCATTATTGCTTATGGCCAAGCTAATCCAAGTAAAGAACTTAAAAAAAGAATATATTAATGAAAAACTGGTAACCAAGGTGCTCAAAGGATTGACTTTTAACATAGACCAAGGAGAGTTTGTTTCAATTATGGGGCCTTCAGGATCCGGAAAGTCAACACTTATGCATATTCTGGGACTGCTGGAAAAAGCCAGTTCTGGAACTTATAAATTCGAAGGGCAAGATGTAAGCGCCTTTAAAGACGATCGATTAGCCCTTCTTAGGAATAAAAAGATAGGCTTTGTTTTTCAAACCTTCAACCTTTTACCCAAAATGTCAGTTTTAGAGAACGTAAAACTTCCTCTTACTTATTCAGATAATAAAAAGAAAATGGAGGAAAGGGCTCAAAAAGTCCTGGAAAGTATCGGTTTAGGAGAAAGGCTTGACTATTTTCCCAACCAAATATCAGGAGGGCAAAAACAAAGAGTGGCTATTGCCAGGGCCCTGGTAAATGAACCCTCAGTCATTTTCGCTGACGAACCTACTGGAAACCTAGACTCTAAAAGCAGTTCTCAAATAATGGAAATACTAAAAAAATTGAACAAAGAAGGAAATACTATTATTTTAGTGACTCACGAACTGGAAACAGCCAAGTACGCTAATCGTATTATAACAATCAAGGATGGAAATATAGTTGATAAATGAATCAAAACTCATGTTCTCTCTCTTAAAACAACATGTTAAATTCTCTCTTTTCTCTATAACCCAAAACAAAATTAGGAGTTTTTTAACTATGTTGGGAATCATTATCGGAGTATCCGCTGTTATAATAATAATGGCCATTGGTGGTGGAGCCCAAAGCCTAATTTTGTCTCAAATTGAGACCATAGGGACCAATAAAATAGCTATTTTTCCAGGGAAATCGGACGGACCGCCAGCCGCTCTTATGGGCATGACCGTTACCTCTCTCAGTTATGAGGATGCTTTGGCCATTAGAGATGAAATTCCCTCTATAACAGAGGTAGTAGCCTATAGCAATGAAATAACACCTGTGCAATGGCGCTCTGAAAGTTACATAACAGAAGTTAAGGGTTGCACCACCGGCTATCTAAAGGTAGAGGAAGGTGAATTAGAAAAAGGTCATTTTTTCAATGAAGAACAAGAAAAAAATATGGCCCGGGTAGCTGTTTTGGGGAGTACCGCCAAGAAGGAGTTGTTCGGAGAATCTGACGCTGTTGGGCAAACTATCCAAATCAAGAATCGTCCCTTCAGAGTAATCGGGGTAATGAAAGAAAGGGGGGTAGTGGCCTTTCAGGACTATGATGATCAAATCCTCATTCCTATCTCAAGTGCTCAAAATATAGTTAAAGGAGTAAATCATGTAGATATTATCCGAGCCGAAGTGGCAAGTACTGAAGAAATGAATATGGCCATAAGGCAAACCGAAGAGTTGTTAAGGGATAGAAACAACATAGAAGACAGAAGCGGTGCCAGTGATGATTTCACCGTTAATAGCTCAGCTGACGCCCTGGCTATTGTGGGCACTGTCACTGATGCTATTAGATATTTTTTAACCGCCATGGCCGCTTTGTCTCTTTTGGTCGGCGGAATCGGGATCATGAACATTATGCTGGTTAATGTCACGGAAAGGACCCAAGAGATAGGTCTGAGAAAGGCTGTGGGAGCTAAAAATTCAAATATTGCCTACCAGTTCTTGGTCGAAACCATAATTATCACTTTCTTAGGAGGAATAATAGGAATTATTATAGGCATCTTGATCTCTTGGGGGGTGGCTGAAGTAATAAATTATTTGGGTTATTATTGGAAATTATCCATATCACCTTCCTCCATCATCCTGGCCATGGGCGTATCAGCAGGTATAGGTCTTATATTCGGCATCTACCCGGCCCAAAAGGCCTCTAGCCTCACTCCTCTAGAGGCTCTAAGATATGAATAAAATTCAAACTGGCCAAAAACCTGTAAAAAAACAAAGGTTTCAATAAAGTTTCAAGTTTTTATGTTCGATTTCACTCTGTTTAAAATATCCCTCAAAGGCCTTATGGCCAACAAAGTGAGGACCTCTTTAACTGTATTGGGTATAGTTGTGGGTATAGCTGCCACTATCACCGTTTTTTCTGCCGGAGAAGGTGTTCGCGGGTTGATCCTTCAAGAAATAGAAGGCTTTGGCAGCAATATTATTATCACTGAAATAAAAATCCCCTCTGAAGGGGGGATGGCTGAAGGGGGGATGGAAACAGCTACCGGTCTGGCCGGAGGATCAGAAATAACCACAATGACCCTTGATGATGTGGAAGATCTAAAAAAAATACCCAACATAGTCGACGGCTATGGAGCCATAATGAACCAGGGGCTGGTGAGCTATGAAGGGCAGAGGAAAAACGTTACTCTAATGGGCGTCAATGCCAGCTATATCAACATCGATAATAGCCAAATAGATGAAGGCAGATTTTTTAGTGATAGTGAAGACAGATCCATGGACTCAGTGGCTGTAATAGGGAGTGAAATAAAAAAAGATTTTTTTGGTCAATCCAATGCCATAGGAGAGTCTATAAGAATAGGGGGTTCTAATTTTAGAGTGATCGGAACCATCAAGGAAAGGGGTGCCTACGCCGGGGTCATGGATTTTGACAGCTATATCTATGTTCCTGTTAGAACCCTGCAGGAAAGGATTGCCGGGATTAATCACATTATTTACATGGTTCATCAACTAGAGGATCCGGACCAAGCGAGTCAAACAGCGGAGCAGATGAGGTCGATCTTAAGAGAAAACCGTGATATCAAAGCTCCCTATGATCCGGAAAGCGGGAGACTCTTGACTCATAAGGATGATTTTTTAACAATGACCATGGATGAAATGATGGAAATGATTGATGTTGTTACTAACGCCCTTACTTTCTTGCTCATTTCCCTGGTAAGCATTTCTTTGGTGGTCGGCGGAGTGGGTATAATGAATATTATGTATGTAATAGTTAATGAGAGGACTAGAGAGATAGGTTTGAGAAAGGCGGTCGGGGCCAGGAAAAAAGATATTTTAACTCAATTCCTAATCGAATCAGTTCTAATTACTCTCTTGGGTGGACTATTGGGAGTCTTAATCGGTATTTTGATTTCTTATTCCATCTATTATGGAGCCAATTCTTTTGGCTTGGACTGGAATTTTCTAATACCGATTCGGGCTTATTGGACGGCTCTTATCTTCTCCGTTGTCTGTGGCATTCTTTTCGGACTCTATCCGGCCAAAAAAGCCTCAGAACTTGACCCTATAGCCGCCCTAAGAAAAGAATAAAAATTACCGATTTTATTTATTCTTCTTGATTTTTTTCTATGAAAGAGGCCATGTTTTACCAAAAAAAAGGCGATTCTGTTCAATGCCTATTGTGCCCGCAGGCCTGCCTTATTCCGCCGAACAAAAGGGGTTTGTGCGGAGTCAGAGAAAATCGGGAAAAGAAATTGTACTCTCTGAACTTCGGTAAGGTTGCGAGTCTCAACCTGGATCCTATTGAAAAAAAGCCCCTGTTTCACTTTCTCCCGGGTAGTTATTCCTTAAGCCTCGCTACTGTTGGGTGCAATTTGTCTTGCTCTTTTTGTCAAAACTGGGAAATATCTCAAGCTTACAAAAAGGAAAAAGTTCTTCCGGGTAAAAAAATAATGCCGGAAGAAATAGTGGACTTGGCCTTAAAACACAATTGCCAAAGTATATCTTACACCTACACCGAGCCCACCATATTTTTCGAATATGCCTACCAAATATCCCGGATAGCTCATCAAAAAAATTTAAAAAATGTCTTTGTCAGCAACGGCTTTATCAACCCTGGGCCCATAGAAACAATCTCTCCTCACCTGGATGCCATTAATATAGATTTAAAAGGCTTTTCTGAAGACTACTATAAAAAAATCTGCCAGGGTAGTTTGCAGCCCATATTAAATGCGGTTGAGAATTACTACAAGAACAAAATATTTGTGGAAATAACCTCCTTGATAGTCCCCGGGCACAACGACTCTGAGAGAATGATAAGAAAAATGGCTAAATTCATAGCCGGACTAGATAAAAACATCCCCTGGCACATCTCTGCTTTTCATCCTTGCCACAAAATGAAAAATACTCCGTCCACTGATGTGGAAACCATAGAGAAAGCCCGAGAAATAGGAAGGCAAGAAGGAATAAAATACATCTATGCCGGAAACAGGGGTGAGTCCGATAACACCCTCTGCCCCTCTTGCAAAAAGGTCCTGATAGAAAGATCTCGGTTCGCGGTTAGAAGGATAAACACCAAAAACAATCTCTGCCCGGAATGTTCAGAAAAAACGAACCTGGTCCTTGGCTAATTCCATCAACTTCAACAAAAAATTACCCTGAATAAGTTCAGGCACATTTTGGACGGCGAAGCCGG
>CAZWNU010000023.1:0-13934 GCA_964635515.1 uncultured Gammaproteobacteria bacterium
TGTGGATTATTTACTTAATAATGGCTTGTTGTCCAAAATGAGCTGGACTAGCACACAAGGTTTCAATCAAAGATTAAAAATGTTATTATAAAAGAAGCTACATCTTTAACCTAAAAAATAAAATAAATTTATGGAAAAATTCGAAAAACAAGACCCGCTAAACAACGAACAGAAAAAACCAGAAGAAACATTGGAGGAACAGGAAACGATGAAAATTAAGGGCACTAAAGAGTTTCAATTAGCTATTGAAGAGGGAGGGCTTGATGAGGCAATTACCTGGTTAGAAGAAATGAAGGATGAGCCAAAGTATGATGAGAGATGGCTGGACCACAGAAGTCGAGAGCTAATGGGCGCTTTATGTGATGCCGGAAGGCTAGATGAGGCAGAAAAGTATATTGATTATGCCCAAAGTGAAAAAGGAAAAGAAGGACGGAGAAAAAAGATTGAAGCCCTGAAGGGTTAGCCTAAAAAAGAATTGTTGTCGAGGTCGGCAAAAATTGTCGACCTCTTTTCTTTTTGCTAAAATTAATAAGAAGCTATATAAATAAAACCATGGAATGAAAGTTCTTGGCTTTCATTCTCTTTTTAAAAATGTTTGGAAGAGAAAAAATCAAAAGAAAAAGACTTAAGGTGTTTCTGGGTTTTCTTATTTTTGGAATCACTTTAAATTTAACTCAAAACCTAATAGTCATAAAATTGGTTACCGAGCACCCTATAAATCTGCGAGCGATCCTGATTTCTTTGATAGTAATGATTCCGTTTGCTGCTATAAGCGAGTTGATAGTGGACAGAACCACACTTTTGCCCAGATATAAAAAATGGAGGAAGAGGAGTAAATTAATGAAAAACTTGGAAACTTTTCTAGAGTTTGTGATCTTTGGAGTTTTTATATCAATAATAGATGACTTGATAATCATTACGATCTTGACAGGAAAATTCATAAATCTGGAAACTCTTGGAATTATATTTTTAATAGTTATTCCCTTTGCGATTGTCAGCGAACTTGTTGTGGATAGAAAAGATTGGTTCCCCAGGTTTTTCAAAACCAAAAGTGTAAAAGAACCTTAACTAGAAAGGCCTACCAAAACTTCTCTCGCCTAAGCAATAAGGTTATAAAAAGGACTTTAAAACAAAATAAAAACCATAAAAATGAAGGTACTTCACTATATAACAATATTTTCCAGTCCGTCAGAGACTTTTGTCTATGATCAAATTAAAAACTTAGAAGAGGTTGGGGTTGATAACTATATACTCACCCAAAAAAGAGAACTGGGGCAAGAAAGACCTTTTAAAGATAACAAGCTTTTTATAATTAAAGAAAGAAAGAGGTTTTTTTGGAGGAGAATTTTGTATAGGATTTTTTACTGGAAAAGATATAACTTTAAAGACCCTGAAATTTTTTTAGAAGTGATAAGAAGAGTGAATCCTGACCTGATTCATGCTCACTTCGGGACCAATGGAGTCTTCATGAAAAAACTACTGGAAAAAAACAACCTTAGAATTCCCCTGGTAATAAGTTTTCACGGAACCGACGCAACCTCCACGCCCATCCTTGACCCTACTTACAAAAAGGAAATTGAAAACCTCGACTCCTATAAAGAACTAACCTGCACTGCCCAAACCGAATTCCTGAAAGGCAAAATGGAAAAAGAAGGAGTTCCCAAGGAAAAAATATCTATAATAAACAACGCTTTCAACAAAGAATTTATTAAAAACAAAAAAAAGATACTTTTTAAACCTGGGGATGTTTTTAAAGTAATAAATATTGCCAGATTTATAAACTGGAAGGGGCATAGATATTTACTTGAAGCCTTTCAAAAACTGATAAACAGACATTACAGCCAAGCCGAGTTAACCCTTATAGGAGATGGGGAGAATAGAGCGGAAATGGAGGGTTTAGCTAAAGATCTAGGTATAAGAGACCGGGTTAATTTTCTGGGGTCGGTCGAACATAAAAAAATACCTGAGATATTAACAGGGCACCATGTCTACGTCCAGGCTTCTATCATTGATGAAGACACTCACCAACAAGAAAGCTTTGGAATAGCCATAATTGAGGCCATAGCAGCCGGCCTTCCGGTTGTAGCAAGCAATACCGGAGGCATGCCTGAAGCAATAATAGAAGAAGATCGAGAATTCAGTTTTTTGGTTCCCCAAAAGGACTCAGAGGCTATATACAAAATTTTTAAAAAAATGACTTCTCGGGATTACAAATTCAAAGATAATACCGATTATGCCCAAAAAGTAATTGAGAAATTTTCTCCGGAAAGACAAGTCAACTCTACAATTAAAGTTTATAAAAATTTAATAAATAAGGACAAATGAAAATTACAATCTGCGGAAGCATAGCATTTTATGACCAAATGCGGAATACAAAAAAAGAACTGGAAAGCCTGGGCCACGAAGTTAATTTACCGCCTTTTGAGGTAAAGGACCAAAAAGGAGATATGATCTCGGTCAAAGACTATTATTCTCAAAGAAAAGAAGAAAAAAATGAAAATAGTTGGATCTGGGATAGAAAAGAAGAGGCAATCAAGGCCCATTTTAAAAAAATTGAATGGAGTGATGCGATTCTGGTCCTGAATTATGAAAAAAATAATCTCCCCGGTTATATAGGAGCTAATACTCTGATTGAAATGGGACTGTCTCTTTATCTTAATAAAAAAATATTTCTGCTAAACAAAATTCCCGAGATTAATTACAAAGAAGAAATATTGGGGATGAAACCTCAAGTGATAGACCAAAATCTGTCCAAAATAAAAACTTAATATGAAAGAAGTCGAAAACACCAATTCCAATTTAACAAGTTTTTGGAGTGGCGGTTTCCTGTATAACCCGAGAAAAAACTCGGTCTTTCTCCACAAAAGGGACGAAAAGACAAAATACAACCCTGGTTACCTGGCTTTTTTCGGCGGCCTGAATGAAGGACAAAAAGAAACCCCGGAAGAATGTTTTCAAAGGGAGATACTTGAGGAGGCGGGTCTTGAAGTTGCAAAACAAGATATTATATACCTGGATAACTACATGAACAAAAAACTGAATACTCATCGTTTCGTTTTCTATATATTAAGTGAGGCAAGGAAAGAAGACCTGGTTCTCGGGGAGGGAGCTGGTTTTGAGTGGTTCGAACTGGAAAAGGTTTTTAAGCAAAAACTTACGGAAAAGACAAGATCAGACCTAAAAAAATTTAAAAAAGAAAAGGTAGAAACAAAGAAGCTAAGTCCCGGATAATTAAAAATGTCTTTATGGAGATTAAAAAAATAACAATCAAAGGTCTAAAAATTTCCTTACTCATCTATCTCCTTTTTGGAGTTTTTCTTTTTTTAAGTCAAAGATCTTTGATATACCACCCCAATGAACAAGACTTTAATGATTGTCCGGGTTTCAAAGAATATCAAGGAATTAATCACAATGGCACTCGTTTCTACTACTACGAAAGATCCCCTGATCAAGTTCTGGTTCATTACCACGGGAATGCCGGATCTACTTGTGATAGAAGCTTCTTAAGATCAGTGCTGGAGCAAAACAACAACTCGATCATCTTTGTGGAATATGCCGGATACTCTAATGACGACAGGAGACCATCCGAGAAATTAATACTTAAAGACGTAGAGAATATTAATGATTTTTTAGAAAAGAATAATTTTCAAAATATTACTGTATATGGTCAAAGTATCGGAGCTGGAGCGGCAAGCTATCAAGCCCACACCGGAAAAGTAGACTCCCTTATCCTTATCTCCCCTTTTTCAAGCTTAGAAAATTTGGTTAGATCAAAACTCCCAATATATCCAATTTCTTTTTTACTCAAGGAAGAATACAATAACATGAAATGGCTTAAGAATTATAAAGGGAGGTTGATCATCTTCCACGGAGACGAAGATTCAATAATTCCTTCCAGGTTCTCCAAAAAATTATTCGAAAAAATACCAAGTGAAGAAAAAAAATATGTTTTACTGGAAAATTTTGGTCATAATGATATTTGGCTGTCCTCTGAGTTTCAAAAAAAATTAGTAACTTTTATAAAAAAAGCAAACAACTCTTCCAATTATAACCCTCCCAAATAATATAAGTCGGGGAAAATTCTATCACAGCTTTACAAAAAGAGAAAATTATTGACTTATTTAAACTTCCTTGATAGATTTTAATAACTAAAATAAAAACAAAAAAGAAAGAAGGAGGTGAACAATGAAAGTCGGTCTTTACAAATCGTATGATAATTTTCCTTTCGGCCATAAACCCCAGAACCCAAAGAGGTTCTTTGATCCAAGTATGTTCGCTAACTTGGAGAGAATCGCATGGGGAGAAACAAAAAACAGCAACCCTGCAAAAACCGATGTTTTTTCCGCTATGATCCTCCAGGGACTGTGGAGGCTCGAGATAAGAGCAATGGCCCATGTATGCCTGATAGAGCCCAGACCCTCCGGGGGACCAAAAACAATCAGTAAGGAGATATGGGTTCAGATAACTACCGAACCCAAAGAAGACAAAAGCGGGATGCCCAAGGTCGTGAAAAAAGGGGTTCCTCAAGTCGTCCACCTGTGGACCGGTAACAATATTCCCGGCAACCCTGACGGTTTTCTTTTCCAGAAGTTTAATTCTGAATCAGGGATAGCGCCCGTATTCTGGTCAAACTTCTTCTTGGCCAAACTAAGAGAAGTTAAAGATGAGGCTCAAAGGGAAATGATAGAAGTATCCGAAAGAATAAGAAATTATTCTATAATACCGTGAAAAGGGTTAATGTTGAAATTAACCCTTTTATTTTTTCAAAATTTTTTAACAGCAAATTTTTTGATAATATTAGCTCCTCCGGCAGACCCCAAAGAAGAAAAGGACCGGCTTCCAGGCAAGCCATAGTACTAAATATTTCCACCAAGGATGCCACTTCCTAAAGAACTTGAGCATAGAATCTTGAAAATATCTCTGGGTTACCCCCTTGCTAAGCAAAGAAAAGCTCCTTCCCACATAATCAAGGCAGCTAGCCTGCGGAGTATAGACCACTTTCCAATTACCCCTCCAAGACCTCAGGCAATAATCAACCTCTTCAAACCAAATAAAATACCTTTCATCTAATTTACCCAGGTCCTCCAAGGTCTTTTTCCTAATCATAAAAAAAGAGCCCCGGATAGAATCAACCTCTGCCTCGCGAGAATAATCAAAATTTTTTTGAAGATAACCATTCAAAACCCAGGGTAAAAAGTGAGGTATCTTTAAGACAATTGCTAGTTGGTCGGATAACCTGGGAAACCTTCTCACATGGGGCACCACTTCCCCTTTTTCATCCAGTAGACGGCATCCGGCCACCCCCACCTCGGGACGAGAATCTAGGAAGGAAATCATGTTTTTTAAAGTTTCTGGAAAAAGCCTCATATCAGGATTGAGAAGAAGTATGAACCTGCCTCGGGCCTGTTCAATGGCTTGATTATTGGCCTTAGCAAAACCCAAATTTTCTTTATTAGCTATTAGGTTAACTTGTTCAAATTTTTTGTTTACCATTTCAACAGTTTCATCTCGCGAGTTGTTATCCACCACAAAAACCTCCATGGAAAAATTGCCACGGCTCTCGAAAATCGAAGTTAAGTTTCCTTGCAGCTTCTCTTTAACATTCCAAGAAACAATTATCACAGAAAGGTCTATCATAAATGATATCTTTTAATTCCCTTGCTCAAACGGGGTAATTTTAGCCATTCTTTTATAAGGTAAGTTTCAAAAAATAAAACAAAAAATAAAATTCTGAATTGAAACCAGATTATAGATAATTTTGATGAAAAGTCCTGTATCTTCCAATATTTCAAGAATATTATTTGTTGATTAAGAAAAGACCACTTTTTCACTTGTTTGCTCTTGCTCTTTCGATTCAGAGCAGCTTTTAGGTCACCTCCCTTTTTCCCAGAGGCAGTCCTATCATGGTAAAAGACCGAAGAGCCGACACAAATAGACCCAAAACCTTCTAGATACAACCTATAAGCCAGGTCGCAATCTTCTTTATACATGAACATCATTTCATCAAAATATTGCCCCGAGACCTCTACTCTTTTCAAAGCTGACAGATCGTAAAGGGCAGCTGCCCCTGAGGGACCTAAGATACCCTTGTTGTCATATTGCCCCTCATCTTTCTCTCCTTGACCAAGATCGGTAAACCTCAAACCCTTTTTGAGTTCTATCCCACAAGTATCAATAATGTCAGTCTTTTTGTTTCTCTCAAAATCCCATTTAAGAATCTTGGGGCTAACAGACCCTAAAGTCGGATCTCTTTTTATACCCTGAACTAAAAATTCTATAGCATCCGGTTCCAAAATCAAGTCAGGATTAAGCGCTAAGAAATATTCAGACCCTTTTTCCATGGCCTTTCTAAAAAGAACATTATAAGCGGCGGCAAAGCCCAAGTTTCTCCCAGATCCCATAACCGACCAAAGGGGGTAATTACGATTAATATAGTCTCTGTTAGAGGTGTCTTTTTCAAAGGAATTATCATAAACTAAAAACTCCAATTGAGAAAAAAGGGTCTGTTTTTCTAAACTAGCTAAAAAATACGGCAAATATTTAGCCGTACTCTCGCCGTATGTGACAAAGCCCACTGCTGTTTTAGGGATTTTTTTAGTCATCTAAATAATCATTTTGTCCTCCATTTTATTCTTGGCAAAATTTTGAGCCTCAAGTAAGGTGTCGAATGTTCCGGCGTCCAGCCACTTGCCCTCGACCATACCAACCTCGAGTTCGCCTTTATTCAGATACCAATTATGTAACTCTGTGATTTCCAACTCTCCTCTGTCACTGGGCTGAACCTTTTTAGCCACCTCTGTTACCCTATGGTCATAAATGTATAATCCAGTCAAAGCATAATCACTGATATACTCTTTTGGTTTTTCCTCAATTGTCTCAGCTCTATTGTTTTGATCAAATTTAACCACCCCAAACCTCTCTGGGTCAGGAACCTTCTTGGCAAAAACCTTGGCACCTGATTGAAAGTTTTTAATGTCTTCGGAAAAATCATCCTCAAAAATATTGTCCCCCAAGATCATGGTGACACTTTCTTCATCAATGAAATTCTCACCTATAATAAAAGCCTCTGCCAAACCTTTGGGCTGGTCTTGAATCTCGTAAGTGAACTTAGCCCCGAAATTGCTACCGCTACCCAATAAATTAAGATAATCACCAGCTCTGTCAGGAGCGACAATGATCAAAATTTCTTTTATCCCGGCCCTCAAAAGTGTGTTTAAGGGATAATATATCATGGGACGATTATAAACTGGCAACAATTGTTTGCTAGTGATGTTTGTTAGTGGCCTAAGCCTACTCCCGGAGCCACCGGCTAAAATAATACCCTTCATAATATTAAATTTATTAATTAATTTAATTTTTCCTATAATAATCCTCTAAAGCCTGTTGCCAAGGCCTTAATTCCGGTAGTTTGGTGTTCAACAAAGCAGAGTAGCCCGGTCTTCTGGCTGGCCTAGAAAACTCTGCTCCGGAAACCGGAACAACAGGTGTCTTAATATTTTTTATCCTGAATAATTCCCGGACCCCTTGATACCAGGTGCAAGCACCGCTGTTGGTTATATGATACAAACCAAAACCCCTGTCCTCTTTTATCAAGCTTAGGGTGGCTTCTGCCAAATCAGGAGTGTAGGTGAATTTACTTACTTCCTCGTCAACGACTCTCAGCTCTTCTTTTTTTTGACTTAAATCAATCATTAAATCAAAAAAGCTGGGTTTGGCAATCTCGTTCTCTCCCTTGGGGCCAAAGAGTTTCGATGTTCTGACCAGATACCATTTTAACCCCTGTCCGCTTCTCTGCATGATCTCCTTCTCTCCCGCCAGTTTGGTCTCTCCATATTTATTTACCGGGTTGGGGGTATCATCCTCCTTATAACCCTCTTTTTTGTCCCCATCAAAAACATAATCTGAGGAATAATGGATCAAAAGGGATCCTGCCTTTAAAGCTGCTTCTGCTAAATAACCCGGGGCCTTGCCATTTATCTCCCTAGCCAAAAGATACTCTTCCTCCTCTTCGCATTTGTCCACATTGTTGTAAGAAGCAGTGTTGATTATAATGTCTGGCCTGGAAATATCTATTTTTTCCATGACCAAATTTTTATCTTTTATGTCTACATCATTTCTATCCCAGCCCACCACTTGGTAACCACTGTGTTCAAATTTTTTATACAATTGCCCTCCCAGGTTTCCCTCATAACCTAAAATCAAGACTTTAGTCATAATTACGCAAAATATTAATTTCTATATATTTTTTTATCTCCAATTGTTCAGCAAGAGAGTTGTTCAGCTCCAAGGATATCACAGGAGGTGCATAGGACAAATATTTCTCAAAATAATCTAGTTGACTGGGGTTTTCAGCATAATGACAGCTAAGTTTGTCTTCTAAGCCTAAATTTGAGTTAACCGAAATTGCTGACAAGTGACCGCAACCGACAGAAAAACTTGTAATTAAATCAATAAAACTATTATAATCCTGTCTTTTCTTTAAAACAGCCTCTTCCCAGTGAGAAAAATCAAGACATATACCACCAAAAACTTCCAACTCCTCTCTTTCGGGAATTGTTTTAGCATTTTCTATATAAATGTTTTTTAGATGCTTGTTCCAATCATAGATCGGAGGATATTGTCTTCTGGGATGAGTATTAAAAACCTCTGTTTTGTGTCTAGAAACCAAATAATCAAGCTCCTCATTAGTCATGTCATTTCTTAAATGGACATGGGGGATTCTTTTAATTGACTCCTTTTCTAAAAGATTATACAACTCTTGCCTCTCATCCTTCTCTAAAACTGTTAAAAAAAGAGAGACCTCTTCTATCTTTAGCCTCCTCAATTCTTTTATCTTATCCCTCCAAGAAGTACCTCCTTTAAAAGGCTCTGTTGTGGTTATGGTGGGCAAAATTTTCGTCTGGACCATAAAGTCATATTAAATCATCCCTGTTATGAATTATAATAACTTTTATATTCGATTAAGTCAATTTTAATAGCCCCTTTTAATCTAGCCACTCTTTTTCTTGTCTAACCAGTAAATTTTTAGCATTAATAGGATCGGCCATTAGCTCTTTAACAATTTTTTCCATTCTTGCTCCTTGAGACCCTTTAACGAAGATTAAGTCTCCTTTCTCTATTCTGCCCTGAATAAACCTCCCGGCCTCTCCTAGGTCAGAGAAATGAAATATATCCTCCTTCCTCATTCCGGCATCTTCTGCTCCTTTTCCAATGCTCCACGCCCTTTCTCCCACTGTAACCAATTTATTAATACCTTTTGAGACCAAAGCTTTTCCCACCTCCTCATGGCCCTTCTCAGTATATCTGCCCAATTCTAGCATATCTCCGAAAGCGCCCCATTTTTTGTTTCCGGGGTTGACAGCGATTCGTTCTATGAAATCGAGAGCTGAAAGAGAAGACTGTGGAGAGGCGTTGTAAGTATCGTCAATTATCAGAGTATGTTTTATGCCCTTGATAACATTCATTCTCCCCGGAGGAAGGTAAAAACCGCTTAGGGCGGAAGATATATCAACCAAATTCATTTTAAAAGCAATCCCCACTGAAGCGGCTGCCAGAGAGGAATATATCGCCGGATAACCTATGGCTCGAGGTAGCTTAACCGGGACCACTGATCCGTCATAATTAAGTTTAAAACTAATTCCGGACAGACCCTCTATGTTCTGGTTTTCTTCAAAACTAAAAATTAAATTTTGAGCTTTAACAAAAGACCCTTGTTCAAAGCCATAAGTGATGATTCTGGAAGTACTTATCTCCGACATCTCCCTAACCTTGGGATCGTCATAATTGAGTATGGCATACCCTCCTTCTTTTAAATTTTTTATCAAAACCGATTTTTCTTTCTTGATCTTATCTATACTGTCAAAATATTCAAAATGAGAAGGGCCTACAGAAGTGACAACCCCAACATCACACTGAACTATCTTTGTTAAATACTCCATATCTCCCGGCCTGTCCACTCCCATCTCCAAAACCAAAATTTCTGGAAAATTTTTGTCTTTTATTAGAATCAGTTTTAAAGCTTTAGCAAAAACCTTGGTCCAAGCCCACAAAGATTTACTAGGAACTTGGCAGTCAATAATACTCAAGGGGACCCCTATTTCATTATTATAGTTCTTAATGCTTTTTCTGACTCTGAACTTGGAAGATAAAACCGTATAAATAGCCTCTTTAGTGGTTGTCTTGCCCACACTTCCGGTGACCCCCACAATTTTGGGTTTGTACTTAGCGATAATCATTTTCGCTAAGACTTTTAATTTTAACTGGAAATATTTTTTCATATTCGTTATTGAATTCTAATCAAAGGCAAAAAAGTTAATTACAAAACTATACTAAAATTTAAAAAACCGCAAGATCCCCTACCTATTTTTGGATATTTGGTAATGGTTTAAAATAAAATCGGCCAGTTTACCAAAAAGAGGGGCTGCTGATGAGGCAGCAAATCTTACATCTTTAGGGTCGTTTAATTTTACCAACATTGTAAATTTGGGGTCGTCTATGGGAGCGGTTCCGGCAAAAGTATGAATCGTTTTTCTACCATAACCACCAGAGGAGGCTACCTGGGCTGTACCGGTCTTTCCTCCCACATAATAACCATCGACCTTGGCCCCTGAAGCATGGCCATCCTCTACAACATTGACCATCATCCCAGAAGTGAGAGCTGCCGCTTCCTCGGAAATGACTCTTCTTATTGTAACCGGTTCCACTTTTTTTGCTTCTCCATCGGCTTTGATGATCTCTTTTACTATATGGGGTTGCATCAAAACCCCTTCGTTGGCTATAGCCGCAAAAGCCATAACTAGCTGCAAAGGGGTAACTGTAATACCCTGACCGTAAGAGGCGGTAGCAGCATATATTCTGCGAATATTGTCACCCCTTAAATTTTTAATATCACCTGAGCCCTCTCCTTCTAATTCTATGCCGGTCCTGCTTCCAAAACCAAATTTATTCAAGTAATCGCTAAATAGATTATGTCCCATCTGCTCCATGGCCCATATAGAACCGGTATTTAGTGAATTACGCAAAACATAATTCATATCAACCAAGCCATGAGGACCATGGGTGGAATAATCAGAATTTCTAATGGTCCAGTTATCAATCTTAATACTACCTCCATCTTCATAAGTAGTGCGAGGAGTGATAGCGCCGGCATCCAAAGAGGATGCCATGGTTATAGTTTTAAAAACCGAACCCGGCTCGTAATCTTCAAAAATAACTGGGTTGTTATAAATTTTTATATCGTCTACTTCATTATATTCATTGGGATTAAAACTCGGGGAAGAGCACATGGCTATTATCTCACCGGTCTCCGGACTGACCACCACTACGCTCCCACCGTCCGCTCGATGACCCCTGACAGCCCTATCCAGTTCTTGGCAAACATAAAACTGAATAGGCCAAACTATAGAGAGAACAAAGTCATTTCCATCTACTGGTTTTTTGTAACTCCTATTATTAATAACTATAGTGTCCTCATCTTTTTCTGATTCTGATTTAACAAAACCAAGCTCTCCGTAAAGATCTCTATTAAAAAATCCTTCCAGACCGTAATTGCCCCTTCTTTCGAGGTCGTAAAAGTTAACAAAACCTAAGAAGTGTGAACCTATATTTTCTTCAGGATAATATCTTAGTCTATTTACACTGTGAGATACACCTTCAATTCTGACCCTAACCCGTCTTTCACCATCTTGATAATAAACCTGACCGTTCCTTATAAACAAATCATTATAAGTAAAGTTTTTTTCTTGATCCTCAGGCCACAGAAAATCATATAACTTAAATAAAACCTCTTTTTCCACCTTTCTTTCCAAAACCCTGTAAGGATCATCTTCCCTGGACAGTATCTCTACATAATAATCCACTCTCCCTTCTTCTCTTTTTTCAATTTCCTCCTCGATCTCCTCCTCTCTTTCTTCTTGCCAAACCTCAGTTTGCCTCTTAGATTCGAATTCTCTTTCAATCTCGGCTGATCTAACACCTCTTTCCTCTTCGGGTAAGTCAACCGGAATTTCTCTTAATTTATTCATTAACTTTTCCTTATCTTTTTTCTCAAAGTACTCTCTAACTTCTTCTTCTATCTCCTCTTGATCAAAAAAAGAATAAAGTTTTTCAGCCAAAGGCAGGGGTTCATCCACATCCTTGGGTATAGCAAATATTAAAGCAAAATCCTTATTGGTGGCAATAGGATAGAGCCCCTCCCCTCCTTCTCCGGTTCTTACAAGTATTTCTCCCCTGTCCGGCAACAACTTGCTGTGAACATTATGCTGCCTCGAAGCTAGGACCGAAAAATAATCATGTTCTGAGACCTGTATTTTGTATAATTGATAGACGAAAACAACTAGCAACAAAAAAACAACCGCAGTAACAATATTGATGCGATTGTTGCGCTCCGGTTTTTTTCTGGCTCTAATGCTTTTCATATTTTAATTATTTCTTGGCTAAAATATCGGCGGGAACTTTTATGTAATTAACATTGTCTACCGAAACCATTTTCAAATCTTGGGTTCTCTGGGCAACATTCTGATGAGCCCTAAGAGAATTTGCCCTGACATTCAAACTTCTGTTCTTCTCTGTTAAAGAGGAATAATCACTTTTTAAAGCCCTAACTTCAATTCCTTTAATAGTCAGATCATTGGTCAAAGCCACATAGCAAGATCCCAGAATCGCTATAACTGCCACTAGAAAGATGTTTACAAATTTTAACTTCCTATCAAGCTCCGATTTTTTTGGCTCCTTTTTAGATTTAGATTTTAGATAGCTGGGATAACCTGTCATAATTTTAATTTATATTATTTTTTTAGCCGCTCGTAGCTTAGCGCTCCTGGAACGAGGATTTCTTCTCAGCTCCTCAGAACCGGGGGTTAGGAAGTTCTTGCTTTTCCCCTTCTCTTTTTTATTCTTTATTACCTCTAGCTTGGCCTGATGAGAACATCGACACTCCGGTACCTGGGGAGAACAAAGGCAGGATCGGCTCTCCTTCTGAAAAAAATTTTTTACTAACCTATCCTCTAGGCTATGGTAAGATATTACTACTATTTTTCCTTCTTTTTTTAATAATTCCAGGGCCTGGGGAAGGGCCTGTTTTAAGCTTTCTAATTCTTGATTAACAGCTATTCGCAGGGCCTGAAATATCCTGGCCTTTATATTATCTTTATAAGGAAAGAATCGTCCTGGAATGGCTTCCTCTATTATTTCGCTTAACCGCCCCGTAGTCTTGATCGACTTCTCCCTCCTTCTTTTCTCAATATTTTTAGCTATTCTTAATGACAATTTCTCCTCTCCAAATCTATTAAATATATCGAGTAACTGTTCAATCGGATAATTATTCAGAATGTACCCCGCCTGGCTGGAATCTCCCTTATTATTCTCCCCCTGAAAGGACATATCGATCAGAGAGTCCCTCTTAAAGGAAAAGCCTCTGTTTTCATCTTCCAATTGAGCCAAGGACAGTCCTAGATCAAAAACTATGCCATCAAACCTTTCTTCCGAGCCAAATACCTTAACCACCGCTTCTTTTAGATTTTTAAAATTATCTTGAACCAGGGAAATATTTCCGATCTTTCTTTCTTTTATGATTTCCTCAGCATTCTTTATCGACCAAGGATCAAGGTCCAGGGACACAACCCTTCCTTCTGGGGACAACTTCTCCGCTATAGCCAGGGTGTACCCGGCTCCTCCCAAAGTACAGTCAAGAAAATATTTATCATTCTTAGGCTTTAATATATCAATAACCTCTGACAACATTACCGGTTCATGATAATATTTCATTACTATGTTGATTTTAATTTTAATTTTGGCCTGATCTGGCCCAAGAAAAGGGCCAGATCAGGAAGCATGGGGATTTTCTCAAACTATATATAAAAACTATCCTATGAATCTACCTAGAGGCCCCGGAATAAGTAATGGCCTGCATGGTGTTCCACTCTTCGGTTGACTCG
>CAZWNU010000024.1:0-13826 GCA_964635515.1 uncultured Gammaproteobacteria bacterium
GACTGTAAATCACTCGCCCTCGCGGCTTCGCAGGTTCGAATCCTGCCCGGCCCACTGATCAAATAATCGCTTTTTAGCGATTATTTTTTTGCTTTGAGGATGTAATTTAGTCCTTGATAAAGTTGTCTTTTTTGTGATAGTTTGTAAAAAATATTATAATAATAAATATTGGATTAGGCTAAACTTATGATAATAGATCCCAACAGAATAGGAATCACCTTTTTGAAAATATTCGCACTCGAGTTTGCCGCCTTGGGAATTATTATATTTTTACTCTATATTATAGAGGTTTAATTGATTAATCAAAATTTGGATCCTATTTACCAGGATTTGGATTTTTCCTTATTTATGCCGGAATTGCCCGAAGTGGAAACTATTAGATCGGATCTGGAAAAAAGAATAGTAGGAGAGAAGATCTCTGGTTTGGAAATAAGAGACCAAAAGCTTTTGGAAAAAGGTTCTTCTTGGAAGGGGATTGAAGGAAGAAGGGTTAAGGGCTTAGAGCGTCGTGGCAAGCTCTTGATCTTGGTTTTGGAAAAAGAAATCTTTATTCTGGTGCATTTAAAAATGACCGGACAGTTGGTTTATCAGGACGGAAAGGAATTGGTGGCTGGAGGTCATTCTTTGGATAAAAGCGATCTTTTTCAAGGAGTGGGAGGAGAGCTGCCTAACAAGCACACCAGGGCTATAATTCATTTTCAATCAGGGGCCGTCTTGTTTTTCAATGACCTGCGTCGTTTTGGCTATCTTAAGCCGGTCACTAAACAGGAAAAGGAAGAAAAGTTAACAGAATTCGGCCCCGAACCTTTAATGCCGGATTTTGATCTACTTGATTTTCAGAAGAAGTTGAAAAAACGGAAGATAGCTGTTAAGAAGGCCCTTCTGGATCAGAAGTTAGTGGCGGGATTGGGAAATATTTATGTTGACGAGGTTTTGTTTTTGTCCGGGATAAGACCGGAACGTTCAGCTGAATCCTTGAAGTCCAACGAGATCAAAGCTCTGTATTCGGCCATAATAAAGATTTTAAAACAAGGAGTGAAATATCGAGGCACCACTTTTTCTGATTATGTGGATGCTCGAGGGAAGGCGGGTAATTTTTCTCGTTTTTTAAAGGTCTACAACCGCGGCGGTAGACCTTGTCAGCGCTGTGATGGTTCAATTAAAAAGATTAAATTGGCTGGTAGAGGGACCCATTATTGTCCTGGCTGCCAAAAGTAGTTTTTTGACTTAAAATTAGCTCAGTCTTTTTTATTTTTCTTAAAAATGGTATAATTGTATATATGATCAGTAAGATATTTATAGCTATTTTTTCCCTGGCGGTGCTTCTGAGTGTTATTCTCGGATCCATTATTGTTTACCATTTTAATAAATTCAAGTTATCCTGCGACAGGATGAGCAACCGGATTTTGAAGATCATCATTTTGGGTACCACTATCCTGATTATTTTGGCTTTGGTATTTCTATTACTCATTATTTTTTAGCAATGGTCACTTTTAGAAAAAACGAAAAGGTATTGTCGGTCAAAAGAAGGCATAGTATGGTTTTTTTAATGGAGATCTTCCCCGTAGCCTTTATTTTTTCTCTTACCGTGCTTGCTATGCTATATATTTTATTTTACGGAGTCAGCGAACATATAGTTTCTTTCATCGGACAACCACCCTCTTTAATCCAGTTCAATCTCGATTATGTTCTTCTTTTTTTCTTATCTTTATGCCTCCTCTTTTTCTGGCTTTTAGGACTAATGATCTTTACCCGTTATTATTTGGATTGCTGGGTGGTTACCAGTGAAAGGACCATCCATACCGAATTGAGAGGCCTTTTTAGTCGTTTTTATTCCAGTGTTTCTCATGATCGAGTTCAGGATGTAACAGTTGATGTCTGCGGGGTTTTGCCCACGGTCTTAAAATATGGGAACTTGAAGATTCAGACAGCAGGAGCTTTTAAGAAATTCATTTTCCGTCAGATTCCCGCTCCTTATGAAACCAAAAGAACCCTACTTCAAGCTATCAAGGATTTTAAGTTGAAAAATAGAAGCTACCAGGAGCCGACTCCTGTGACCAGTGATCCGGAAGAGGTGAGGGAAGGTTAATTCGGCCCGCATAGTGTTCGAATAATGCTTTTTTAGGGCCTCTTTGACAATTGACTTTTGAATATTTTTGTATTACTATAATCAAAACAGGCACTAAAAAGCTTATTATTAAGATAATCCAGCAACAAGTCGTTTCTGAAATTCGGCTGTTGTCTGATTTTTGAATTTAGATATGTCACAAGACAACATGATAAAAATGGAGTGTACCGAGTGCAAGAGGATCAATTATTTTTCCAGAAAGAACAAAAAAACCATTAAAGATAGGCTGGAATTAAAAAAAATGTGCAAATATTGCGGCACTCACACTCTTCATAAGGAAACCAAATAATTTTTTGAATTTTTCTTAAAAATAATATTTCTCCATGTCTTTGACCAAGTTCTTCACTTTTTCTTTTTTGATTTTCCTGGTCTTCTCCGTTTCCGGCTGCACCATAGATACCGTCCAAAAGGATTTTCAAAAAAACTTGGAGTGGCTGGATCAGAAATTGGGGGACGTATCTGAGGAGAAAGAAAAAGAAAGTTCTGATATAACCGATTCTTCTGTCTCGGACTCAACCCCGGAAGCTTCTGATTTGAGTCAGGAGGAAAAAGAAAGAATTGATGATTGGTTGGAGGAGCAAGGACTTAATCGTTACGGAGATTCTAAAGGGGTTCTTTACCCCGGAGGCTCACCCTTGTATAATGAAGAGACAGGGGAGGGGATAGATCGTTTTGATTATATCCTGGATAGATATCCGGATATTTTAGAAAGAATTAATAAAAGCGGGCGGTAGGCCCCTAGATAGATTATATGGAAAAGATGGAAAAAGCCGTGGGCAAGGGTTTTGTGTTACTGCTTTTGGCAGGAACGCTTTATGCTTGTTATCTTATCTTCGAGCCTTTTTTGATCGAATTGTTAGTGGCTGCCATTTTGACCTCTATTTTTTACAAACCGTATCAATGGTTGAGTCGGAAATTGGGTGGGAGCAGGAGGATTGCTTCTTTTATCACTTGTCTTTTTGTGGTCATCATTGTTATAGTACCGGCGATAAACTTGATTATTTTGGCCGCCCAAGAATCCATTCAGGCCTATCAAGGAGTGGTAGAGTTTTTTGAGGACTCTGAGTCTGAAGAAGGATTTCTAGGGGATCTGGTATTAAGAGCCGAGGAATATACCGGTATCAGCAGTGAGAATTTGAGGGGTTTTGTGGTGGAAGGCGCCGGTAGAATCAGTAATGTTTTAGTTGATGGGGCGGCTGCCTTTACCAAGGGAACCATTGGTTTTATTTTTTCTTTAGTGGCCATAGTCTTCGCTATGTTTTTCTTTTTTGTAGATGGAGAAAGATTGGCCAGAACTATGATGAAATGGACTCCTTTGCCCAATAAGTATGAAAAAGAAATATTTAAAAAATTCAGGGAGGTAAGTCGTTCCACTGTTTTAGCCACATTCGCCACCGCTTTTGCTCAGGGTCTGGCCGCGGGTATAGGGTTTGTTATAGTAGGAGTACCGGCTTTCTTCTTGTCTGTTATCACAGCCTTCCTTACCTTGATTCCCTATTTAGGATCTTTTTTGGTCTGGGGTCCGGTCGGAGCTTATCTTTTGCTTACCGGCAGTATTTGGCAAGGAATTTTTATACTTGTATACGGAGCTTTGATCATAAATTTCATAGACAATGTTGTCAGAGCCTATGTGATCAGTCGGGGCCACTCTCAAGCCCATCCTTTATTCATTATCTTTTCTATCTTAGGAGGTATTGCCCTGTTCGGTTTTTGGGGAGTTATTATCGGGCCCCTGATCATTTCCTTGGCTTTAACCATAATCCATATTTATGAATTGGAGTTTAAATACTTACTGGATAAAAGGAATTAGCCTGAGTTGACAACAATGATCATATATATTTAAAATGCTTATCACCAGGCACTTTCTGATTTAAAGACCAGTGCTCTCTAAGCATTTTTTAATTTTTAAGCGGGCGTCGGTTAATGGTAAACCACGGGTCTCCAAAACCCGAACTGGGGGTTCGATTCCTCCCGCCCGTGCATGGAACTACAAGCAGGCGATTTTTCGCCTGTTTTTTGCTTGTTTTGACTATAGGGAGGGGTTGCTTTCTACTTATTCTCGAAATTGGTATAATAGAGACAGGGTAATAATTCTTAACATTAGCCTTATGAACTTAAAGAAATTTTTAAAAATCGGGACGATTGCTATATTAATATTGTTTATCGGGGTATTGTCTTTTGGAGTTTATCGAAGCATTACCGATCCTTTGAAGGGGGTTGTGGACGATATAGTAGATTCTTTGGAAGAACGGGACAAAGAAACATTCGATAAATACGTGGATCTGGAAGAATTCGCTGAAAGTGTCTCCTCTGAAGCTACGGATTCAGTGTTGGAGGATATGGACGAGTTGAGTGAAGAAGACAAGAAGGTGGTGCTGCAACTTTTCGGAGGTGCTGCAACAGAAGAAAACAAAAAAAGATATATAAAAGAAACTGAAAAATATTTTGCCGGGCAAAAAGAGGAGTTGGTTGGCCCGCTTCAGTTTTTAAAAATAAATGGTGGATCGAATAGAGGGAGTGAGTATAATGAGAATTCGGCCAAAATGATCTATACTCCGCCCCGGGGCGCTGATGGCACTAAAATGGTTTTCTTGTTTGAGGAAAGAGATGAAATATGGGTTATGGTTGGTTTCCAAAAAGGGCTAGATAGCAGTGTTTCAAAAGATTCGGATAACAATGAAATTGCAACAATAGATGGTAAGAAGGTGTATAAGAAGAAGGAGGATGGTAAAGAATTTTTGGTAGTGGGGGATGAAGAGCAGACCAGATATGATGAGGTGAATAATGTAATAACGGCTAATGGAGAATTGGCTTATATAGCAAAAGACGGAGATCAGGAATTTATAGTGGTCAACGGTCAGGAAAAGAGAGAATACGATGATGTTGGCTTTTTACGCGAGATTGGTGGTAAGTTGGGATACATAGCTGAGAAAGAAGGTAAAGAATTTGTTGTTTGGGGTGGTGAAGAGCAAAAAGGGCGTTATACTAATATTATTGGCGGCACCTTTCAAGATATTAACGGTAAGCCCGCTTATCATGTAGTAGATCTAGAGGGTGGAAGAGAGGAATTTGTGGTTCATGGAGAAAGAGAGTATAGAGATTATGACAGAACTAGTTATTTAAAAAATGTTAATGATGAATTGGTTTTTAAAGCAGTGGAAGATAGACGAGAGTTTATTGTGTATGGTGGTGGTGAAAGAAGAGGAAAAAAATACGATAATATAAGGTTTTTAAGGGTGATTGATAATAAATTAGCTTATCGAGCGGAAGAGGATGGGGAAAAATTTATAGTTCATGACGGTAAAGAACACAGAGATTACGAAGATATCCATGAATATAGAGATAGCCTGCAGGACCAATAAAATTTTAAAATATTATCTGTTTTTCGTTATTAGTTTCCATTTCAATTTTTTATCATTTGAGGTTCAAGATTTAGACTAAGAGATGTCCGGCTGCACCTTTTTCTGAGTCGAAAAGACCTTTTTTGCCCCCTCTGGCAAATCAGTCAAGAGCCTATTTTCGTTAAAATCGTTGTCTTGTTCCGGTGTAATTGTTAAAATGAATTCAGTGGCTATCAGGTGGGTATTAATTAATAATATAAAAATTATGAGAAAAACTCTAACTCTATTTTTAACACTCCTGGTATCAGGGTTAGTTCTCGCTGCTTGTGGACAAGATGAGCAGCCGGAAGTAGATCCTGTTGACCCAGAGGATCAAGTTTCTGAAAACGGAGCGGCAGAAGAAAGGGAAGAGGACTCTTCCGATCTTTCTCCGGATTCCATTTTGCAACGGGTTGCCGGTCTAGGCTCTTTCCAGTATGATCTAGTATTCACTCCTTTCGAGGGAGAGGAGCAGACAGTGTCGGTTTGGTTGAAGGAGAACAGGATGCGGGCAGAGAGTAGCTTTGAGATTCAGGGCCAAGAGGTTCAAGGAGTCTATTTCTTGGATCATGACAAGAGAGAATCCATAGCTTATCACCCGGATCAAGGAATGGCCGTAAGAATGGACTATTCCGAGAGTAAAGCCGAGGTGGGCAATTCTCCTAAAGAGAGAAATCAAGAGCTAAGGGATCGAGATCTTGAGGTCGTGGGTGAAGAGGTTTGGGATGGAAAGGACTGCGTGGTAGTGGAATACACCACTGACACAGAGGAGGTTCGAGTCTGGATTTGGAAAGAACATGGCCTTCCTGTCAGGAATGTGTTTACTACAGACGAGGGTGAGATGATCGCCGAGTTAAGAAACATAGAGTTTGTTGATATCCCGGACAGTCAATTAGAACTTCCGGAAGGGGCTCAGGTGATAGATGTTCCCACCTTTTAATTTTTTGATCAAATCACGACCCCCTGCCATTGTGGTTGGCAGGGGGTTTTTGTTTTCAAAAACGCTCTCTTGGTTTATTTTTATCCCATTTTTGCTATAATTGTTTACAAAGATTAATTATTAAAATAATTTTTCTATGATTAACAGCTTTAAATGTTTGCTGTGTTTAAGCCTTTTTCTTTTGCTTGCAACCTGCTTCAATTCCGGAATTTTCTCAAGACATCAAGAAGTTCAAGCCGCGACTCGTTCTGTTGTCATTCCTCCTAACAAGGAGCTAAGTACCGGAGTTAGTGACGAAGACCTGAGACAAGTCATGGGTCAAAAAGAGGTAAGCACCAACACAGAGAACTTGGATCAAGAGGAAGAGGCGGATCGTATTCGATCAGCAGAACTAAAGCAGAGAGAAGAATTTTTTTTAAACTCTCTTTCCGGGGTGTTAGAGGTAGCTGAGACAGAAGAAAGATTTCAAGGCCAGATTAAAAACATCATTCAAGAAAAAGAGAAGCATTATCGTGAGGTGGAGAATCACATGAAGAGTGCCTGGAGCAGGGGCAACTGGGTCAGATTTTTAATAGGCCCTCATTTCGGTGACTTAAATAGGGCTGAGAAAAGTTTGTCTCAGTATCAGGATCAGACCCAAGAGTTGATAGGGGTTACGAATCGGATTCAATCCTCAGAGAGCAGAACGACTCTCATGGATCAGTTGGAAAAAATTAAGCAAGTGTCCCGGGACTGGGAAAGGGATATTCAAGAGGAGTCAGATGTCTTCAGTTTGTTCGGTTGGCTCTTCCATTTATTTTTGCCTTTCTATTGATCTTTAAACCCCCTTTACTATTGGCTTTTTTTCAATTTAGGTGTATAATATAATTAATATTATTAAAAAATAATAACTAATTTTAACCTTTAATTCTTAAATTAAAGATTGAAGGTTAATCAAAGAGCCTTATGGCAAAACTAACTAAAGCTCAAATCGTAAACGCTTTGGCCGAGAAGACCGGCTTAAGCAAAAAAGAGGTAGGTGCTTTTTTTGATGAGTTGACCGACTTGGCCTACAACGAGGTTAAGAAGAACGGAGAGTTCACAGTTCCTGGTTTTGGTAAATTGGTGAAAACCAAAAGAAAGGCCAGAATGGGCAGAAATCCTGCCACAGGCGAGGAGATTAAGATCCCTGCCAAAACAGTGGTTAAATTTAGACTATCCAAAGCTGCTAAAGACGCTGTAGCGTAGCAGTTTTCTCAAACAGAATTAAAAAACCTCCTTAATTTCTCAGGGAGGTTTTTTAATTGATCGGGAAATTTATCCGCAAAAAGATTAGGTGCAGGGGGGGGTAAAACTCACAGGAAAGATTCTTTTAATAAAGATTCTTTTATTGACGTCGTTTTGCGGAAAGATTTTCATAAAGGCCAAGGATCTTTTTCGCAAACTTCATCTGAAGAAATTTTTTGAAAATATATCATAGCCTTGACCCGGGACTTGAGAAGTTAAGGATAGAATCATGGAGGAGTGGCAGGGAGAGATTTGGTTGACAAAAATCTAAACTCCTTTTTACCCCGGCCATTCCATCTTATTTCCCCCCTCTTTGTTCATAACATTTTTGTTTCCGATTTTTTTTCTTCAGACATCTTCATTTTTTGCCGAGTACGTGTGGAAATAAAAAACCCCTGGTGAAAAAGAGAGGGGGAAGGGAAGATGTTTGGGACAAGGACAAGAAGTTTGGGTGGTTGGCAAGGATGACTACTTTCTCCATTGCTTCACATACTGACCCAAGCCGAATTCATTAAATTTATTCTCCAGTCTTTTGCTAGTGTGCATGAACATCACCAAAGACCTTAAATCTATTTTATATTTGTTATTCACTATTTTGTAGTTGATATCTTTTTTTTCCTTGATTGCCCGTCTGATCGTTTTAGTTTTGATTCCGCCCAGCTTGGCCGCCTCAGAGACAGACAACCAAACATTGTTTTTGATAGTTTTCTTGATTATCTTTTCCCTTTCCGGGTGCACCTTTTGATTATATACCCTTTCCGTCTTTTCTGTTTCTTCACCAATAGGAAGCTCTTCAGGGAAGAAGTAGCTATACTTTTTAGCAGAATCGTTTGTCATTTTTTTAGAAAATCTTGATTTTTAATTATCTATCTTCCTGCGAAAGTCCACAAATTTGTAGACTTTCATACCGAACAAAGGGAGAAGCTTGTTTATTTCAATTCTGCGAAAGTCCACAAATTTGTAGACTTTCATACCGAACAAAGAGAAAATTCGATTGTACTATCTTTACGAAAGTCCACAAATTTGTAGACTTTCATGTTAAGGCAAGTAGAAAAAGATAACAATTTCTTTCCTGCGAAAGTCCAGAGATTTGTGGACTTTCATTTTTTAAAAAAAGATTTCGTCTTCTTTCTTTCCTGCGAAAGTCCAGAGATTTGTGGACTTTTAAGATGGAATAAGATGGAAAATTTTTAAAACACTACCTTTTTTTAAAACATCCTCTCATATTTTTAAGGAAAATGCAAGGCTCTGTTTCTTCTTTCTTTTTTTTGATCATCCCCGTCTCTTAAGTTACTAGATTGTCGCAACTTATTTTTTAAACAGAACTTTCCCCTTGTTTTGTCTGCACAGTTTATTCACATCTTATACACAGCTTGTCCGGACCTGTTTATTTGGCAGGAGTTCAGGGTTGGGGAGCTCTTGATCCTTGATTTTGAAAAAAGATGGGATATTGTCAAGCTCTGCCAATATGTTAATATGGGCAGTAAGGCTAGAAGGGAGAAATCCCTTTGTTTTGAGTTTTGGGAGAGGTTTTTGTTTTTGTGCTTCGATTCAGGGGATGTTTTTGAGGCAAGAGGAATTCAAGTGTAATAATTTCTATTATTCAACGTATTATTAAATAGTCGTTCTAATGACCAAGGGAAAGAAGATCTATAATAATTTTTTAGACAAAGGCAAGGACAGAGCCTTGTTTTGGAAGTTAAAGAAAAAGGATGAGAATGCTTTTCTGGAAGTGTATGAAAGATACGTAGATGACGTGTATAGGTTTGTATACTTCAAGGTAGGAGGGAGCGAGGAGGCTCAGGATATAACCTCCATTGTTTTTCTCAAGACCTGGAACTATGTCCAAGAGAACAAACTGCAAGAATCCAAGTCCTTGAAATCTTTTGTCTACAAAGTAGCTCGGAATTGTGTGGTTGATTATTATCGACAGAATAGGGTCGGTCAAACTGTGGACATTGATGACGAGGATTCTGGTGTTGATTTGACGGATGAATCTCAAGACATAGCCAGGGAGGTGGAGCTCAGCTTGGAGATAGCCTTGGTCAAAGAGAAGTTGAACGAGCTTAAGGATGAATACCGAGAGATAATTATTTTAAGATATATCAATGAATTGAGTTTTTCCGAGATAGCCGAGATCACCGGTCGCTCCAAGAACAGTACTCGAGTTTTGGTCCACCGGGCCTTAAAAACCTTAAGAGATATTTTAGAAGAAGAAAAAAAATTTAAATCATGACAGAAAAAGATTTAATTAAAAAATTGAAACAGTTACAGTCTCTTCAGGCCAAGGAGGGGTGGAAAAATGATTTCCGCTATACTTTGAAGCAGGAAGTCTCTTCTCGGAATCAAGCTGAGGAAAAACTGGGTAATCCCGGTAGTGTTTTTAACTCTTGGAAAGAAAGATTGGTTAACAAAGTTTCCGAGGTATATCAGTTTCTCAATTTGTCTAAATTGAAACTAGCTCCTAGGCCGGTTGTGGCTGTGGGAGCTATTTTTTTGTTCTTGTTGGCCAGTGTTTTTACTGTTAATGCCGCTGAGGATGCCAAGCCCGGCACTTCTTTGTATTTTGTCAGGATAATCGGGGAAAAGGTTCAGTTGGCCACCACTTTTGATGAAGAAGAAAAAGCCAGAATGGGTGTTAAATTCGCCAGCAGTCATGCTCGTGATATCTCAGAGGTTTTAAATAGTAAGAAGTTCCAAGAAAACCCTGATCAAAAAGAGATCCAGAAATTGGCCCAGGACTTTGAAGAAAACATTAAATCAGTTAGAATAAATCTAAAGAGCATAGATAGAGGCTCTCAGGAAGAAGAGGAAAAAAGAGAAGAAGATCCGAGCCGGAAAGAAGAACCGGATAAACCCAAAGACTCTCCGGATCAAACCTCTCCGGATGAAGAAGGTGAGGGTGATCAAGGGGTCATCTTAAGTCAGGAGGAAGAGAGTGAAGTCGATCAACCCGAAGAGGAACGAGAAGATCCTTCTGAGAAAAAGGATGAGGAGATTTCTGATGACAGGGATGAAGATTCTTCAGAAGAAGTGGATGAAGAGTTTTCCATTGTTGACTCTCTTCGCGATTCGGACGGAATCCAGGTTCATGAGCAAGCCCGGGAAGAAGAGGTTTCTGTTTCCGATTCTGAACAAGAGGGAATTAAAGCCACTGAGACAGAGGGTGTGGATCATGCTGTTTCCCAGGAACTGGAGAGCGCTGAAAGAATGATGGAAGAAAAAAAATCCGGAGATAGATTGGATGAATTACTTCACAAGGCGGAGTATCTGTTTGAACAAGAAGAATATGAGAGAGCTAAAGAGACCTTGGAGGAGTTTATGAGAGAGGTTGAGGCTCGTGACAATGCAGAAGAAAATAGCGGTGAAAAAAAGGAAGAAGAGTCTGATCAAAAAGGAGAGGTTAAAGGTGTTTCAGAGAAATCCACTTCCACTGTGGATAAGTCAGAGGTAGAGGATGATTCCAAAACTTCTACCAGCACTCACGCTGATGAAGAAAAGAATGATTAGACGGGTTTTTTGGTAGGAAAATCTTTCCTGCTAAAGAAGCCGCCTAATGGCGGTGACTAACTCCTAAAAGGTCGAATCCTTACTTAGGATGAGTTAGTTAAGCTCTTAAAAATTAAGATCAAGCTTTCCCGGGTTTAAAAACCTGTTTTGCTTTAGATCTGGTAAATGAACAAAATTTTACCCCGCTCCTATTGCTCATTAAAAGGTAATAGAGGAGCGGGAGTAGGTTTCCCCATGCAAATTTACTTTCCGACAACTCCTGCTACTTTTAGTGCGTAACAGGAGCGGGGGATGGGATTCCAGTTTATTTGCCGGTCCAAAGAACAGTTTAAAACCCGAGAAGCTAAAAGGAATTTATTAGATATTCACCTCAAAAATTTGTCGTGGACACTAATAAATTTAACTGATCCTACTAAAATTTATGTAATAAATTTAGTTGGGGTCACTAAAATTACTTATGAACAAAATAAGAAAAGCGATTACTTTCAGCGTGATGGTGTTGACCGTTCTTTCTATGAGCTTGGTCACAGCTCCAGCAGCCAAAGGTTCTTCCGATTATGAGGCTGGTGACTTGATCAAGATGGACGGTGTTTCATCCGTTTATTATTACGCTGATGATGGTAAGAGATATGTTTTCCCTAATGAAGCAACATATTTTTCTTGGTACAGTGACTTTTCCGGTGTGGTAACCATTCCACAAGCCGACCTAGAAGCTATTTCTATCGGTGGAAACGCCACTATGAGACCAGGAACCAATTTAGTTAAAATAACCACTGACCCAAGAGTCTATGCAGTGGAACCAGGCGGTGAATTAGTTCACATTGCTGATGAGGATACTGCTATCTCCTTATACGGAGAAGACTGGGCTGACAAGGTGGTTGATGTCCCAGACGGATTCTTCGTTAACTACACTCAAACAGAAAGAGAAGTTAGCGGCTTGAATTATCCTGTGGGCAGTTTGGTTTTAGTTGACGGTGATGTTTACTACATCTGCGAAGACGAAGCCAGGCACGTTGCTGATGAAGCAGCTTTTGAAGCTAACCGCTTCCAATGGCAACACATCCACCAGGCTTCAGCTGATTATGAATTGCCTACTTTGGGCGATCCTATCACCGGAGCCGAAACAGCTTTGACAGACATCTCTGGAGAAGTTGATGTAGATCCAACCGATCCTGCTCCAGGAACCGGTTTGTCAGTTTCTGTGTCTAATGAGACTCCTGCTAGTCAAACTATTCCTCAAGGAGCCGCTAAGGTGGCTTTCACTGAGATCAATTTGACTGCTTCCGAGGATGGACCGGTTACTGTCCAAGACTTGACCGTTACCAGAGGCGGAATCGGAGATGACGATGAATTGGGTAGAGCTTACCTATATGAAGATCAAGAAGAGATCGATGATGAAAGGATCAGAGATGATGAAGCCAACTTCGATTATCTTGACTACACCATTCCTGCCGGTGAAACCAAAACTTTGACTGTAAGAGTCAATGTCTTAGAGGCCGACGGTGAGCATAGGTTCGGTATCAGTCAAGCCAGTGACATTGTTACTGACGGAGCTGATGTTACCGGATCTTTCCCGATCTGGGGTAACACCATGACTTTGAGTGATGTGCAAGCAGGACAATTGATTTTTGACACCTCTGAAATCGGTGGCGAAGTTAGGGTAGGTGAAAATCAAGTCGACATCAAAGAGTTCACCTTAGAAGCAGGAAGTGAAGAAGATGTGGCTATCCAGGTTGTTAAGCTAAGAAACAGAGGAACTTCCAATCCAAGTGATTTGGAGAACTTTACTCTATTAGCTGATGGCGACCCGGTAGCTGAAGTTGCTTCCACTGATTCTGATTGGTTAACCTTTATTTTAGAGGAACCATTCATTATTGAAGATGGAGACACAGAAGAGTTTATTGTAGAGGCTGATGTTGTTGGTGGAGGAACCAGAGGTAGAGATATTAACTACCAATTGGATGCCCTAGATGACATCATGGGTAAAGGTCAAAGATACGGTTTCTATGTGCCTATAGTGAAAGACAATATCAGTGATTACAGCGACTTTGAACCGATCACTATCGAGGTGGGCGACTTGTCCATTTCCGAGGCTGATGACAATCCATCTTCTCAAGATGTGGTAAAGGGTCAAACCGGAATCACTTTCTTGAAAGCTGAACTAAGAGCCGAAGATCAACCTTTGACTGTTACTGATTACGAATTAAAGCTTGAAGGAGATGACTTAATAAAAAGTGAACTACCTGTTTTGGAAAATATCGCTCTATACCTGGACGGCAGAAGAATGGCTGGTCCGGATGATATTGATGAATTAACCACAGAAGAAGCTGGTCCAGCCACTTTGTTGTATGACGAAGAATTGGATTTGGACGGGGTTCATACCCTAGAGGTTAGAGCCGATATTTCCGATGATGATGCCTTGGGAAGTCTAGAAGGTAATCAATACAAAGTAGATTTGGATTGGAGTGAGGCGACTCTTGAAGATGGAGACGGTGACAGGATCGATGATCCAGCTATCTCCGGAGAAGCTACCGGAAACTGGGTAACAATCGTTGGTCCTGAAGCCAACCTATCCAGAGATGGTAGATATGGAGCTCAAAGC
>CAZWNU010000025.1:0-12466 GCA_964635515.1 uncultured Gammaproteobacteria bacterium
GTTTTTTGCCATTTGCTTTAGTGGTTGGCTACCACACTTTTTGACATAGAGCCTTGATTCTCGTGTTTATTTGTGCCCTGAAGTTTTTTATTGGTTGTTTTTTGTTATCTCCGACTTTCCTTTAAATTATTTTTATGCTAATATTTAAATAATTGATTGAATATATTATTTTTGGCTTCCGTATATTTTCTCTTGGTCAATGCAAATAAGAAGAAAGAGTCTTTAAGTCCAATTTATTATGTTTAAGAGTTTTTCTGGTTTATCAAGAAAAAAAAGAATCCTTTTAATTATAGCTTCTTTTTTATTAATAGTTCCCGCGGGTGCGGTTGTCGGAGGTTTTTTGGGTCTGATAGCCACGACCTTTGTGCCTCTATGTTGTGATGAGAGCGGTTGTCGTAGTTGCTTGGAATTCAGAGGAATGGTGGGCTACGAGGCAGCGGGTTTTATAGGGTTTTTTCTGGGCGCCTTTTCAGCCTTGGTTTTATACGCATCTTTCCTTGTATACAAGAACAAAAAATAGATAATTACTGCCTTGATTAGAATACAGGATGTTGGTTTTTTTGATTTTTACCTGACAATAGCGATCTTGCCCCTTGAAATTTATATTTGATTATGTTATTTTTTAATAAATTTATTTGAGCATTAGATTATCGATCTAATTATTAAATTTATATTTTATGAATCAATCTTCTAACACACCAGAGATCTTCGGTGAATGGGGGGATGTTTTCGTTACCTCCGTTCAAAACCTCTGGTTCAGGGTCGTTTCCTTTCTCCCAGAGATTCTAAGCGCCTTAGTGATTCTGATCATTGGTTTAATAATCGCCTCTATTGCCAGCAAGATAGTAAAAAAGCTTTCTGATTATCTTAGAGTTGATGCTTTGATGGGAAAAATCGGAGTCAAAGGGGAGTTGGAGGGTTTAGGATTTAAATTCGAGTTCGGGACGATTATAGCTAAAATAACCAAGTGGTTCTTTATTATTGCCACCTTAATAGCGGTAGCTGATGTTTTAAGGATTCCTCAAATAACTCAGTTTTTGGAAAGAATAGTGCTTTACATCCCCAATGTTTTAGTGGCAGTGGTAATTTTAGCTATCGGTGTTATAGCCGGAAGATTAGCTTATGATTCTATCAAGAAGGGAAGCGAAGCATTTCAAATGCCTTCTTATACAGCCAAACTTTTAGCTACCATTGCTAAGTGGTCAATTATAGTGTTTACTGTAATGGCGGCCTTGGTTCAACTAGGCGTGGCCAGTAACATGATCCAAATTCTTTTTGCCGGCTTAGTAGTAGCCATCTCATTGGCCGGAGGTCTTGCCTTTGGTCTGGGAGGAAGGAAAAAAGCAGAGGAGGTTATAGACAAGATTACTCGCAATCAACAATAGTTTTCAAATCAGCAACAAAAGGTCGCCACTAAATTCTAGGCGACCTTTTGTTTTCTGAAATTTAGATAGAAATTAAAATAAAAATGAAAAGATTTGAGTTACAATCAAGATATCAACCCAAGGGTGATCAGCCCAAGGCTATAGAGAAATTATCCAGGGGATTATCCAAGGGGTGGAAAAACCAGACTTTGTTGGGGGTTACCGGCAGTGGAAAGACTTTTACTATGGCTAAATTAATTGAAGAGAGCGAGAAGCCCACCTTAGTCATTTCTCATAATAAGACTTTGGCTGCTCAGCTTTACGGAGAATTTCGTCAGTTCTTTCCAGGTAATGCAGTTCATTATTTTGTCTCTTATTATGACTACTATCAACCCGAAGCCTATATCCCTCAATCAGATATGTATATTGCCAAAGAAGCTACAATCAATGAAGAGATAGACAGACTTCGTCACGCCACCACCCAGTCTTTAATTAATAGGAGAGATGTAATAATTGTGGCCAGCGTCTCTTGTATTTACGGAATAGGAGAAAAAGAGGACTACGAGTCTCTGGGAAAGAAATTCAAAGTGAAAGAAAGGTTGAAACGGAACGAATTGATAGCTTTTTTAATTGATATTCAGTATGAGAGGAATGATATTAAAATAGATAGGGGTCAGTTCCGGGTTAGGGGCGGTACTATTGATATACATTTAGCAACCGGAGAGGGTTTTGTTCGCATTGTTATGTTCGGCGATGAGATCGAAAAAATAATCTATTTCCCCTTTTCTTCAGGTCAGGTCGGAGCAGATATTTTGAATTCTTTTTCAGATCAAAGAGGGGAGGAATTGGAAGAATTCATAGTTTTGCCTGCTAAGCATTTTGTTACTCCCAAAGAAAAGATGAGGCAGGGCTTGTCAAGTATAAAAGAAGAATTAGATTCTAGATTAAAAGAGTTAAAAAAGGAAAATAAGTTACTAGAAGCTCAAAGATTAGAACAAAGAACCAGGTATGACTTGGAGATGATGGCAGAGTTTGGTTATTGTAATGGTATTGAAAATTATTCCCGTCATTTATCCGGACGGAGTCCGGGAGAGCCCCCGGCCACACTTTTGGATTTTTTCCCCAAGGATTATCTAATGATGATCGATGAGTCGCATGTAACTATTCCTCAGATAAACGGCATGTATGCCGGTGATCAGTCTAGAAAACAAACCTTGGTAGATTTTGGCTTCAGGTTGCCCAGCGCTAAAGATAATAGACCTCTCAATTTTCAGGAGTTTAATTCTAAGGTTAATCAAGTTCTTTATGTCAGCGCCACTCCGGCTCGATATGAATTAAAAAAATCTGATCAAGTGGCAGAGCAAATTATTCGCCCTACCGGGCTCTTGGACCCGGAGATTGAGCTCAGACCCTCTAAAAACCAGGTTAATGATCTTATAAAAGAGATCAAAGTTAGAGTTAGAAAAAAACAAAGAGTTTTGGTGACCACTTTAACTAAAAGAATGTCCGAGGATCTATCAGAATACCTTAAAGACAAGAAGTTAAAAGTCAAATATCTTCACAGCGAGATTGATACTTTACAAAGAGTTGATATTTTAAAGGAGTTGAGGAAAGGCGAGTTCGACTGTTTGGTAGGAATAAACCTTTTACGAGAAGGCCTGGATTTACCCGAGGTCTCTTTGGTGGCTATATTAGATGCTGATATGGCCGGCTTTTTGAGAAATGAAATCTCTATTATGCAGACCATTGGCCGAGCCGCTCGTCATGTCGAGGGAAAGGCGATACTTTATGCTGATAAAAAAACTCCGGCCATAGATTATGCTTTAAAAGAGACCCGGAGAAGGAGGAGGAAGCAAGAAGAGTATAATAAAAAACACAATATTACGCCTCAGACCATAGAGACCACTTTTCATGAGGATATTGTGCTTAAATAGGAGTTTTAGAATAGAGTTTATAATGACTCCAAGACTTTTTTTATGATCAAGGCGTTGTTCGGCAGGCCCAAGTGAGTGCTTCTTATGTTATTAACACTCTTTATTCTTTTATTTTTAGTGTTGGAACAACAATTTAAAGGAACAATTCCATCGTTTTCAGTGCTTATGGCTATTAAGGGGATTTGAAATTCAGCCTGTTCATGTTTGGCAATCAGGGGATTTAATTCCATAATGCTATGACCGGAAAGTCTTTTGTAGACAATATCCACGAATATTTTTGAGGGAAAACGGAAAGGGCTTCCCAGGGTTATTATTTTTTCTATTTTGTCAGGTTTTCTAAGGCCTATTTCTCTGGAGTAAACACCTCCTAAACTCCAACCTATTAGGATTATTCGAGATTGGTGTTTTTGGTACAAGTTTTCTATTTTTTCTTCCAGCTTGTCTAAGCTTTTTTGATGATATCCTGTGTTTACGCCAAAGCCCCACCCCTGACAATTCAACCCCTTTTGTTTGAGTAGATTTCTCAAGGGCAGGGTGAAAAGGTCGTTGGTAGCCAATCCGGGAATAACCAAAACGGGGTTTTTAATTTTTCTCACAGGAATTTTTTTTAACTTTTTTTTGTTCTTCCAAAAAACTAATAATTCCCAGAAGAATTTTACTTCAGATAAAAGAAACCAAAAAGGAACATTATCCTTTTTGGTTTCTTTTGGGGTCGCTTTGTTTTTTTGCTTCGCCTTGCCCATACGGTAATCAGTTGATTATCCTATGATCCTTGTCATCATCCATTTCTAGCCTAAGATTGTTTACAATCTCTAGATCATCTAAATTGTTTATCTTGAGATAGTTATTTGAAAGAGTGTAGAGTGAGTCTTCTATATAAAGACTTCTTCTGACTTGATTAGAGTAATTTTGACTTTCATCCTCTCCATGTTCGATCATTCCTCTCAGTTCAAAGCCGTCTCGATCCACATGAAAGACAGCCGCTCCTCTGAAGTAGTTATATCTCGGAGGGGTTACTGGCATTGGGCGACTAATAGAGATTTCAGGAGGTGCATCCTCTCTCATTTCTGCAGGGCTGGCTTCGACCTCTCGTTCAGGACTCTCTACCTCCTCAGAGATCTCTTCACCATCCTCATCTTCGACTTCATTTCTCAGGCTCACCGGTAAGACCAATAGGTTTCTGTCTTTGGAGAAGAGAAAAGCTTTATGATCCCTAGAAACCAGGGTATCACTGAACCTGTCTCCTAAAACGTGGTAATCGGTTTTAACCGGATTATTTACGTCAGAGACATCAAACAAGGAAAGTTTAACCCCGACCTCTGTGACCCATCTATCAAATTCGGTTTCTTTTCCAATTCCAATAACAGTATTCTCATCATAGGGGTGTAGATAGTCTGAGAATCCGGGAATTTTTAGCTCTCCCAGAATTTCCGGATTTCTTGGGTCTTTTAAGTCTATGACAAAGAAGGGGTCGATCTCTTCAAAGGTAACCAGATAAGCCCGGTTTTGCATAAATCTGGCAGAAAAAATCCTTTCTCCTGGGGCAATGTTTTCTACTCCACCCACTTTCTCCATGTTTTCATCCAGAACATAGAGATTGCTATAGGATTCGGTATCCCCAATATCAGAAGGCATGCCCCAATCTCTTCCTCTGGTGGTGGCGATTCGGAAATAACCATCCTCTTCGCTCATAGAGAACTGGTTAAGCACGTAGCCGCTAACTTCTCCTTGGTTTTCGTATTCTAATTCCCCTTCATCTATGGCGATTTTATGAATCACCGTTCTTTCCACTTGGCTTCTGATCTCTTGCCATTTTTTTGCTATATACTCCATCGTCTTTTCTTCTAATCTGTCTTGCTCTTCTTGTGGCATGGCATAAATATTGAATTCTATTATATTTCCTATTTTCCTCCATTTTTCTTCTTCGGTTAGAATGTACTCTTCCACCCCTTGAATTTCTCTTATTTTTTCTTGTTCTTCTCGAGGTAGCTCCGGAAGGAGCATCTCCAAGGTTAACTCCATTATTACTTGATCAACATTGATTCTTTTAGTGTAGCTTATATAAATATTATTCAAAGAGACATACATATCTTGGTTGCCGGAAAAAAGGTACATCTCACTATTAATTTTTTCTTCTTCATCCTGGATATTGATAGCTGTAATATTAGTGAAGTTGTATGAGTCATAAGGAGAGTCAAAGTAGTAAACAGCCGGATCCAGACACCTATTTCCTCGGCAGTCATTAACCAGTTGCTCCCCATTCTCTATTATCCTGGGAAGCACTGGGACATTCTCCAGGTATCGATATCTGGGGTTGGAAGTGACAAAATAGACATAGTCTCCAATCATCCTCGAGTCGAAATAATTACCTTCTACTCTAAGATCTTTCACCTCTTCGGGGTTTTGCTTATCACTGATATCAAAAATTTTAAAATAACTAAAATTTTGTCTACGCGGCAGGTGGGAAAATTCTTCTCTCTCATAAATTTGACTATCTCGTCCAAAAACAGCCAACCTGTTTTGACTTAGGTACATATCTTGAGGCCTTGAGTCAAATTTGATTTGGCTTAAGATCTCAGATTCTTCTCCTGGGTAGGCTTTTATAATAAAGATACTTTCTTCGGACAGGGCATAGATGTGCTCACCATCGGTTTTGATGATATCTGCCTCGTCTACTCCTTCAACCTGAATGTTGGTATCGGAATAATCTCTATCTTCCACTCCGACTTCCCCAGGAGCGTCAAGGTCCGCACTCAGAGGAGCCTCCCCGGTTGCCTCAAGGGTTACATCCCTCATCATATCAGGCGCAGCTAATCCAAAGTCCCCATGTCGGTGACTTGCTGAAGCTGGGTCTGTTTGTAAAAATTCTCTGACCTCTTCTGTGTTTTGGAATTTTTTGACCGTTCCCTGTTTGGCTATTTCACCTTCTATACCCTCATCTTTTTGGGGGTCTGGATCAGTTGCAATTTCTTCCTTATCAAATGACAGGAAGACGGAAATACCTCCTGCTAGAGCCACAATAATTATCCAAACTCCCAGGAGGGTCATTAATTTTTTTTCTTGCATAAAGAAATATTATTTATTAGATATTATAGTTAAATTTGTTTTTTATTTTTGGGCCAGTCTTGTCTCCGGAATTCTTAGTTGGTAATTTTTAGGAAGGTTCTGGCTCGGGTTGTTTATAGATGGGTTCAGATACCATAATACTCTCAGGTCTTCTTCGTTGCGAGCCAAATCCCGGAGACTGGATCCGCCTCCTTGTTTGGGTATTATTATCTTAGTTTCTCCCTCTCTAAGATCGTGAGGGTCTATTCCCGGGTTTGCTTCTATGATATCTTTATAGTCCAGGTTGGGCCAGTTTTGAGCCAATCGGAATAAATTTTTATCTTCTGCTCTGAAAGTGTGAACTATAGAACCGGAGTTGCTTATTGTCTCTTGGTGGAACTCTAGAGGCTCCTTTTTTTTCTTCACAAAACCTTCCTGGATCAATTCATAGATCGCCCTGAATTTAGCTGGGTATTCTAAGTTTTCCATTATACCCCTGGTTCTTCTTCTAAAAATCTCTTTTCTTTCTTTTCTGTTCAAGTTTATCTTTATTCTTTGTCCGATTTTGATGTTGTTTTCGTCCTCGATGTTATTTAAAGAACATAATTCTTCTATCGAGGTATTAAATTTTTGAGCTATTTCTGTTAGGCTTTCTCCTTTTTTTACAACATATACCTTGGCAGGCATCTCTTCCACTTCCTTTTTTATGTTGTTGATTCTATCTCCCATATATGAGAGAAAGCCTTCATAGGTGGGTTTTTCTTTGTTTCGGCGGGCCTGACCCAGATATCTCCAGAAAAAACCCCCATTATATCCGGAAAGGGCCAAATCCCAATCACCGGAAGCCTCATAAAGATCTTTCAAAAGCTTAGCGCAGGCCCGAGCGCTTTTTATCGGATCAACTCTCTCGTCTATATTTTGATTTTCTCCCTGGTAATAACCAGTGTTCAGGTTGTAGCTTCTGGCGGTTTCGGGAATGAATTGGTAAGGACCGAATGCTCCCACCCCGGAATCTTCTCGTAGTTTCCAATAGGATTCGGGAATGGCTAAATACATGAATTTTTTTGGCACCCCTTGTTCTTCAAATTCGGCCTTTAAGTGCTTCTCCCAGGCGCCCATTTCATAAAAAGCGTCTCTAAACCCTTTTTCCATAGGTTCTCTCTGGTGTCTTTCCTTTTGATGATTTTTGACCCTTTCAATTTTTTCTTTGCTCAATTCAATTCTCCCGGGTTGATCAAAATTTACAATCTCTGAAATCTCTTGGGCGGTTTTTTCTTTTATTTCATCTTTTTCCAGAGAGTCTGGCTTTGGAGCGACTTTCTCTTTTTCATCTTCGGAATCCCCCAGGTTCTCCAGAATTCTTCCCAGGGGGCTTTTAAGAGCTGTTCCGGCCGCAGTTACTCCGGCAACCCCCAATAAACCCTTTAAAAACCTTCTTCTCTCTGGGTCAAAATTTTTATCTTTATCTTTGCGGGAGTCCTGTTTTTCTTTTTTTCTATGTTCACTTTCTTCAGGATTGAAACTTGGTGTTTTTTCAAAATTCATATCGAATTACTTTAAAAATACTTTCTTTTATTATAGCTTAAAAAACTAAAAAAATAAAAAATAATGACTGTTTTTACTAAAAAACAATCAATGGAATAGAAGGACCGGCCAACATTCCTTTAATGTTGATCTTTTAAAGATTTTCTTTTTTTCTGTCTATGATAGCTTATGGCAAAACGATGAGCTTCATCTCTCACTCTTTTTATGATATGCAATACCGGGTCAGCCAAGGGTAGGCTGAGGGCTTGTTTTTGTCCCGGGAAGAATATTTTGTCTCTGGCTCGAGCTGACCTAAGACCCCCGCCTTTGCTTATAGCCAGGACTGGGATGTCCAGTGAATATTTTTTTAATATTTTTAGAGCCGTGTTCAGCTGGGCTTTCCCCCCGTCTATTATTATAAGGTCTGGAGAGGGCCAGCTTTTTTTCGAGTTGGAATTTAATTTTTTTAATCTCCTATCCAAAACTTCTTCCAGCATCGCTGTGTCTCCGGATTTTCCTTCTTGCCGTAGTTTGAATTTTCTATAATCATCCTTGCTGGCCTCTCCCTGCCTAAAAACCACCATTGCTCCTACAGCCATGCCCCCAAATAGATTAGAGGTATCGTAACCCTCTATTCTTTCCGGTATCTTGGGTAGTTGAAGTTTCTTAGCCAATTCAACTACGTCATTCAGATATTTGTCTTCTAGTTCCAATATTCGGTTATGAGCCAAGGTCTGCTCCAGATTCTTAAGCTGATAGTTTAATCTGTCTATTTGAGGAGTTAAATCCTCTTCATCTTCCTTCTTCTTTTTGAGAGCAGTATTCTTTTTTTTCAGTTGCGCAATTTCTTTTTTTATGTCATTTTCCACCTTTTTTCTTTCTCCCCGGAGGAAGGAGCAGATCTTTTTAATAATTTTTTGATATTCTTTTGAAGATATTTTTTCTTGGCAGGGCCCGGGGCATTTGTTGATTTGATAGTAAAGACAAGGTTTTCTCGGCATTCGGACGCAAGTTCTAAAGGGCCAGATTTTCCTGATGGTTTTTAATGTTTGTTTAACCGCCTCAGTGCTAGTAAAGGGTCCGAAATATGTACCGACTTTGTCTAGTTTTCTGGTCATGGAAATCCGAGGATATTCTTCCTGGCTCGAGATTTTAATGTAAACAAACCGCTTATCATCCCTCATAATTATGTTGAAATGGGGTTGGTGTTTTTTGATCAGGTTAGATTCAAGAAGCATGGCTTCTATCTCGCTTCCCGCCTCTAGCCAGTCAATATTTTCTACCTGTTCTACCATTCCTTGCTTGGCCGGAGTCAGGGTAGCGCCTTTCTGCCAGTAAGAGAACACTCTACTCCGAAGATTAGCAGCCTTGCCTATATATATAATTTCTTCGGAGTTGTTATAAAAAAAATAGCAGCCTGGTTTTTGGGGTATGTTTATTTTTTTCAATTTTCTTAAATTCATATTTTTATTGTAACATTGTTGACGAATTAAGGAATAGAATTCCTCGATTTGTCCGTTTTTGGTTATTGATTTTTAAATCAAACTAAGTTAATATGAGACAAATTACTAAGCTAGATCATTTGAGATGTTAAATTACTATAATCCTAAAAATTTATCTTCCGAGGTTCCTCAAGAAGGTTGGGATGAGGATGTTTATGAAGGTAAAAAAGGTTGGAAATATAAAATGTTAGGCTTCGGCAAGGCAGTGGTTGCCTTGATGGTGGTTATGGGTCTTCTTTATTTTTCAGGGGTCTATCAAGGTAGTCTTTTTAGTACCACTCCTCCAGAGGCCCAGCCCAGGAAGATGCCGGCTCTAGTTGAGGGAAAAACCAAGATTTTACCCTTGTCCGTCATTGAGGTTGTTGATGTAAGAGAAGAAAGGGAGGAAAATTTTACTAGGGCCAAGATTTTAGTGGAGAGAGCTTCCCAGATCTGGGACCAAGCCAGGATAGATCTGGAACTAAAAAATTATTCTCTTTTGCAAGTGGAGCAGGCGGAAATAATTAATTTTTTAGACAACCCCTATAATTTAATGGAAAAAGTGGAGGAAGAAAAGAGGGAGGGGGTGGTTGTCTTTCTGGTCCACTCTCTCCGTGGCATCAATGGAGTGGCTTTTGTAGGAGGCCAAACCGTAGCGGTAGCGGAATACACCACTGTCTATAATTTTCAGGTTTTAGCCCATGAAGTGGGCCATATTTTAGGACTGCCTCATGTTAAAGGAGGAGATCGCTTAATGAGTTCCGGGGCTAGCGGATCTCGCTTAAGCCAAGAAGAGGCTATTCAAGCCAGGGAGGAGTTGAGAAGTTTGCTGGATTAGTGTTTTAATTAGATTAAAGATTCTTTCTAGTTGGTTTTTAGCCTTGATATAGGAAATTAAAACCTTGGTTTTTAAAATTGATTTGATAAAATAAGAAAACAGAGATTAAAATTAAAATAAACAAAAAAGGTCTTTAAAAACTAAAACAAACAAGGAGAGAGCAATGACCAACAAAGGAAAAGAGATGAATAACAATGAAAACGGTTTTTTGATCTTTGGTGGAAGGTCCAACCCGGGCCTGTTTAAAAAGGTCGCTTTTTATTTGAATCAATCATTGGGGAAAATCAAGCTAAGTCAGTTCAGCGATGGTGAGACCGAGGTGGAAATTGTTGACAATGTCAGGACTAAGGAGGTTTTTGTGCTCCAGTCTACATGTTATCCAGTCAACGATAATCTTATGGAGCTTCTTCTGATAATTGATGCCCTGAAAAGAGCTTCAGCCAAAAGGATCGTCGCGGTTATTCCTTATTTTGGTTATGCTCGCCAGGACAAAAAGGTTAAACCCCGGGTGCCTATCAGCGCCAAACTGGTAGCTGATCTTCTAGCTTCAGCCGGCGCTCACAGAATTATTGCCATGGATCTACACGCCAATCAAATTCAGGGATTCTTCAATCTGCCGGTAGACAATCTTTTTGCCCAACCAGTGTTTATAAAATATATTAAGGAAAACATTCCGTATAACCTGGTAATTGTATCCCCTGATGCCGGGGGAGTGGAAAGAGCTCGTTCTTTTGCCAAGATACTCGACGCTGGACTGGCAATTGTTGATAAAAGAAGAACATCTCCCAACAAGTCTAAGGCTATGTCCTTGATTGGAGAGGTTAAGGGAAAAAGAGCTATTCTCTTGGATGACATGGCAGATACTGCCGGGACTTTGTCTGATGCTGCTGACTTGGTAGAACAAAAAGGAGCCTTAGAGGTGCATGCTTGTTGCACCCATCCGGTTTTGTCAGGCCCGGCTATTAAAAAAATCAACGAATCCCGAATTAAGACTTTGATTACTGCCAACACTATACCCTTGGGTGAGAAGGTAAATGAATGTCCGAAGCTAATTCCTCTTTCTGTAGCTGAAGTTTTAGGGGAGGCTATGAAAAGAAGCTTTACCGGAGATTCGGTTACCTCCTTGTTTTGTTAACTCCTAGTTCTCAGGCATTCTTTTTTAAAAATATAAGGAATGCCTGTTTAATTTAATAAAAAAGGCAATTACTTATTTAGCAATTGCCTAAAACGATTGTTCATGTTTTTTCCTTTTAAGGCAGAGAGCTGATCTCGCCGTTGAAGTTTTCAAGTTCCTTCCAGGTTAGATCAACTATCAATCTTAACCCCTTCGCCCTAGGGTTTTCCTGCGAAAGTTGAATAATATTTTTTATATCCCTCGGTGAGAAAATGAAATCCACTTCGCCTATGACCTCCCCTACCCTAATCTTGATGAATTCTGGACCTGAGGCCCTGCTTTCAGTTTTTTTTCTGCCTTTAGCTTGGGAGAGGGAATCCTGGGGATTTTCTGGCTTCGTTTCAGGGCTGCAAGGCCTTTTAGAAGCAGGTTTTTTGCTTTTTAGATATCCCTCCCAATCGACTTTTTGGGCTTCTTGATTTTTTTTGACGACCCATAATTCGACTTCCACTCCAAGCTCTTGAGCTTTCTCTTCAGCCAGCTCACAAGCTTGTAGTTTTTTTATCTTATGCCTTTCCTCCCTGGTGCTCCCGGTTGAATCAGAATACTTTAACAAAAATAAACACAAACCCTTTCCTTCCCCTTTTGGTTTAGGGGCTTGGTTCTTTTTTGGTTTGGGAGTGGCAGGTTTTTCTTCTTTTTCTAATGTCGACAAAATTTGAGGATCCTCGATCCTTGAGAAGAACCTTAGCTTTCCCTTTTCCGCCATTTTTTCAATAGTGGCCATATCAATCATATGAATTTGAGCTAAAAAGTCTTCGTCCTCTTCTGCCAGGTCTGACCCTCCTTTGTATATGGGGCATTTTAAACAATAGCGGAGCTCCAGGTTGAAGGAGTCCATAATAGTCGAACACCCCCCAGAATAGGGGCAGTCCTTAAAAATTGAATTTTGGGAATACCAATCCCTGAAGTCCTCATTTTTTGTAGCCGGGGCACCGTTCCCCAGACCGGGTTCGATTAGTTCAATAATTGGTATTTCCCCTTTCCCATAGATAACCACTTTTTTTCTTTCAATGACATTTAAAGACATAATCACCCCCCTTGGTTTTATTTGTTAAGGTTCTTTTCAGTATTTTGTTAAGTTTTTTTAATATTAATTAAAAACA
>CAZWNU010000026.1:0-11912 GCA_964635515.1 uncultured Gammaproteobacteria bacterium
GTTCCCGAGCCTAAACCCGAACCCGTTCCCGAGCCTAAACCCGAACCCGTTCCCGTTCCTGATCCTGAGCCAAAACCCAAGCCCAGTTGTCTTGACTGGGACTCCTCACTTTACGCCGGAAGTATGAGAGGGGCTCAGAGCGGGAACAAGAAAGACAGGCACAAGTATTTTGGTGGCCACGCTTCCGTATTTCTTTACTGTAATAATTTTTGGGATGGACGTTTTAGAATAGGTCCATCGGTCAATATTATTACTTGGGAGGGGGAGGTTGACGAGGCCGTCGATTATTCCGGAGATCAAAAACTATTCGGACTAAAAGCCGAATACCTCCGTAGCAACAACAACTCCTCCCTGTTCTTATACTGGGGAGAGAAGAGGGGACGAATAAGGGGAAAGGATTTCCCTTACAAGTCTCGGGAAAAGGCTGACACCTTGGTTGTGGAAGTCTCGCATGAGCGTTGGTATTCGCGGAGGTGGTTTCCTTTGGTCGAGTTTGGGTCAAGGCTTAACTTTTCCTTTAACGAGGAAAAGAGGACTTATTGGGATGGAAATCCCATAGAAGACCCAGCCTTGGACCAAGGAGAGTATAGCGGTCGTGCTAAGGTTTCAATTTACGACCACTATACAGCCACCCCGACGTTCGAGTTGACCGGAGGTTACAGGGAGTTCGACGAATCTCTGTTCCTCCAGCCCCGGGCCGGTATCAAGTGGTTTGGGGACTTGTTCGCAATAGAGGTGAGTTATCTCTGGATTGAGCACTCTCAGAACAACATGATGGGTGCTCATATCCGCTTCAACCTGGACGAAGCCTTCAGGAGGTTGTGGTAGCTCTTGACAAAAAATCGAAATTTGGTAAAATAGTCTATCCGATATAGAATGGTTTTATATCGGGTTTCCCCGGTATAAAATCATTCTATCGGGGAAAAAAGATTAAAAAAAACAAAAATAAAAGAGGAGGGCAAAACAATGAAGAAAACGAGGATCATTGCGATTACAATCGCAACAGTTATGATGATGGTGATGACGACTTCAGTCGCCTGGGCAGGACCCTTATCCGGACTTGTGCCTAAGGTGGACGGGGACGACGTTCTTGTCCCTGACATGGTAGTCGAGGCGATTCCGGGCTACGACTCAGAAAAACCGGTCTACGCGGCTCACGACATTAACGGCTGGCTTCTTTCCGACGTACCTGATCAAATAATGGAGGCCACCGAGATGGTCAAAACCGAAAATGGGTGGGTTGCCAAAGGCATGAAGGGTGAGATTTTTCACCCCGCCCAAATCGGCGAGGATGGCCAACCGAAATGGGCCAAACTGGAGCGCGTTTATAGAAACCTAGACGAATTCGATTTTATCGACCGGTCTGGCACTGGCCCGTCGATAAAGATCGAATAAACGGTCTTTAAACCCCAAAACAGCAGGGGGTGCTACTTTCAGAAAAACGAAAGTCAGCACCCCTTTTTTATTGACAAAATTTTTAAAATATAGTATAGTTATTTGATTAATGATTTTTTATGACCACGGTTGAGAGAAAACAAAAAAATCTTAAATTTGCCAAAATAATGTTTCTGGTGGTTTTTTTATTGGCCTTTTTTCTTTTTTTTAATTCTCTTTTGAATTGGCAGTTTTTGCTTCTGATTGCCGGTTTTCCTATTTTATTTTGGATATTCAGAAATAGGTTGTGGATTCTTCTTGTTCTAGCTCTGCCCGGACTGCTTTTGGGAGAAGTAGTTAATCTTTCTATTAGTAATGATTGGGTTTATGAGGCCAGGATCTCAGAGGTGCTCCTGATATTGGCTTTTTTAATCTTCTCAATTGACGCTTTTTTGAATCAAAAAATCAAAGATATTAAAGTTGATAAAATAATGGTTGTTTTATTGGCATATTTAATGCTTTCAATATTGTCTTTTTATCAAATAATTGATTTTCGTTTTTTTGTGGCCGGTTTAAAAATTATGGGCTTTTCTTTTATGGCATACTTTTTGGCCCTCAATTTTTTAAACTCCCAAACTTCTATTAAATGGTTTTTCAGGAGTTTGATATTTACAGTCTTTGCCTTAAGCATTCAAGTTTTTATCAAGTTTTATCAAATGGGATTTTCTTCCAAGTTCTTCTTTGAGAGGAGTTTTATCGAGGTGCCTTTGGGACCCATCGCCTTAGTTTCGGCAGCCTTGGCCTTTTTATTGCCTTTGATTTTAAGTTTTTATTTCAAGGAAAATGAAGATTACAAAGAAAGAGCTGTGTCTCTAGTGGTCTTTTTCTTAGGGTCGGTGGCTGTCTTTTTGAGTTTGGGTAAGGCGGCCATTTTTAGTTTTGCCTTGGCTCTTTTCTATCTCTTTATTAAACTAAAAGAGAAAAGAATCATCTTTGTTTTAACAGGATTGGCCTTTACTTCCTTAGCTTTTATCTTTTTCACTTCCTTTTTTACCGGACTACTGGAGAGAGTCGAACAAACCTTTGTCAGTGAAAATACGCAATTCCGAGTTACCGAGTATCAAGTGGGCTGGGGCATTATTCAAGACAATTTTATTCTCGGGGTGGGATCCGGTCAACAGCTTTACTATTATCAAGACGCCCTAAACTGGGATGATCCGCAACTGGTAAACAATTATTTTCTTCAATCATTTATTGAGTTGGGTATAGTGGGCTTAGCGGTAATGGTAACTGCCTTGGTTATAGTCTATAGGAGAGCCAGGGAGCAAATTGAATCTGGCAAAGGATCCGGCAGGGAGGTTTTGGTATACGGTTTTGTGGCCGGATTTATAGCGGTTCTTCTCAACGGCTTGGCAGAGGTAACTATATTCGCCATTCCTTACGCCATAATTTTTTGGTTGGTGTTAGGAGTTTTTATTAATTTGAAAAAATATGCTTAAAGTATCAGTAATTATTATCAACTACAATACCCCTGATCTGACCAGGCAATCGGTTTCAGAATTGATCAAAAACGAAAATCATCTCGATTGGCAGATCATTGTTATTGACAATGGTTCTGAGAAGAGGGTCGGTGACAAAGATTTTCCTGAGGAATTCATAGAGGTGATCAAAAATGAAGAGAACCTGGGCTTTGCCCGGGCGGTAAATCAGGGTCTGGAAAAGGCTAAAGGAGACTATGTCCTGCTTTTAAACTCCGATCTGGTTATTGCCGATAAGGCTGTCAGTAAGATGCTAGGATATCTTAGGAACAATAAAGAAGTGGGCGTGATCGGTCCTAAAATCAATTTTCCGGACGGCAGATGGCAGATAAGTTTTGGCAAATTTCCCTCTCTGTGGCGTGAGTTTCTACGAATCAGTCGTTTGTTTAAAATAATTCCGGGGAGCACCATTACCGGACAAACTTTTTTGAAAAAGGTTAAAACAGAGGAAATTCAGGATGTAGATTGGATAACCGGAGCTTGTTTTCTGAGCAAAAGAGACACCATGAGGGAGCTTGGCGGTATGGATGGTAAATATTTTCTGGGCGGGGAGGATTTTGATTTTTGTTTCCGAGTTAGGAAAAAGGGTTTTAAGGTGGTCTATTATCCCTTATCCCAAGCTTATCATCATCACGGAGCCTCCTCGGGCGGTACAGGATCTTTATTCAGACTTAAGATGGATAGGGATGGTGTGGATCGATTTTTTCAAAAAAATTTAGCTGAGAAAAAAATTTCTCGGTCTTTGGTCAGGTTTATGTATAACTTGAGGATCTCCTTGGCAAGGATCACTTTCCGGGGAAAGTTTAAGTCATTTTTTTCTGAAAAATATCATCCCGAAAGCGCCACTATAGCTGTTACCTACAACTGTAATGCCAGGTGTCAGATGTGCAATATCTGGAGACAGCCCCAGGGTCGGAATTTATCTTTAGAGACTTTGGCTAATCTGGATGGAGATCTAAAATATATTAACCTATCCGGAGGCGAGCCTTTTTTAAATCCGGAACTGCCAGAGATAATCAAGTTTATAAAAAAGAATCATCCTAGGGCTAATATAATCATATCCAGTAATGGCTATGCCATTGAAATGATTAGGAAAGCTATGCTCCAAATTTTATCGCTGGATCCTAAAGTGGGGGTCAGAGTGTCCCTGGATGGAAGCAGGGAAAACCATGATAGAATCAGGGGTGTGGACGGAATGTATGATAAGGCCACCTCTTGCTTGGAAGAGCTAGAAAAAATCGGAGTTACCGACTTGGGAGTTGGTTTCACTATTATGGATGAGAACGCTCAAGACTTGGAATATGTTTATGATCTGGCCCAGGAAAAGGGGTGGGAGTTTTCTTTGTCCTTGGTCCAGAATTCTGATATATATTTTCAAAAGGACGGTAATAAGATTACTCTCTTACCGGAAATACAAGAGCAATTAGATAAAATAATCATCAAAGAATTAAAAGGTCGTCGACCTAAAAAGTGGCTTAGAGCTTATTTCAATCATGGTCTTAAGCATTTTGCCACCACAGGAGAAAGGCTCTTGCCCACGGGAGCCGGCTTTGATTCTCTATTTGTTGATGTCAACGGTGATGTTTTTCCCGGTAATTTGATCAATTTTAAAATGGGGAACTTGAAGCAAGATAGCTTAAGCCGAATCTGGGACTCTGCCCAATCCCAAGAACTTAGAGAAAGGATCAGGAAAGGGGAGGCAAAAGAAGCCTGGACAATTTGCACGCTAAGAGGGGAGATGAAGAAGAATTGGTATAGAATAATTCCTTGGATAGCTAAAAACAAGATAAAAAGCATTAAAAAATAAATTAAATATTTAGTAGATTATGAGGATCTTGCAGATAAACAATTTTCATTATCACCGAGGCGGAGTGGAGAGGTGTTATTTTGACACAGGTAAAATATTGGAGGAGAAAGGCCACCAAGTGGCTTATTTTGCCACAAACCATCCTAAAACCATACCCAATAAGTGGCAAGATTATTTTGTCAGTTATTATGAACTTGAACAAAAGCATTCCTTAAAGGATAAATTAAAAATAGTATCCAGATTTTTTTATAACCTAGAAGCTAAGAGAAAGATCAGAAGGTTGATCAATGATTTTCAACCCGAAGTGGCCCATGTCCATAATATTTATCATCATTTAAGCCCCTCGATTTTGAGAGAGCTGAAAAAGAATAAAATTCCGGTGGTAATGACCTTGCATGATTATAAGCTGATTTGCCCCAACTACAACCTCTTTGTCAGGGGCCGAATTTGGGAAAGAAGTAAACCCAGAAGATATTACAGGTGTTTTCTGGATAGGTGTGTTAAAGATTCTTATTTCAAAAGCCTTATTTGCACCCTTGAGGCTTACTTTCATTATATTTTTGGTTTTTGGAGGCAGGTGGATATTTTTATCTCACCCAGTAGATTTCTGGCAGACAAATTCAAGGAGTTTGATTTTAGGGGAGATATTCGGGTGGTCCCCAATCCTTTGCTGGATGATTTGCCTTCCCCGGAAGAGGTGGGAGATGAAGATTATTTTTTATATTTCGGCCGTTTGTCTCCGGAAAAGGGCGTAGAGGATATCCTGGAGGCTTGGTCTCTTTTGGTAAACCGGCCTCGATTATTAATATTGGGGGACGGACCTCAGAGATCCGATTTGGAAGAATTGAGTAAGAAGAGGGGCTTGGAAGAGAAGGTTTTTTTTCTGGGACATCAGGAGAAGAAAAGCTTGTTTAGGTATATAAAGTCGGCTCGTGCGGTGGTTTTTCCTTCAAGGTGGCAGGAAAATTATCCCTACAGCATTTTAGAAGCTGGATACTTGACAAAAATTTTAGTATGTGTTAATATTGGTGGAATTTCTGAATTGGTTAAAAATCGCTTTTCCGGTCTTTTATACGAGCCAGGAGATGTTGAGAAGTTGAGTCAGATAGTAGCTGAAATTAAAGAAAAACCCTTAAAATTCAGTTATTTGGGCGAGAACATCTCCGCCCAGATAAAAAAAGAGAATAACCCGGATAAATATTACAAAGATTTAATAAATATTTATAATTTAAATTTAAGAAAAAGAATATGAGAAAATTTTCTACACAACTGTTAAAGAAGAGGAGGGGTCTTGTTTTTACTGTTTTAATTTTAGCTTTGGTGGGAGTAGCCTGCTTGTCTTTCACCGCTTCGTCAGCTGACCGGGTGAAACCTTATTATAGCGGGGAGGCAGTTGAGTACCAGGGTGATGTTTATGTAGGCACGGTGAACACCGGCTCCTTTGAGCTTTTCAAGTTAGAAGAAGAGGGTTTGGTCAAAAAAGCCAATCTTATCTCTACTTTCTATGATCACCCTAGGTTTAACGATTTAAAATTTGAAAAAAAGAATAATCGTTTATATGTATATCTGATTGACGGCAGATATCTTTATAAGTATGACATTTCAAATCCTCTGGTTCCTAGAAAAGAAGTGAAATTGAGGGATAATGCCTGGGACTGGTTCCAAGGTTTGACCGAGGTCAATGATCGCTTGGTCACCATAGGTATTAACGGAGTCAAAGTTTGGAATGATCAACTTCAAGTCATCAACAGTTTTGATGTTCACAATAAGGTGGCAGAAAATATCTCCTTTTCCCCTTCAGGTAAGTATATTTTTAATGTTAAAGACGGAGAAATAAATATATTTAATACTAATAAAAGGGAGTATGTAGGAAATATTGAGTTGGAATTGACACACGAGAACGATATTAGGCAAATATTCAATGATAGAGAGTTGAGCTTGATATACGTGGTTGATGACAGAAGTATTAAGGCCTTTAATTTCGCTGGAGATTTAATCAGAGAATTCGAACATATAGCCCCTTTTGGTTACGATGTTGTTCCTTCTCATGACGGTCGTCATTTATATTTTTCCGACGGAGTAGGGATAGTTAAAATTGACAAACACAGTTTTGAGCCGGTTAATTGGAAGTTTACTGACGATATTTTAGAAGGGAGTTGGTTGATGGGAATTCAAGCTATTGACACCCCGAAGGGGGAGAGAGTGGTAGGTTTTAATATTTCCAATATAGTGGTTATGGATGAGGATCTGGAATTTCTGGGTCATCAAGAAGCTACCGAACCTGATCATAGGCCTCAAGAGTCCTTGTTTCTGAGTATTGATAAAAACAAGGCCGCTCCAGGATCTCAAATATCCTTGCGAGGAGGGGGGTTTGAAGTCAGGGAAAGAGTTAGAATAGAGTTCGCCGGTAAGACTTTTTACGCTCATACCAACGACCAAGGAAGGTTCAACAGAATTTTGGAAGTTCCTTCTGTTTTGCCGAGCAGAACCGATATTAGGGTTATCGGTGAAGTCTCCGGCCTTGATTATAGTTTAGGATTTGAGATTAATTAATTAATTAAAAACTATGTTTTTAAACACAAGAAAAAGAAGGAGGGGGTTAAAGCAATTGTCCAAGTGGAGCGCTTTTGTGTTCTTGCTTGGCACCATGATGGTCCTACCTAATTTTTCAAATCAAGATCATAATAGGGCCTTGGCAGTTGACAATCTTATCAAGGGGGGTAATTTTGAATCTGACCTAGGGAAATATTGGGTTAATTGGAGAGAGTCGGGAAATGAAAGGAATTATAATTTTCACCGTTCTTATGAGACCTCCGCTTTTAAAAACGGTCCTTATTCAGGGGCTGTTACAGCTGAGGGGGTTTTGCAAGATGAGAACAATTTAGCCGCCTTGATCTCTGATAATGAAAATAATAATTTCAGAGCGGAGGAGGGTCAAACTTATTATCTAAGCTTCTCAGCTAAAGCAAGCGAGGATATGGAGTTGTTCATATTTATTCAGGGACATGATGGTGAAGATTATACCTCCATCACCGAGCCTGAATTTCCGCAGATAGGTACGGATTGGGAGGAGCGATTACTTGAGTTTACTCCGAATTCAACCAGTGAGGAGGCTATATTGTTCATTGGTTACAATAACATGCCTGAAGGCGCTACCTTAAACTTGGACGGGATTCGTTTGTTTGAGAAGAGTATAGGGTTGCAGACTAACAGTGTTAGCGGCAGCACCGGGGACACAGAGACTCTGCGTTTAACTAATTTTGGTTTTTTTGAGAAGGAAGATATTGAAATAGAGTTACCTTATTATGATAGAAGCAATGGAGAGATATCTACTTTGATAACAAATCCTAAGGAAATGGAAAGAGGTTCCAGGCCAGTTTTTGAAATGAAAGAAGGGACCTTTTCCGGCATAGGCAAAGTTTATGTCGCTGGTAGTTTCATAGGGGAGTTTGATTACCAATTGAATCCTCAAATAGAAGGTCTTTCCCCGGTTTTGGTACGAGGGGGGAGCAACTTGACTGTTTATGGTGATGGATTCATTCCAGAAAATGGTAAGACTAAATTGGTAGTAGATGTTGTCAATTCTGAAGGGGAGAGCAAGAAAAGAGAGTTGGATTATTTACATACCGATTCTAGATTGAAAAGCGCCACTTTTGAGATTCCGGCTAATGTTGTTAGAGGAAGAATGAACTTAGTCACTTATTTTGAAAACAAAGAGGGAGAGTCTCTGAAGAAGGAGTCTGGGAACTTTTCTTACGGTATCAGGCCCAGGATAAACAGATCGGAATGGAGTGAGAAAGGTTTTGAGCAAGTCGGTGACAAGATTAGGATCTATGGAACCGGAATCGCTGATTCGCCTAGGGTGCATTTCTATAAAAAGGATGAAGAAGAAGTGGACGAAAGTGAAATTAATGTTTATGAATATAATAGTGATAATTTAGTATCAAGGGAAAGGGCAAACGTTATTTTCGCAGAAGAAAACGAGGTTATAATAGAAGTAGAGACTCCCAGCGACATAAATGAACTGGATATTGTGGTAGAATCAGGTAGGAATATCAGCAATAAAGAGAAAGCTTTGAGCTACAAAGCCAAGCCCAGACTTGAGACTATTAGTGCCTCTAGGAGTAGGCAGATTAGTTCTGATAGTGATAACATTCCAGCCTCAAAGGTGGGAAGAGAAATTAATTTGAGCGGGGAAGGTTTTACTGCGGTCAGTGGAGATATGAAGGTGGAGTTTCAGGGCTTGGAGGAGAGAATATCGGTTCCTTTTTCCAGTGAGAATCTGGACAGAAGAGGAAACACTATTAGCGTTGAAGTTCCCGAAGGAGCCCAGAGTGGCTATGTTGATATCATTGTTAACGGGGAGAGATCTAACTCCAGACCAATGGAAATAATTCCCTCCATTGTCGAGGTAAGTCCTGAAAATATTGAAGCAGGAGAGGAGGTTATTATAGAGGCTACAGGAGTTGGCAACAGGATTGAATTGACCAGGGTTAATTTCTATTTAGGTGATGATAAGATGGTTAGCAAAGATCCGATACAGATGTTAAGACAGGGAAACAGGGCCATTATTTATGTGGAGGCGCCACCGGGACTATCCGGATCCGACTCTCATATTGACCTTCAGTATGACAGGTGGAGCAGTGGAGAAGAGTTTAGCTTGGATGTAGAGCCACATATAACCAGAGCGTCCATTAATATGGATAATAGGGTTTTGACTATTGTTGGCCATGGGTTTTCCTTGAATTCCAGGGAAAACAACATAACTTATAAATATGCTGACGAGAACAGAACCGTGATTGATCCTGATGTTAGAGTTCTTGGGGTTTACCCTACAGAGGAAGGTCAAGAAATCAGAATAGATATTCAGGATGATTATTACTTTGGATATGTTTCAGTCGAGGTGGGAGGTAAAAGTAGTAATGAGTTCAATTTCGGGCCCGTAAGAATAGATAGAATAAGCAGGACCGTGGAGCACGTAAGAAGCGAGGATAGGACGATGGGAGTTCTGTACATCAGTGGATATAATTTTGGGGATGATGGAGATATTAAGATCGGAGATAACTGGGCTGACATCCACTATAGAAGCGAATTTTTTATAATCGCTGTTATAGAAGAAGAATATGTCTATGATAACCCGGTCATCATTACAAGAAGATAAAATAATATGAAAATATATTTAATCGGACAAAAAGGTATACCCTCAATCAGTGGAGGAGTGGAGAAGCATGTAGAGGATCTGTCCTCTTGCTTAGCCAGACAGGGTCATGAAGTTTTTGTTTATACCAGATTCAATTATACCTCTAGGAAGTTGAAAGAGTATAAAAGGGTCCGTCTTATACCACTACCTAGTCTGCCTACCAAGCACTTGGATGCTATTAGTCACACCTTTTTTGCTTGTTTACATGTAATTTTTAAGAGAAAAGTAGATGTGGTACACTTCCATTCCATAGGTCCTTGCTTCTGGCTTTGGTTAGTAAAACTTTTCAAGCCCAGGACTAAGGTTGTAGCCACTTTTCATTCTCAGTGCTACCATCATCAGAAATGGGGCAGGCTGGCCAGGTTGTCTTTGAAAATAGGAGAGAGGGTCTGTGTTAAATATTCTGATGAAATAGTAGTGGTTTCCAAGGTATTAAAGACATATGTTAAGGAAAAGTATGGCCGAGACGCCCACTATATTCCCAATGGGGTTCCCCCGGCCTCTTTTTTTCCTCCTGACAGTATCAATAAAAATTGGGGCTTGGGAGAGAAGGATTATATTTTAAGTGTTTCTCGCTTGGTCAGACATAAAGGAATTCATTATCTTATTAAGGCTTTTAAGGGCCTGGATACTGACAAAAAATTGGTGATCGTCGGTGATAGTGCTAATACTGATGACTATGTTGCGGAGGTAAAAGAGCTTGCAAAGGATGACAAAAGAATAATTCTTACAGGAGTGCAGTCAGGAGTCGTTCTTAAAGAGCTTTTCACCAATGCCTACGCTTTTGCACAACCTTCAGAATCAGAAGGTCTGTCCATAGCCCTGCTTGAATCCATGTCTTACAGCCTGCCGGTTGTTTCTAGTGACATTAAGGAAAACAAGGAAGCTTTGGCTGACGGAGCGGTGTTTTTCGAGAATAAGAATTATAAGGATCTGAGAGAAAAACTGAAATATATATTAGAGAGGCCAGATTTAGCCAAGGAGCTAGGCGAGAAAAACAAGCTAAGGGCTTCTCAAGAGTATTCTTGGGAAAATATTGTACAGGAATTGGTTCAAGTATATTCAGAATAAGTTTCTAGGAGTAGACAATCGTGCTATAATCTTTATTATGATTTTATTTATTGATACTTCACATAACTCTTACTTAAGCATTAAGGTTAAAAAAGGTGGTCAGGTAGTAAAAAAGAGAGACGTTCCGGCCGAGCGTAGGCAGTCAGAAGAGTTACTTGATCAAATCTCAATTATTCTAAAAGAGCTCAACCTTAATCTGTCTGAAATTAAGGGAATTCAAGTTGTTGCCACAGGAGAAGTTTTTACAGGTCTTCGAATCGGTGTCGCAACAGCCAATACCCTGGGTTACGCCCTGGGCATAGATTTGGTTGCCCTGGATAATTCGGGTCGGAAAAGGGATGATTTGGTTTTGAAAAAAGATGGATTCTCTATAGTTTTTCCCGAATACAACAAAGAGCCCTCTATTACTGAAAAAAAATAGCTTTTTGTGTAATAGTTGTGGATAACTTATTTTAAAAGTTATCCACAAACAAGAAGGGCACTATTTTTCCCCACACTATAATAGGTGGGGTTTTTTTGTTTTTTTGCCTTATATTAGTTATATCAATAGGGGGTAAAAATGGTTGAATAATATAGATAAGTGGTGTATAATTAAATAAAGTAGGTGAAAAGTGGTGAATTGTGGAGAACCCCCAGAAATCTTAATTGATATTATGTTTATAGGAGAATACAATCATAATCTAGACACAAAAGGCAGAATGGCTATTCCAGCCAAGTTTCGTGTTATGTTAAAAAAAGGGGCGGTTGTTACCAAAGGAGTAGATAACTGCCTTTTTTTATATCCCAAGGATAAATGGAAGGAAATGGCTCAAAGATTTGCCGAGCTACCTATTAGCCAATCCAAGGCCAGAGCTTTTGCCAGGCATATGTTAGCCGGAGCAGTGGAGGTGGAATTTGATAATCAAGGAAGAATTAATTTGCC
>CAZWNU010000027.1:0-10575 GCA_964635515.1 uncultured Gammaproteobacteria bacterium
GGACAAACATATTTTGGGGTTGACATAAAAGAGGATTTATGTTAGTGTATAGAATTACGATCTTTAAAAAACATTAATCTTTTTTCTTTTTTTTAAAACCAAAATAACAACAACCAAGAAGAGGAGAAGGAAAATGGCGGCTACGTACAGAGAGGTAGAAGACTGTGTCCGAAACTGTCTGGTAAAGGTCCCTAAACCGGGATCTTACATGAGGTACATTGAACCCCATGAGGCTGGGGGGCCGGAGAGAACCGTTCCAATTCCTGGACATTGGAGATCCTCCGCAGTCGTGGGAGGCATAATCGTTCAACGGAATTTTTATGGTCTGACCAAAGATCGTTTCGGCCGAAAAGTGGTAGGGGACGTAAAGGTTGAGGAGAAAACCACCCACAAAGGAATAAAGGTGGTTTTAATCTCTATTGACGTCGCCCTGGGCTACCAAACGCCCGAGCGGGAATTGAAAATTAGTAATGGAAAAGGAAAAGTAGGGGTTGTTTTTCAGGAGATATAACCCCTGCCGTTGCTCCGTTCAAAAGTACTGGTCGCGTAGTGAAGTTTACTACGCGACTTTTTTTACCCAACTACTTTTTAATCCTTTTCTGTAAATTACACATGTGCTGTACAAAAAAACTTTTTATTCTTATAATAGTTAGAGTCTAAAAAATTTTTTAACTAAATCCAAAAAGAGAAAGGAGGGGTCCCTTGAACAATTTTAAACCAGATGAGTTAAATGAAGTGAACAGGCTAGCTGGCAAATCGTTGATACATATCCTTGAAGACCTAAACGACCTTTTTCCGGGTCATGGTTTCCGCCTCCAGGAGATGAGTCGGATTTGGCTCAACGAGTTTCCTGGGTCGGTAAAAATGGACAAGGAAGAAGATGTTTACACACTGTATTTTTTGTGCAACTTCCACGATCTTGGAAAACTGATCACCAAGTCTGAGGATCAGATGAATTCGCAAAGGCGGCATTGCCTTCTGGGTAACCTCGTGGCAGAAGCTCATCCGGAATTAAGTCATATAAAAGACTTAATTCTGTTTCACCACGAGAGCTACGATGGTTGGGGGTGTTTTGGGGTGATAGGAAAAAGCATTCCCTTCTTCAACCGCATGTTAAGTATCCTTAACAACTATGATTCTTTGGTATACGGGAGGTGCTATAATTATCCCCAGATTTCCAAGGAAGCAGCCCTGGAAAGATTGGTCGAGGAGGCGGGTCGAAAATTAGATCCGGAACTCGTCCCAATCGCTCTCCAGGTCATGAAACGCGAGGGGCAAGAAATATCTTATTGCCCTCAGCCGTAAAAATCGGCAAAACCCTTGATGTTTTTTTAAATCAAGGGTTTTTAATTAATTTGAAATTCAGCTAAAAAAGAAAAGCGAGATCTGGATAATCTCGCTTATTTTTAATTTTTCAAAAGAACTATTTCTTTTTTTCTATTTCTTTTCGGGCCTTTTGGAATTTTTTACTTCTTCTGACCCTTTTTTTGTGACAGAATTTCCACTCTTCAATCTTGTGGCTGGTCTTTCTTCTTCTGAAAACCTTAAATTGAAGGTTGAAGTGGGCGGTAGCTTTCAGGAAGGCGTTGATGTGACTATAGGAGCAACGAAACATCCACCCTCTCTCTGTTTCCACCTCGTCTATTTCTATGGTTTTGGCCAACTCCCTGGCTATGACTTCATTGGTCTCACTGTTCAGGGGGTAAATAAACCATTCCTTTGTAGGTTTTTTTATTTTCTTTTTCATATCTCCTCCTCCGGAAAAAGACTAAGTTGGATTTGGTTCTTTTTTTTCTCCAGGTGTCTCTGTAATGACTTTTCTCCTTTTTTGACTTTGGCCTGGCCGGACCAATGACTTATTTCATCCAAGGGGTGCTTCAGAATTAAGTTGACGATATTGCCTTTTTTCAACCTTGCGGTTCGGCCGTTCCTTTGTTTGGAGCTGACACCTGTAGAAGAGGGAGAGTAATTTATGATCATGTCAACCTCGGGAACTGAAATACCCTCTTCAATGACTGAGGTGGAAACAAGAACATTCAAATTCCCCTCGGCAATATCTGAGAGAGCTTTCTGTTGCTTTTTTAAGTTGACCTTCCCTCCCCCTCCGAAAATGTTTTCAGTTTTAATGAAGTGCAGATTCAGGAGAGACTTTAAGTACTCTCCAGTTGCTCTCTGGTTGACAAAGACAACCGCGTTTTTTTTCAGGTCAAGCCATTGGTGGAGTATTTTTAACAACATCAGGGCTTTAGGGTGGTTGTTTATTTCCTTCTTGGCGATCCGCACTATTTTAAGGAAATCCTTTTCGGCTAAAATATTATCCGCTGACTTACTCTTTTGTTTTTTTAGTTTCTCGGTGTAATCAAGAAAAGAAGCATAACCCTCTCCAATGATCGTGTTGTATGAATGATACAACTTGATGTATTTAGCTATTAGAAATTTAGCCGATCTTCTTTCCCACTCCTTACTTAGATTGCCTATACTTTCTTCCCATTCTTTGCTTTCTTTAAAACTAAACAAATGTTTTTTTCCAGGATCTATTTTTAGGTTGGGCAGAAGATCATTTATTTCCTTCAGAACTTTCTTTAACATAGAGTCAAAGTGTTTTGACACCGTCAAAATGGCTTCGTCCGCTTCAGCAGTCACCAGGTTTTTTATTTTCCGGGGCGTATCTATTTCCGCGACTATCCAGGCCTCTATCCGGCAGTCTCTCTCCAGTTGGTTTATTCTTTCTTGGCTATCCCCGGGCGAGGCTGACAAAGCTAAAATCCTGGACTGACTCTGTTTTGTTATTTTGGTGTAAGGATAATCCCCGGCAGTTTTATGGAATTCGTCTATTATGATCAGGTTAAAATTATTTAGTTCCAAAACTCCTTTTTTTATGTCTTGTAAGGCCATGTGGGGAGTGGAAAAAATCACCTTGCAGTCATCATTCCAAATTTTCTTCTTTGAAGAGGTTAGTCCGGTGATGACTTTGGTGTTCATGCCTCCGGTGATTTTTTGGAACAATTCTTGGTGTTGATCACAGAGGTTTCTGGTAGGGGCTAAGAAAAGTGTTTTGTAATCAGAGGCCAGGATGGACAGGGCGGCAATTACGGTTTTGCCGGCCGAGGTGTCGGCTATCAAGGCCACATTTTTGTTTTCTATCTCTTCCAAAATTTTTTGAGCATACTCACACCAGCCCCTCTTTTTCTCGTCCAAAACTTCCCGATCAAATCCGGTAAAGGGCAGTTTTTCCCAGATTCTGTAGTCATATTCTCTCATCTTATCCTCCTCTTTGGTTTAATTGTTTAAGAACAAAAATCAATTTAAATTACCATTTTTTGGCAAAAAAGTAAAGAGTTTGGTGGCTTATTCCGCAAGAAGTTTTGATATATGTTGCAGACAATGACCCAAATTATAATATTGGCGAATTTTTAAAACTTTTGATTGTCTAGATTTGTTTTTTTTGGTAAAATAATATTATATTACATAAGTCTTAATCTTTAAGTTTTTAAAAGGAAAATATGTCTCAAAGTAAAAAGAATTCCCTACCTTTGAGGGGTTTGGGGGTATTTCAATTTGGTATCAAAAACCTCCTTTTTTATATAGAGAAGAAAGGGGGAGTAAACATTTTCAAACTGGTCACCAGTACCAATGGTCAAAGTTTTTCACCTAATCCTAAAAAGCCCACTCTTTTTAGAAAAGGAATATTTAAAAGAAAAGTTGACCTCTCAGCTTGCTCCGATTTTCATATCAGCAAGATCGGGCCGGAAAAATACTTTCTTTTTTACAAAAGAAGTAAAGGGGGTTTAAAAAATACTCACGGAGCTTTATCTAAAGACCTGGTCAGATGGAAGGAAAATTTTGTTTTTCCTGACATAAAAGAGAGGGGAGTGGTGGTATCCGACTTTCTTCATGATGATCAATATGTAATGTATTTCGGAGAAAAGAATATAAAAGTAGCTTTTTCCTATGATCTGAAAAAATGGAATAAGTCCAGAAGTATAATTTTGAAAACCAGAAAAAGAGGTTTTGATAGTTACAAAATTGCTCCGGCCCAAGTTTTCTTGAGGAGCGAAGGAATTGTTTTGGTTTATTACGCCTGGGATAAAAAGGAAAACTACTCTTTAGGAGTGGCTCTCTTTAGTAAAAATGATCCCAAAAAAATCATATGGAGAAGCAGGTCTCCGATTTGGCGTCAAAGTACAGAAAAAGAGTTTAAAAACAAAAGTTTATTTCCGGTAGGAGTTACCTCTCTAAGAAAAAGAATTGTTTCTTACTGGCAGGATGATAGTGGAGAATTTGTTTCTGTCTTTTTACCTCAAGTGTGGTTTTTGAGCAAGGAAGAGAAGAAGGAGGCGGAAGAGGCTGAACCTGAACATGTAAGCCCTCAGATAAAAAAGAGCAAGAAGAATCCCATAGTTGAGCCTCGAACCGGAAATAAATGGGATTGCGACTCTACTTTCAATCCCACCGCCATGAGAAAAAGAGGTAAGACCTATGTTCTTTATCGAGCCATAGGAAAGGATCCTCTTTCTGTTTTGGGTTGCGCTGAAACTTCCAATGGTGTGGATATAGAGAAGATCCGTGATAATCCTGTATATTTTCCTCGCGCCGGTTTTGAGGGTGTGGGGCATCCCATAGACCCCAAAAGCGCTTTGAAATATATGTCAGGCGGCGGTTGTGGTGGTTGCGAAGATGCTCGGATTATAGAAATAGAAGGTAGATATTATCTAACCTATGTAGCCTATGACGGAGCCAATCCGCCTCGTGTTGCTCTTAGCTCTATCAGTGTTGATGATTTTCACCAGAAAAAATATGAGAACTGGACTCAGCCGGTGTTAATTTCTCAGCCCGGGGTGGTAGATAAGAACGCTTGCATCTTACCGGAAAAGATCAATGGTAAATATGTAATCTACCATCGGATTTATCCTAATATTTTAGTGGACTATGTCGATAGTCTGGACGATTTTGATGGAGAGACTGTATTTTTGAAGAATGAATATATCATACCACCCAGGCCCCTGATGTGGGATAGTAAAAAAGTGGGGATAGGACCTTCTCCGATCAAAACCGAACATGGCTGGTTGGCTATTTATCAGGCGGTGGGCAGACAGGATCCTGGCAGGTACAAGATCGGTGCTATGCTTCTGGAGCTGAATGACCCCACTAAGGTTATTTGCAGAACCAGTGAGCCTATAGTAGAGCCTATTGAATGGTATGAGAATAACGGACACAAGGCAGGAGTTGTTTATCCTTGCGGAGCCACAGTTCATGACGGACAACTTTTTGTTTACTACGGCGGAGCTGATAAATTTACCTGTGTGGCCACCACTGAGATGGACTATTTTTTGAAACAAATTCTTTCTTCTAACAAACCGAAACTTAAAAAGGTCATTTTGAAATAAGTTAATAATAATTTAAAAATATGCTTATAGCTAAACGTCATCCCCAGAATCCTTTATTGTCCCCGGATCATGATAACAGTTGGGAAGCTGTTTCCAGTTTTAATGGTTGCCCTATTGAACATGAGAATGAGATCCATTTATTTTATCGTGCTTTATCACCTGATATTCATCATGCCGGGACCGATATGAAGCTTTCTACTGTTGGTCGGGCTAAAAGTAAGGATGGAATCAATTTTACTTCCAGAGAGCAGTTTATCAGACCAGAATTTGCTTGGGAAAAGTTCGGGTGCGAGGATCCCAGGATAACCAAGGTAGGAGGTAAGTATTATATATTTTATACCGCCATTTCCGATTATCCTTTTATTCCCAGCGGCATTAAGATAGCGGTGGCCATTTCCAGGGATTTGGAGACCATAGAGAAGAAAAGATTGGTCACTCCTTTCAACTCTAAGGCTATGAGTCTTTTTCCGGAAAAAATAGGAGGTAAGTTCTGGGGTATTTTGACTGTGGATACAGACATCCCCCCTTCCAAGATATGTTTGGTAAAATTTGATAAGGAGAGTGATATTTGGAACGAGGATCACTGGAACAAATGGAAGACCGAAATCAATAATTATACCTTGCCTCTTCAGAGAAGGCCTAATGATCAAGTGGAGGTGGGTGCTCCTCCGGTTAAGACCTCTAAGGGTTGGCTGGTTCTTTATTCTTACATAAAAAACTATTTTAGCCCTAATCCATCTTTTGGGGTTGAGGCCGTCTTGTTGGATTTAAAAAACCCTCTCAAGGTAATCGGCAAAACCAGGACCACATTAATAAATCCGGAAGAGGAATATGAGCTAAAGGGAGAGGTTGCCAACATTGTTTTTCCCAGTGGCGCTTTGGTTGACAAGAAAGAACTCCATCTTTACTATGGAGCGGCCGATACCAGTTGTTGCCTGGCCAGTTTTGACTTGAAAAGACTTTTAAAAGAAATGGCCAAGCCTTGTTTTCAGCCGATTAAGTTTAGGCGGGTTCCAGGAGGTCCTATACTTAAACCCATAAAAGAGAACCCCTGGGAGAGTAAGGCTGTTTTTAATCCCGGGACTGTGAAGTTAAAGAATCAGATCCATTTGATCTATCGGGCCATGTCCGAAGACAATACCTCTGTTTTCGGCTATGCCAGAAGTAAAGACGGTGTTAATATAGATGAAAGACTTGATTACCCGGTTTATACCCCGAGAGAGGAGTTTGAGCATAAAAAAATAGAGAACGGTAATTCTGGCTGTGAAGATCCGCGTTTAACCAAAATCGGTGACCGTATTTACATGCTTTACACCGCATTTAACGGTGTAGAGCCACCGCAAGTGGCAATGACCGATATAGCGGTTAAAGATTTTTTGAATAAAAAGTGGAACTGGTCCCAGCCCAGATTGATCTCACCTCCAGGTAGCGATGATAAAGATGCTTGTATTTTGGATGAGAAGATAAAAGGCAAGTATGTAATTTTCCACAGGTTACAGAACAGCATTGATGTTTCATTTACCAAGACTTTGGATTTTAAGGATAGAAGTGAATTGGAAAACACCGACTTAGTCAAACCCAGAAAGGGGAGGTGGGACGGCAAGAGAGTGGGCCTCTCTACCCCTCCCATAAAGACCAAGAAGGGGTGGTTGATGATTTATCACGGAGTCTCGGAAAAAGATTCTATTTATCGGGTAGGAGCCATGCTTTTGGAACTTAAGGATCCCAGCAAGATAAAAAGCAGGATTGATTACCCCATTTTTGAACCCCTGGCCGAGCACGAGAAAAAAGGAATCGTGCCCAATGTGGTCTTTCCCTGTGGAGCTGAGACTATTGGCAAAAACCTGTATATTTATTACGGAGCAGCTGACGAGGTGACCGGAGTGGCCATAATAGAATTATCCAAGATTCTGAAAGAACTGGATTGATCTATTAGTTTGCCTTAAAATTTACCCTTTATTTTTAAATAAGTTTTTTAATATCTGAACTAATGGATTCAGAAAATTTTTTGATTATTAAAGATAGAAAGGTTTTTTACAGTTTAAAGAAGAACCGAAGATCAAGGAATTTAAAGATAGCCGTTTACAAAACCGGTGAGGTGGTAGTAACGGCTCCTTTTTTTTTAAGTCCAAAAAGAGTCAAGAAAATTCTGGGAAAATATCAGGATTGGATCTATGAACAAGGGGGCATGCCTAAGAATTCTCACACTTCTCCCAGCTCCCTTGTTCACAAGGACTATTTGGAAAACAAAGAGAGGGCCAGAGAAATAATTATCCAAAGATTGGATTACTTTAATCAATTCTATAACTTTTCTTTGGGGCGGGTATTCATCCGTAAACAGAAAACCCGTTGGGGGAGTTGTTCTGGCAAGGGCAATTTGAACTTCAATTACAAGGTAGTGGATTTGCCAGAACACTTAAGAGATTATATAATAGTGCACGAGCTATGCCACTTGCAAGAGTTTAATCACTCTCCTAGATTTTGGGATTTGGTTTCCCGAACCATTCCTGAGCATGGGCGTTTTAGAAAAGAATTAAAAAAACACAAATTTGATTATGGATTTTAATGAATTACAAAAAAAAATTGTAGACAATATCCAAGGTGTTTATCTGGTTTCAGCCCCGGTAGGCACGGGGAAGACCACTGTCTTGACCGAGAGGGTGGTTCGGGCCCTGGACTCAGGAGTAAAACCCGAAGAAATTTTGTGCTTGACCTTTACTAATAGGGCGACTGAGGAGATGAAGAGCAAGTTGAAAGAAAGGATAGACTCCAAAGAGATTCTGGACAACCTGGTTATCAAAACTTTTCACGGTTTTTGTTCCTATTTTGTCCGAGCCGAAGCCGAAGAGGCCGGGGTGGCCTCTGATTTTATTATTTTTGACGAGGAGGAGAGTAGCGAGGTTTTGGAGGCTATTTTAGACAAGTACCCGGAATTTTTTAACTTATCTGATAGAAACAACAACTCTCCGCGGAGAATACTATCTAAACTGTATGACCACCGTATGAATGAACTGGAAAAGAAGATCGGATGTCAGGTAAAAGAGTATCGAATTGACCCGACCTTGATTGAGATAGGGGAAGAGTATCGCCAATCTCTGGAAGAACAGAACGCTCTGGACTTTAATGAACTTGTTTTTTTAACAGTACAAATTTTGTGTACAAATGAGAAGATCAGGAAGAAGTGGTCTCAGAGATTTAGGTTTATTCAAGTAGATGAGTTTCAAGATACCCACCTGTCCGAATATTTAGTGGTCAAAGAATTGGCCAAGACTCATCGCAATGTTTCTTTTGTCGGAGATCTGGATCAGACTATCTATACCTGGAGAGGATCCAGGCCTTTTTTTATAACGAACTTAGTCAAGCACCATTTTCCGGAATACAAAGATTTTTATTTAGAAACCAATTACAGATTCAATCAAAATGTTTTAAAAGCCATTAAATCTTTTTTAAAGAGTTTTAATAACCCTGTCACCAAGGAGATAAGTTCCTTTGATTCTCACAGAGATCAGGACAAAGAATGCATCCAGGTTTTTCAAGGATATAATTTTAGAGAAGAGATCGATTGGGTGGTGTCTACTATCAAGGATATCAGAAATAGAGAGCCTGGGGCTAAAATATCAGTCCTGTCGCGTACTAATTATTTGATCAAGGAGGTGGCGGATGTTTTTAAACAAAAAAATATATCACACATTACAGTAGACAAGTATGAGTTTTTCCGAAAGCAGGAGATCAAAGATGTCTATGCTTATTTAAAGATAATATTCAACAAATTTGACCTGGAAAGCGCTTACCGGGTTATAAAGAGACCGGCTAGAAACATCGGCCCGGTTACTATTAAAAAAATAAGAGAACAAGGGGGGGCAGTGTCCCTGCGAGTGTCGGATTTTTTGAATTTCAAAAACTATAGTTCAGAAGAACCCTTTCAAAATTTAATAAAGAATTGGGACAAAGGTCGTTTAGTGGTCTTGGATACCGAAACTACCGGTACTAATGTGCTAAAAGATGATTTGATCCAGATTTATGCTACAGAGGTTGTGGAGGGTAAAGTGGAGCGAGATTTTCATTTTTTTGTCAAAAATACTTTATCCGTAGGAAGCTCGGCTCAAGTTCATGGATTGACTGATGAATTCCTCCAAAAAAACGGTCGTGACCCCAAGGAGGTTCTACAAGAATTAAAGGATTTTATTGCCGGAGATCCGGTAGTGGGACACAATGTCATATTTGACCTTTCCATTCTGGAGGAAAATAGTAAAAGACAAGGCTTGGAATTTAAATTTAAGGATTTTTACGATACCTTGGATCTGTCTCGCCGACTCTTAAAATCAGATAGCTACAAATTGACCAGTCTGGCTGAGAGCTTAGGTTTGGCCAGGGCCACTCATGATGCCAAGGATGATGTTTTAGCTACCGTGGATCTTTTGGGAATTTTGATTGAGAAACTGAGGGAGAATCAAAAAAGCAGAAAAGATCTATTTCAAAAACATAGTTCCAAATTCATTCAATTGGCTAATCTGATCAACGTCTGGCAACAGGAAGTGAAAAAGAAAAGACCTCCCGAGATCCTGGAGTATATTTGGGAAGAGTCAGGCTTAAAAGGATTTTATGAAAAAGATAACAAAAAAGAGGAAAGGTTTCGATCTATTCAACAATTAGTTGATTTGTTTGAAAAAAAAGATGATCCTGATCGACCCCCGGACTTTGTTTTAAGGGAGTTAATCCATTATGCTTCTTTTAACAGAGGGGTGGACTTTCTGGCCTTGGAAAAAGGCGAGGTCCCGGTGGTTACTCCGCATCAAGTCAAGGGCTTGGAATTTGATTATGTGTTTGTGGTTGGCTTGAATGATTACAAATTTCCGATCAGAAACAAGTCTTCTGATCTGGAAGAAGAGAAGAGACTTTTTTATGTTAGTTTGACACGAGCCAGAAACAAAATTTTTTTAAGCTATAGTCAGTTTGATAGTTACAATCGTTTTTTAACCAAAAGCCCTTTTCTGGACCTGATAGACAAAGAGTTTATTAGATTTGTGGGCAAAAATAAGAACAAAGGAGAGTCGGAATTTGAAAAATAGGCACCTAGTTTTTAGATTCAAATCCCTAACTAGGCAAAAGAATTTTTGGCGGAACTGAGCTTTTCCGCCAACTTTTTTGCCCTCAGCTCTCTTTTTAATCAAAAGCCTTTACACAAAAG
>CAZWNU010000028.1:0-9479 GCA_964635515.1 uncultured Gammaproteobacteria bacterium
ATCTTAACAAAAATATAATTTTCTGGTGCTTCGCACCAAATATGTTGCATTAGATTCTAGACTCTAACTAATCCAAAATTGTAAAAAACTCAAATCACTTATCTTTTAAATAATTAACTTTATTTTTTAATTCAATCTCTTTTTCAGTCTGATTTCCCCTGTGTTAGCTGAAACAGTTTTTAGCTCAAACTTTTTGATTATAAAACTCCTTGCTTTTTAGATTATTTTATTGTAATATCAGCTTCAAAGGAGGGACCAGGTAAAATCTGGTCTTTTATTATTTGACCTTTGAAAATTTAAATTAATATACCAAAAAACTAAAAAGGAGAACTGCTATGACAAGAAATCCAAGAATTGGAATTATGGTTTCAGGAACAGGGTCGAACATGATGGAGATAGTGAAAAAATGTCGAACTGGAGAAATAGAAGCAGAAATAGCCTTTGTTGGCTCAGACAATCCTGAAAGCAAAGGACTGGCTTGGGCAAAAAAAGAAGGTTTACCTACAATTTCCGTAAATTTCAAGCAAAGTAAAAAAATGCTGATTGAGCCCATTAATTTTAATCTTATACTATACAACATAATAAACGAATATGGTGGTATAGTAGAAAAAATGAGAGAGCAAAACTTTTTCAAAAAGTTTGAGGGTGGTTTAAGGGAATATTTTCGTTGGAAAATCAGAACTGAGCAAATGCTTCTGGAAGAAATGGCTAATTATGATTTTGACCTTCTGGTCCTTGCCGGCTACATGCAAGTCTGTACCCCGCACTTCATTGAGAGTATCAATACGATGATCGGGCAGTGGCGAATCATGAACATTCATCCAGCTCTTTTGCCGGCCTTTCCCGGGACCGATGGCTATGGTGATGCTTGGCGTTACGGGGTCAAAGTCCACGGTTGCACTGTTCATTTTATCGACACCGGTATAGATACTGGACCTATCATCGACCAAGCTTGTTATCAAGTATCTGAAGAGGAAAATTTTGAATCGTTCAAAAAACGAGGTTTGGCTGAGGAATATATACTATATCCTCGATGTATTAGGCTTTTTACTGAAAACCGACTCAAGGTGAAAAAAAACGAATCAGGCAGACAGGTGGTGGAAATTCTTTAATAAAAGGAGAGCGGCCATGACAAAAAAAATGATTCATCTGTATCGAAAAACAAGTGAAGATTCTGAGATTTGTTTCAACATTCAATCCAGCAAATCCTTATTAATAACGCCAGGTTCTGGCTAGAGAAACCGGTTAGAACTGATTGGTAAGAACCAAATAGCCCGTGCAAATTTTCGCGGGTTAATAACTAGGAGAAAGGAAAAGAATATGACAAACGAAAGTATTTACCGACAACTAGGTATAGATGCCCAAAAATCAACTGTTAGGGAGATATTCAGCAGAATAGTGGACAATGACTTTCCCGGTGCCTTTGTGAACATTAAACGCGATCCGGAATTTCCTGGTTACGTTTTCACTAAACATCCGGACGGAGACGGCAGTAAATTCCTACAACGGCTCCTACACATGGAAGAAACCGGAGATACCTCTATCATCCGCGGAGCCGTGGATGACGCTTTTGAAATGAATTTCGGTGACATAGCGGCCAGCGGCTTTGTCTCTGGCAAGATCGTCCTCACCCAGATCATTGATATCAACGCCTTTAAAGTTGGCAAGGAAGAAGTAATGCAACAGATTGCCCTGCGCGTGGCCGAATTATTAAAGATCTACCGCGACAACGGTTTTGATCTTACCTTTTTTATGGGAGGAGAAACAGCCGATCTGCCCAATCAAACGTCTTCGGTTATCTACAATGCTGATGTTTATGCCAGGGCTCAGGAAAAAGATCTTATCACCGGCGCAAACATCAGACCGGGTGACAGAATTTACGGTTTTGCCAGTTTCGGCCAGGCCGTCTGGGAAGATGAATACAATTACGGACTGATGTCCAACGGAGCTACTCAGGCGCGCCTTTATCTGATGTCAGACGAATACAACGAAAAATATCCTCATTTGGTCGGATATGGCAAACGTTACAAGGGGCGATACCGTGTGGCCTCCCGTCTTCCGACGGATGCAAATATTAGCATAAGTAAAGCCATTCTCTCGCCTACCCGCAACTGGTCCCTGGTGATCAAGATCCTTATTAATAAACTAAAGGAACGCGGTCTGTTTGACAAGCTGCACGGCATCAGTATGAATACTGGCGGCGGAGCCACCAAGATAGGCCATCTGGGCCGGGGCATTACTTATTACAAAGAGATGCCGGAGCCGCCCGATCTGTTCCAAATGATCAATTTCGAATCGAATGGCTACTGGGAATCCATGTTTGAATCTTTTAACTGCGGAATCGGGATTGACATTGTGGGAGAGGATGATCCTGAATTAGAAGAAGTGTTAATGGAGGTGGAAAAAGAAACAAAAATTCAATTATTCGAACTCGGAGTATGTGAACCCAACACTGATCCGGAAAAAAATAAAGTGATACTAGAAACACCTTTCGGTATTTTTGACAATTATTGAAAATAATACAAAACAAGTTCTTTCAAAAAACTCTTGATCAAAAATCAAGAGTTTTTTATTACTCTAAAAACCCAGGCTTTTAGCCGGGATTTACGTTTGGCCGGCGAAGCCGTATAAAATAAATAAATTTTTTAAGTCTTTTAGGGTTGAAATAGTTCATCGGGCTGATAATCAACCTCATAGACAACGTCAAACTGTTTGGCTGTTTCTTCTATTTGAAACCACAAAACAGAAACCCGACAAGATCCACCGCTGGTTTTGTAGTTAGGGTCATTAAACTCTAAACTAAGAACTCCATTGTTTAAGGCTGCTCCTGTTAACTCAAAGCCATCCAATGGGTACTCTGTATCAAGGCCTTGTTCTTTTTCTTCAGCTGTCAGATTACCCTCTAAAAGAAGATTAATAGTGTCTTGAATCGGGGCTTCGGTTGCAGGAACCTCTCTTTCTACTGCCACCAATCCCTGCCTAGAACAAAGAACATTCCCTTCTTCATCCTTATCCAAATTGGGGTTGTAATAATAAAGCTCGATCGTTCTTTTTGGAGTTTCCTCTTCTACTTCAAACCGAACAGGAATCAGCAACTCATCGCTATGCTCCTCCAGTCCGGAAGGATTAGCTTTTTCCAAAATTAAGGTGCCTGTTTCTGTGCCAGGCTCGTCAAAAGAAAGATTGCTTTCAAATTCCACAAAATCTTCAGTCATCCAATCATCTTGGGCGGTGGCAAAATGTTCTCCCAAAACATTGCCAAGGGCATCTTCTATTCTTACAGGAAAAGTGGCTTCAAAATACCAGGTTCCTCTGGCTTCCCCGGTAACGGTTAAGGGACTGGAAACAATAGAATTTTTTCCAGGTTCAAAAACTTTAATAAGTTCTTTGTCTTCTACTTCTCCATTAGTGTCTTGATCAAAAAACTGAAATGATTCCAATATCGCGACTTGAATGGTTCTAATTTCTTTGTCTGTGCTACCGTAACGAACCAAAGTGTCTCCCATAAGAACTTCGCACTCCTCTTCTAAAACGGGTTTTCCGTTTCGTAAGCACTCGATTTCTAAATCAATTATCGGATTATTAGAAAAAACAAAGCCTGATTCATTCCAATTTTCAGGCGGGGAAGAAAAGTTGGCTTGAGTGGCAAAAGGAGTGTTGTCAGCCAAGACATAATCTTTGGCATTCACTGTATCAACCTTGAAATTCACCTCACTGGAAACACTTTCCCCAGAAATTCCTTCAACTGGTATGCCTTGAGGAAAAACAGAGACATGGGTTACCTCATAGGAATGATGATCATAGGGGGGTTGATCGACTTCCTCGCTTGGTTTGTAGATATTAAATTTAGGCGAAATAGGGTCATCATCTTCCTCGGCAACCACCCAATTACCGGGATGATCCAAAAGAAATCCGTAATCCTCATTAACATAAGTTTCCCAGTCACTTGTATCAACCCTTGTAATATCATTATCATCAACTTCTTGTTTCTGGATGGAAACATACCAAACCCCAGCCACGGCTAAACCGATGATGATGAGGCCTGACAAAATTCCCAAAAATACTTTAGTTGGATTCATAAAATCTAAAGTTAAATATAATATAGAACGATAGTTAAAGCATCTACCTAAGCAACAGAATTATAGAACATCGCAGAACAATTGACAAGACTTTAAAATTAATTTAAATTTTAAAGCTCTATGCTCTATAAAAAATTATTTTGAACTAAAAATCCTAGGAGAGGAGGGAAAAATGAAAGGAACAATTTGTGAGCACTGTGCCAGCAATTTCTTAAAAGAGCGGCCGGGTGAATTTTTTGATTTTGATGCCGACATGGAAAGACATGGCAGCATAGGAGTTCCTTTGTGTTCTTGGTGTCTTGGAACCGGCAAAGAGTTGGACTCTCAAAAATTTCAAACATTGTGCCAAGAGGTTAACTCTCTAAGAAAGGATAACTTCCGGATCCAAATAGAGATGTCCAAAAAATTAATTAAAGCAGAAGAGGGTCTTTCAAAACTTAAAAAGAATAACAAAAGATTAACTGAAATTGCCTCAATCGGCCTTTCTTTGGTAGAAACACCTGTGCCAAATTGTTTAGCCGAAGAAATTAAAAGAGGCCAAGAGCCCTAAAGAGTCTTTTAACAAACAACACGCTTCAAATTATTGAAGCGTGTTTTTCTTTTCTCTTTTTAAAAATAGGAAGGGAAAAACTATATCACTCAGGCAACAAGGTATTATTACTGCTATAAAAACAATCAAAAAGGAAGCTAAAAAGTAAACCGGGGCAAAAACGGTACTAAAGGCTAAAATGTAAAACAAACTGGCAAAAACCGAGAGAAAAACATGAATAAAATGTGGGGTTTTACTGACTTGAATAGTAACACCCAGAATACCTCCCAAGCTGGCAAATAATAAAGTTTGGAGTGTTTCCTCGATCAAAGGAAGGTGAAAATGAATATGAATATTCAGGACTAAACCACCTAAGTAAGGTAGGATAACGTCGCTCAAGCTACCAATAATAACCGCACCGGCAATACCGACAAAAAAAGCGGCTAAAACGCTTGGTCGGTATTTGTAATAAATAGCTCCTGTCGCCATAGCTGAAACGATAACATGAAGAAAATGAAAAAAATGAAAAACCTCTTTTCCAATTTCTTGTTTTAACAAATAATGAATAAAAAGAACTATCAGAACCGCTACACCTACAGCGAACACGGTAAAGGGAATGTGCTCTTTTAATTCCTTTAAGGCTTGTTTTACCTCCATTGATGAATGTTTTAAGAATAAAAAATAAAAATCCGCTACATCTGCAGTTTTTTGATTATCTATAATATAACATATCTACATCTTAAAAAAAAGGTTTTTGATTGACTTAAACCTCAAAATGTCAGAAAATAAATTAAAAGATCATTTTAAATAATGTCAATGAAAAAAAATAAAATTATATTTCTCCGCCACGCCGAGACTGAAAAAAATCCGCAAATACATTCTTCCCTTTGGAAGCTTTCCGAAGCCGGGGAAAAACAAGCTGAGAAAAAATCCAACCTACCCATAATGGAAGAGGTTGATTTGATCTATACTTCCCGGGAACAAAAAGCCATACAAACGGTCAAAGAATTATCAAAAAAGATAAAAAAAGAAATCAGTCCCCTTCCCTTTTTTGACGAAGTCAAAAGAGGAGATAAATTTCTGAGCAAGGAGGAATTTGAGATAGAAAAGGTTAAGCAACTGACCGACCTGTCTTACCCCGCCTTTAACGGTGAATCAGGTAAAGACGCTTTAACCAGATTCAAATCAGGGATAAAAAAAATTATCAAAGACAATCCGGGCCAAACAGTCCTGATAGTAACTCATGGCACTATTTTGAATATCTATTTCGCCCATCTTTTAAAAGATTTTAAAAAACTGCCGGAACGCTGGAAAAAGACCGACTTCTGCGCTCTTGGGATAGTAGAAAACGAAAAAATTATCCAAGATATCATCTAAGAAACCACCCACCTCCTTTCTATTAAAAAACTCCGGGGGAGGGCCTTAAAGAACACAGAAACTGAGTTAAATATATAAAAACCCCTGAAAAATTCAATCAAGACCATTGAAATTTGGTTACGGAGGTGTTAGTTTTAGTTTAAATAAATATTAATAATTCTTTATGACAAAATATAATAAAAACCTCTACAAAATAATCTTAATAGCCTTAGTGGCTGTTTTGGTCTTTTTTTTGCCGGCCATAGCCGGACTTTATGCCGATATTGTTTGGTATAAAAATATAGGCTTTTATTCGGTCTTCATAACCCCCTTCATAACCCAACTTGTGACTGGAGCAATAACCTTTATTCTGGTAAGTGGGATTTTGCTTCTTAATTTTTGGATCTTTATTAAATTCAGTCAAGGTAAGTTATATATCTCTCAAAACCCTGGCGGAACCGTAATAGAGCAACCCAGGGAGGTTGGGGGCTTGGTCAAAAAAGGCTTTATAGCCCTATCTGTTTTTATAGGCCTGTTGAGCGGGCTATCAATTTCAAATAGTTGGCCCATAATACTAAAATATATTCATCAAACTCCTTTTGAAAAGACCGACCCAGTGCTGGGATATGACATATCTTACTATGTCTTCACCCTTCCCTTTATTCAATTAATAGCCGGGTTCTTATTTTTTCTTCTGGCTCTATGCATCATTTTTACAGGTATCTTTTATGTCTGGCATATACTTTTTCACCACTTTGAGCAAAAAGTGAAGTATTTTAAATTCTTTTCCCTCCCCTACATTCCGGGAACCGCTAAAAAACATCTAACGGTATTGGGTGTGGCCTGGTTTTTATTAACGGCTTTTTATCTTTATACTGTCAGCCTACCCAACCTACTACTAAAAGACTATGATCTTTTAAGTGGAGCGAAGTATGTTGATCTTTACGGCCATCTTCCGGTAACCTATGTTTTAATAGCAGTCTCCTTGCTGGCTGTCCTGGCGGGAATCTACATGTTGTTTAGAGAAAAGTATGGACTATGGGCGCCCGTGCTAATTCTCTACCTGATTATTTTTGTTTTAGGAGGAGGGGTTTACCCCTCCCTGCTCCAATCTTTGGTTGTAGCACCAAACGAACTTTCCAAGGAGCATACCAACATAGAAAACAATATTGAAGCCACCCAAAAAGCCTGGGGCTTGGATAAGATAATCACCCAAAAGCTCTCAGGTGATCAAGAATTAAACCTAGGGGATATCGAAAACAACAGAGAAACCATTGATAATATCCGGCTTTGGGACAGAGAGCCTCTTATGAACACTTTTGGCCAACTTCAGGAAATAAGAACCTATTATAACTTTAATTCTATAGATAATTCCAGATATGATTTAGACGGAAATTACCAACAGATTGCTCTGGCTGCCAGAGAGATTGATTATAACAACTTACCAAAACGTAATTTTATTAATGAAAGACTGACCTACACCCACGGAATGGGAGTGGCTGCAAGTCCTCTTAGTGAGGCAACAGAGGAGGGTTTGCCTATTTTATATGTCAAAGACCTGCCACCAAAATCAGATAAAAAGGAACTGGAGATCGAGCAACCGGCCATTTACTACGGAGAAAATCAAAGTAGCTATATTATTGCCAATACCGATTCCAAGGAATTTCATTATCCCGGACGAGAAGGAAATGTTTATAAAAACTATGAAGGAAAAGGCGGAGTGGCTCTAACTTCAAGATTAAACAGACTTTTGATGGCCATAAATTTTGCTTCTTACGAAATATTTTTGAATACCGATATTAACCCTGACAGTAAAATTATTTACTATCGGAACATCCAAGAAAGGGTCAGCAAAGCCCTGCCCTTTCTTGAACTTGACAGCGACCCCTACCTGATAGTGGCTGAAGGGAAATTGAAATGGATTCAAGATGCCTATACCACCACCGATCGGTACCCCTATTCAAGCGATATCGATGGAATAAATTATATGCGCAACTCAGTCAAAATAGTTGTAGACGCCTATGATGGAAGCGTCGATGCCTATATTATGGATGAAGATGATCCAATAATCCGAACCTATGCCTCTATCTTCCCGGAGATCTTCCAAAGGAGTGAAGATATGCCTGAAAGTATCAAAGATCATATTCGGTATCCAGAAGACCTTTTCTCAAGACAAACAATTCTTTACGGAGAATACCACATGGAAGACCCCCAGGACTTTTATAACAAGGAGGATTTATGGAATTTTCCTCGTTTAATGGGAACCACCAGAAGAGCTGAATTGGGACCTGTTATGAGACGTTTGATCATGAAGTTGCCCGGAGAAGACAAGGAAGAGTATGTCCTAATGCTTCCTTACACACCCGAGGGAAGGCAAAACATGATCTCTTGGATAGCAGCTCGATCAGACGGAGAAAATTACGGAGAACTGATCAACTTTCGCTTCCCCAAAGAAAGCCTGGCTTACGGTCCTCAACAAATAGTGGCCAGAATAAACCAAAGGACTGAAATCTCCCAACAAATATCTTTATGGGACCAAAGAGGCTCCGAGGTTCTCCAAGGAAATCTATATGTGATCCCGATTGAAGAATCTATACTCTACGTCAGACCTCTTTATCTCCAAGCACAAGATAGTAGAATTCCGGAACTAAAAAGAGTAATAGTAGCTCACAAAGAATCAATAGCAATGGAGGAAAATTTGGAAAAAGCCTTAATGGCAGTCTTCGAAGAAAGAGGTGAGGAGATAGATGTGGGCCACAAAGACGATGATGAAGAGATCTTGCCCCAAGTACAAAAAGAAATTCAAAACTTGGCAGAGGAAATCAATCAGCTTTTTGAACAAAGTGAAGAGGCGCAAAGACAGGGTGATTGGGGGCAGTATGGAGAAATCTTGGAAGAGATGAGAGATAAAATAAGGCAACTTCGATCACAGGCAAACCTTTAAAAAATTGATATAATATAAAAGCACGGTTTTGTTTGATTCCGTGCTTTTTAACTGAATCCCAAAAAAGAATTATTGTTCTTCCTCCCAAAATTCTATGAATTCTTCGTATAAACTGTTTAATCTTCTCTCAAAAGATTGCCACCTCTTTTTTTCTTCAGTGGTGCCTTCTTGCTGCACAAGAAGAGACAGAAATTCACAAGAAACCTGAAGGCCGGTTAATTGAGCAGCTACGCCCTCAATTTGAATATTTAAATTATACCTCTCAAAAGAACAATCCTCGGAAGAATCCCCTCCTTCCTCTGTTTCTTTTTTTGTCTTGATCACATCAAAATCCAAAACTTTTCTATTTTTCGAATCACGATCATTCATTGACTCCTCCTTCCTAATTTGAGTTCTGAAAACAAAAGAATTCCTCTTATGGAACCTAATGGAATATTAATCCATAGAAAAAATAATGTCAAAAAATCTAGATTCCTATCTTTGAATGATGATATTACACACTTGGAATATTACCCTAATGTTTTAGGCACACACATTTGGCGGATTAATTATTTAATAAATATTCATTTGG
>CAZWNU010000029.1:0-9312 GCA_964635515.1 uncultured Gammaproteobacteria bacterium
TTTTGTTTTGACAGTCGAGCGAGGTTTGATATAATTCTACCAGGCATTGTTATTTTTGGCTTTTTGTTTTTGGGTATCCTTTTGCTATTGAATATTGAGATATCAATCAAGAAGAACTTCTTTTTTAGCACTGCTTGCTTTATACTTAATTTTTTAAAAATTTATGCCACAGAAAGCATATATCTGGATTCTTAAGTCCGGAATAGCTCTTAGTTTTATATCCGTCCTTATAGTGGCCTCCGGATTTTTGTTTCCCTATATTTCCGGTAAACAGCTTTATTTTAATATTTTGATTGAAATTTTGGTGGTTTTTTGGTTGGCCTTTATTATCAAGTACCCCCAATGGAATCCCTTCAAGGCCGAGGGAGGGAGAGGTGTCTTGGCCAGGCTGGGAGGTGGCATCACCGCCGGGCTTATGGCATATTTCCTGGTCATCCTTATTTCCGCTTTTGCCGGGGTGGATTTTAATTTGAGTTTTTGGGGAGATATCGAGAGGATGCTCGGTTTTTTCCATGTGATCCATTTCTTGTTTTTGTATCTGATTATTATAACCGTGATGCGAGATTGGAGAGATTGGCAATTTGTTTTAACGATTTTTTTAGCGGTAGCGACCATAGTGGCTTTAACCGGCCTATTCGGGAGCGAGGACCATGGCACAGTCGGCAACACCGCCTATATGGCCGGTTTCATGATCTTTGGCATGTTCTATGCCATCCTCGCTTTTCTCAAGACTCAGGGGCTAGAGCGTTGGCTTTACCTTCTGCCGATCTTGGTAATGTTTCCAGCCTTTGTGAATGCTGATATCTCAGGCGCTTTTGCAGGTTTAGGAGCCGGTTTTCTGGTTTTTCTGTTCTTTTTCGGCATCCTAACGAGTCATCAGAAATTCAGGTTGATCAGCTTGGGCCTTTTGATTTTAATTGTAGGAGGAGGTCTATTTGCTTTTACTAACAAGGAGGCCCCGGTTGTGCGAAGCATTAAACCCATTCAAGACTTTTCCTGGGAAGCTCGTACCTTCCAAACTCGTTTGATCTCTTGGCAGGCGGCTTGGGAGGATTTTAGCAATCATCCTATTTTGGGAACCGGTTACGGCACCTTTGCTATCACTTTTGATAAACATTTTCCAGCCGAATTTTATGATCTGACTCGAGGGGGGACCTTTTTTGACAGGGCTCACAATAATTTGATCGATATAGCCAGCACCACCGGTCTTTTGGGTTTGATTGCTTATCTGTCAATCTTTTTAGCCTTTGTAATTTATCTTGTTCGTGCCTACAGGCGGGGCAGAGTAGGAGTAGTGGAAGTTTCCCTGATCTTGGCTTTGGGAGCCGCTTACCTGGTTCAGAATTTAGCTGTCTTTGATTCGCTCCCCACCTATATCGGCCTGATGCTGATGCTGGGTTATGCCTACTATTTGAATACAAGCTCCAAAGATAACTCTAATTCCGGTAGTTTGATCTCTGTTAACAGGGACAGAAAATTGATTGACAGGGAGATCTACGCCTTTGTGGGAGTGGGGCTTTTAATGCTTTTTTTGATATTCCAGTATAATTTTAAGACAATGAGGATGTTGGATGGGGTTATAGAGTCGCAGAGAGTTTTCGCTTCCGGTGATATAGTGGCGGCTACAGCCGTCTCTCAAGAAGCGTTTAGCTATAACAGCCCTCTGGAAAGGGATGGTCGAGATTCCTATGTTAAGGCCTTGACCAGATATTCCCAGGGGTTGCCTAGATTGGACCCTGGGGATAGAAGAGAGGTTTTGGAGTATGCTGTAGAACTCAGTCGAAAAAACTTAGCATACAATCAAGAATCAGCCTTGCTGCGACTGAGAATGGCTCAAACTCTAAACTTGGCTTCCAGACATTTCTTTGACCTAGATCCTGAACTAGCAGAAGAATATCATCAAGAAGCTTTGGAGCATATTGATAAAGCCATAGAGGCTAGTCCGGAAAGGATAAAACTCCATACGGTCAAGTCTCAAATTCTATTGACTCGAAACCAGGTGGATGAGGCAGAAGAGGTTTTAAAGGAAGCTATCAGCTTGAATGACAAATATGACCCGGCTGTGTGCCAGCTGGCTGAGCTCTATCTGACCACTGATCAAGAAGACTTGGGTCAGGTAGAGATGGAGAGATGCTTGAATCTTGATGGCTCTGATGAGCTGTATCAACCGGTAGCCATTAAAAAAGCTATAAATCATTATGTTGTTACTGAGGAGTTTTCAAGGTTAAAGGAGCTATATCAAAGATTGGCTCGATTGGAAGGTAATGATCCTGAGGTATGGATCAAGAAAGCTACCATGTATTATCAGATGGGAGAGTTCGGGGAGGCGGAGCGAGCAGCCAGAAGGGCGGCCCAGCTCAATCCGGCATTGGAAGGTGACATGCAGGAGTTTATTGAACAGATCAGGGAAGCTCAATCAGAAGTCCCGGAGACGGAACAATAGGGTTTAGGTCTTAGATAGCCACCTTGGCGACCCAAAGGATTTTTGTGGACAAATCGTTTTGGCAGCCTTAAGTTTTTGTGTTATAATAAGAATATATATTTTAAAAACTTATAAATAAATTTCAATTTATGATTTGTCCTAAGTGTAAAAAACAAATCCCCGATGATGCCAATGATTGCGGTTATTGCGGTGCGGAGATAAATCATCAAGAACAGGTGTCTAAGGAGATTTCTTTCAGACGATATCAAAGATGGTTTTTCTATGCCCTAATAGCCTTTATCATTTTGGGCATGATTTTAGTGATTGTCAGAATTTATAATGCCAATAGTGAAAACTTGGCCAGGCTGGCCACTATGGAAGAAAAGGTTTCGGAACAGGAAGAAAAGCTAGAAGAGACTGAAGAAGAGCTAGGCAGGTATGAAGATCAACTGAGTGAGAAAGAAAGAGAGGTCCAAGAAGCCGAAGGAACATTAACTCAATTGGAGCAAGAATTGCAAGAAAAACAGGTGGAATTGACTGAAAAAGAGGAAGAGCTTCAGGAAAAGACCAGGAAACTTCAAGAAGAGTTGGATGCCAAGACTGAGATCAGGCAGGAATATGAAGAATGTCATTTAAATGTTGAAGAGATAAATCCTGTTGACGCCAACCTTTTTAATATGATTGTTCAGTTGGGCAAAGGAGTCTCTTCCGAAAGGTTGAGCCAGATGTGGTTGGCTGATGTTGATTACCCCGGCCAAGACACCTCTGGTAACGGTTTGCCTGATATTATGGAAAGAGCCTTAGGAACAGACCCAAGCAAGGCCGACACTTCTGGCAATGGTTATGATGACAAAACTGAGTATATTAACGGCTATAACCCCTTAGGGGAGGGCAAATTGGAAACAGATTGGGATTTTGTTAATGAGAACAAGGGAAAAATACTACTACAAGTAGAGGATGAGGGTCAGGCTTGGTATCTGGACCACAATGGCAGAAGACACTTTTTGGGCCATCCGACACTCGCCTTTGAGACCCTGAATAATTTCAATCATTGCTGGGATGACTATCATGATTATGATGAGGAAGAAGAGGAGTGGGATGAATATGAAGAGGAGATGAGAGAAATGGAAGAAGGCAGTTTTGAATTTTCCTTTTAATTATTTTTGACCTTCAATTCTTTAAAGCCTTGTCGTTCTTTGAGCGCCAAGGCTTTAAAATTCCGGTGACACATAGGAATTAATTTGAATTAAAATGACAAACTATGAACAAGAAGGCCGCAGATGATAAATTCCAAGAAAGTACTGGAATTAATCAAGGAAAAAGAGTTTTGGTAACAGGAGGGGCCGGTTTTATCGGATCCAATTTAGTGGACCGATTGATTAAAGAGGGGCACCAAGTAAGTGTTGTTGATGATTTGTCCTCTGGCAAAGAGGAGTATCTGAACCATCAAGCAAGATTTCATAAAATTGATATTTGCTCGCAGAAATTGGAAACCGTTTTCAAACCCGATGAATTTGATTATGTTTTTCATCTGGCTGCCCAGATAGATGTCCGGTTTTCAGTCAGAGATCCTAAAAAGGATAGTGATATTAATGTTTTTGGGGGCTTGAATGTTTTGGATCATAGTTTAAACAACGGAGTGACTAAGTTTATTTTCGTTTCTACTGGAGGAGCGGTTTACGGGGATGTTCCCCAAGTTCCTACACCCGAGACGGTGTTACCTAGGCCGGTTTCCCCCTATGGAATCCACAAGTTAAGCTTTGAGAAATATCTAAATTATTATTATCAGGTCCACGGTCTTGATTATACAGTGATTAGGCCGGCCAATGTTTTCGGGCCCAGGCAGTACAAGGGAGGCGAAACAGGAGTAATTTCAATTTTTATTGACAAAACAACAAAAAAAGAGCAATGTATTATAAACGGTAGCGGAGAGCAAACCAGAGATTTTGTTTATGTTGATGACTTGGTGGAGGCATTAATAGGGGCGATGAAGAGTGATTATACAGGAGAGATAAACATTGGTACTGGCCAAGAAACCAGCGTTCTGGAAGTGATTGAGGCTATTGAAAGGGTTATTGGTGAGGATGTGGATAAAAAACACGGACCAAGTCTTCCGGGTGAACAGATGAGAAGTTGCTTAAGTTACGAAAAGGCCAAAAAGATATTGGCTTGGCAGCCAAAAATATCTCTGGAAGAGGGGATTAGGCGGACCATTAATTGGACCAGAGAGAAAGGCAGGGATTAATACTTTTTCTGTCTTCAGTGTAGTCTATTCATTTTTTTAAAATCAATTCATGATAAGATGCTTGGATAAAATCTATGAAAAATTAGTTAATTTTTTTTACTCCCTGTCTCCGGGAATCTACGACCTGGCAGAGAGGCAGGAAAAATTGCTTAAATTTATCATAGTGGGGTCTTTAGTTACCGGTCTTAATGTTTTCCTTTTATATATTTTTACTGAGTTCTTAGGAATTTGGTATTTAGTTTCAGCCGGATTGGCTTTTATAACAGCTCTGTTTACCAGCTTTTTTTTACAAAAACTTTGGACTTTTAGAGATTCCTCACCCCAGAAAGATGTTAACTCCCAGATTCGTGCCTATGTCTTTTTAGTTTTTAGTAGTTTGGCGGCCAATTTAATAGGTATGTATATTTTGGTCTCCATATTCAGAGTTTATTATCTCTTGGCCCAGCTGGTAGTAGCAGGCTCCTTGGCTATTATTAGATTTCTAATCAATAATTTTCTCATATTCAAAGATGAAACTCCGAGTGAACAAGAGTAGTTTACAAGATAACCCGGCCCGGATCCTGAGAAGGTTCGGTTACGGTTTTATCAGAGACAGGCAAAGCGGGCAGGATAGTTTTGTTAAAAGATTGGGCGGCAATCTTTATCCTAGATTCCATATTTATATCAAGGAAGAGGGGAGTCAGGTTGTTTTTGATTTGCACCTGGATCAGCAACCATCCACTTCCTTTTCCAGATCCAGGCATAAATCCGAATATGGGGGTGAGTTGGTGGAAAAGGAAATGGCTGATTTGGAGAAGTTTATCCACAACTCTAGTTCTGACCAGAAAGATTCTGGTGCAGAGGAAGCTCCCCGGGTAGAGAAAAAGGGTTGGCTGTCTAGATTTTGGTCCTGACAAGCTCTTTGTTTTATTTAGCCTTAATTAATCTTATGCAAATATCCGAGGAGATAAAATCCAAATTAGACATTGTGGATGTGATTCGAGAGTATGTCAATTTAAAGCCAGTGGGTTCTAATTTTTCAGCCCTGTCACCCTTTAATCGGGAAAAGACCCCGTCTTTTATGGTGTCCCCGGAAAAGCAGATTTGGCATTGTTTCAGCTCAGGCAAGGGAGGAGATGTTATTACCTTTATTATGGAGGTGGAGGGTCTCAGTTTTGTTGAGGCCTTGCGAGTTTTAGCCCCCAAAGCCGGAGTGACCTTGAGACATGAAAATCCTCAAAAAACATCACAAAGAAACAAGCTTTTGGATATCAGCCAGATCGCCACTAACTTTTTTCATCAAAATTTAATGGAATCAAGTGCGGCCGAGCCAGGGAGGAGGTATTTGCGGGAAAGGGGTTTGAAAGAAGAAACCTTGATTGATTGGCAGATAGGTTTTAGTCTTGATTCTTGGGACGACTTGTCCCACGCTCTGCTCAAGAGAGGGTATCGGGAAGAAGATATCGTAGCTGCCGGATTGGCTAATAAGAGGAAGCAGGGCAGGGGAATCTACAACAGATTCAGGGATCGAATCATGTTTCCGATCAATGATTTTTATGGCAATCCTGTGGCTTTCTCCGCGAGGGTAAGGCCGGATAAGGAAGGAGAAGAGGTTATGGGAAAGTATATTAACAGCCCTCAGACCCAGATTTATGATAAAAGTAAAATAATTTTTGGCCTGGATAAAGCCAAGTCTGATATAAGGAATCAGGATTTAGTGGTTATAGTGGAAGGTCAAATGGATGTTATAACCGCTCATCAGGCTGGGTTTAAAAATGTGGTAGCCAGTTCTGGCACAGCTTTGACCCGAGAGCAACTTGGGCTTATTAAGCGTTATTCTTCTAATCTCGCCTTGGCCTTTGACATGGATCAGGCCGGCCAAATGGCGGTAGACAGAGCGGTTAAAGAAGCTTTCCCCATGGAAATGAACCTTAAAATAATCACTCTTCCCCGAGGTTCAGACCCTGACGAGGTCATCAAGAGAGATCCGGAGGAATGGAAGAAAGCTCAGGCGGAGGCTCGGCATGTAATGGATTACTATCTTGCCAAGGTCAAATCCGAGTTAGATGTGGAGAGGATCGAAGGTAAAAAAGAAGCGATAAAGAGATTGTTGCCCAGTATTTCCTTAATAACCAATAGAATAGAACAAGATCATTGGTTAAAGAAATTAAGTGAAGAGTTGGGAGTGAAGGAAAGTTCTTTAAGAGAGGTTTTAGCTTCCCATGTCAAGCCAGAGGGTCGAGATGGGAAAGAAAAGACGCCCTCATCCATTACCGAGGATCAGGAGGTAAGGGGGAGAGAAGAGAAGCTTTCTGAGGAATTGCTAGCTTTAGCCTTGAAATTCCCTTCCTTTTTGGAATATTTGATTTCCAGGTTAAGTTTGGATCATGTTTTTGGCGCTGATTTGAAGATGTTTTACAAAAATTTAGTTTTGTATTACAATGAGAAGACATCTGAATTTTCTGAAATAAACTTGGACTATAATAGGTTGAAGAATTTTTTTTATCAGGAAAACGGAAGTCCGGAAGTAACTCAAAACCAGTTAAGCCATAACCAACTTAAATTGCTAGATAAGTTGGTTATTTTAAGTGAAAAAAAGTATTATCATCTAGAACAGGCCCAGGCCAAGAGCGAGATGATAAAAATATTATTAGAGTTAAAGAAAAGTTATATTACCCAGAGAATGAGAGAAATAGAAAAAACTCTTTCTGAAGCTGAAAAAGAAGGAGAAGTGGAAAAACTCGAGGATCTGATGAAAGAGCTGAGGCGTTTGTCTCAGGAATTAAGTGAATTAAATTAATTTCTATATGCCCCCTACCACCCCTAAAAAGAAAAAAGGCAGTCAAAAGAGTGAGTCTTTGAAAAAAAAGACTCAAACCTCAAGCACTGCTTCAGCAAAAAAAACAGCTACTCCAGCTAAAAAACAACCCCAGACTACTGCCAAGACTTCTACTGCCATTTCTAGTGTTAAGAAAAAGACCACTGTCAAAAGCAGCACGACCACCAAGACAACCGGTTCTAAGAAAGCCAGTCCCAAGACTGCTGTTTCTGCTAAGAAAAAAACCCCGGCTCCGGTTAAGAAAACAAAGAAGCCCGTCACTAAAAAAGCCACCTCTACCCAGAAAAAGACCGTTACCAAAAGCAGTGCCATCACTAAGGCTGCCGGCCCCAAGAAAGTCCCTGCCAAGAAAACCAGTCCGAAAACAGCGAGCAGTGTTAAGAAAAAGACAAAAGTGAGTGCGGTAAAAACTCCTGCCCAACCAGGACCACCGCCCACAGAGGAGGTTAAAAGGCAACTTTTGAATAAGGGTAGGCGGCGAGGTTTTATTACAGAGACCGAGTTATTACATCTTTTCCCCGAAGTGGAAGAATATGTCTATGATTTTGAACTTTTCTTATCTCAGCTTCAGGAGGCCGGGGTCCAGATAGCCGAAGATACAGGAAGTATTTTAGGAAGGGGCTTGTCCTCAACCAGTATTCATGAGAAAGAAAAGGGGTCAGGAAAAAAGAAAGAGGAAAAGAAGGGAAGTGATGTTGCAGATAAAATGGGAGATGACTTTGGCCTTCCCTATAAGACCCTCCCCACGGTTGACCTGTCCAAGTTAAGCTCTGATTCTATTCAGATGTATCTTAAAGAAATTGGAAAAGTGCCCCTACTATCTACAGAGGAAGAGGTGGAATTGGCCAAAAGGAAAGAAAGGGGAGACAGAGAGGCGGAGAAGCGATTGATTGAATCCAACCTCAGATTAGTGGTATCTATTGCCAAGAAATTCGTTGGCGCCAAGGGGCTCAGTCTTTTAGACTTGATCCAAGAGGGTAATATAGGTCTTTTTAGGGCTGTGGAAAAGTTCGAGTATAGAAAGGGCTACAAATTCTCTACCTATGCTACTTGGTGGATCAGGCAAGCTATAACCAGGGCTTTGGCTGATCAGTCCAGGACCATTAGAATTCCGGTGCATATGGTGGAGACTATAAACAAGTTCCAGCAAATTGAAAGAAGGTTGATTCAGGATCTGGGAAGAGAACCCTTGCCTGAGGAGATATCTTCTGAAATGGGAGAGGATATTGAAAAGGTTCGTCATATCATGAAAATTTCTCAAGATACGGTATCCCTGGAGACAACAGTCGGAGATGATGAAGAAGACTCTACTCTGGAGGATTTTATAGAGGATATAAAAAACGTAACTCCGGACAAGTCAGCCGCCCTTCTTTTATTAAAAGAATATGTTAAAAACGCCATAGAAAAGGTAAGCCCCAGAGAGAGGAAGATCTTAGAGATGAGATTCGGCCTAACTGATGGAGTCGCTCATACCTTGGAAGAGGTGGGGCAGGAGTTTGATGTAACCAGAGAAAGGATTAGGCAGATCGAAGCTAAAGCACTAGACAGAATAAGAAAAGATGAAGATATCGGTAGGTTAAAGGATTATTTTTAAGTTGAAAATACTTCTGAACTTGACTGATTAATTATTTTTAATATAATTAAAATAATTACTGGTCAAAGGGGCCGGTTTTTGTTTTAAATCTTTTTAAACAGTAAAATCATTCCCGGGTGGCGCAGTGGTAGCGCAGTTGGCTGTTAACCAATTGGTCGTCGGTTCGAATCCGACCCCGGGAGCTGATTTGACAAAAGCATACCATAATGGTATGCTTTTATTGATATTAACAA
>CAZWNU010000030.1:0-8981 GCA_964635515.1 uncultured Gammaproteobacteria bacterium
AGGTGTAAAAGAAAATAAAAAGCCCCCGATCAAAAAGAATGAAAGGGGGCGGATTGGGATGAGTCGGCAAACAGCTACGCAGCTGCTATAAAGAGGAGGAGCCCTTTCCGGCCGCACTCACCCCAAATTGGGAGACAAAGAGAGAGAATATCTCTCTTTGTCTTGTTTTTTTGTTTTTTAAAGAGTGGGGTAATATTAATATAAATCTAAAAAAATGTCAAGAGTTTTTGGTAAAATGTAAGCGAAAACTGTAAAAAACAATAAAACTTGATAAAAAAATAAAAATTATATAAGATATAGAATACCTATGACGACCAAAGAAGGAAACAATTTGGAGAGAATGCCGCCCCAAAACATTGATGCTGAAAAATCTCTTTTGAGTTGTATTTTAATTGATAAAGACGCAATAGCCAAAGTGGTAGATGTTATTTTGGAAAATGATTTTTACCAAGATTCTCATATCGTTATCTACAAAACTATGAGAGATCTTTATGCCAAAGGAGAAGCCATAGACATCTTAACTCTCTCTAATCGTCTAGAGGAGAAAAAATCTCTGGAAAAAATAGGCGGAAGAACTTACCTGGCCCATTTGTCAACCTTTGTAACCACAACCTCCAACATAGAACATTATGCCAAAATAATTCAACATAAAGCCACTCTGCGCCGCCTTCAGAGAGTTGCAACCGAAATATCGGAATTAAGTTATGATGAAGAAAAGGATGTTGATAATATCCTGGACCAATCGGAACAAAAAATATTACAAATCTCACAAAAATATTCTAAGAATGTCTTTATCTCCATTGACAACCTGTTAACAGAAGCCTTTGATAGGATAGATGAACTTCATAAACATGGAGGGAAAATAAGGGGGCTAACCACTGGCTTTTCCGATCTGGATGGAATACTTGGGGGGCTGCAAAAATCAGATTTGGTCATTGTGGCAGCTCGTCCTAGTGTGGGGAAAACCTCTTTTGCCCTGGACATAGCCAGGCAAGTGGCTACCAAATCCAAAAAGTCCGTAGGTATTTTCTCCTTGGAAATGAGTAAAGAACAGTTGGTAGACAGGATGCTTTGCGCTCAGGCTAACATTAGTCTTTGGAAAATGAGAACAGGCAAACTTTCGGACCGGGAAGAGGATGATGATTTTTCGAAAATTAGCGAGGGCATGGGAAGACTCTCCGAGGCCCCTATTCACATTGATGACTCTGCCACCTCCTCCATTATGGACATTAGAGCTAAAGCCAGAAGATTACAGATCGAAAAAGGGTTGGAGCTTTTAGTAATAGACTATCTCCAACTGATGGAGGGTAGGGGCAAATATTCAGATAATCGAGTTCAAGAGGTGGCTGAAATCAGTAGGGGTTTAAAAGGCATTGCCAGGGAGTTGAATATCCCGGTAATAGCCCTCTCTCAGCTTTCTAGGGCGGTGGAACAAAGCAAACCAGCCATTCCGAAACTGGCCCATCTTAGGGAATCCGGTTCGATCGAGCAGGATGCCGATGTGGTTATGTTCATTTACAGAAAAGCTGCTGACAGAAATTATAATATAGATGAATTACCTGAAGAAGAGAAGAATAGGACTGAAGTTTATGTAGCCAAACATAGAAATGGACCTGTAGGAAAAGCGGACCTAATATTTGATGAGAATACAGTAGGGTTTAAAAATATGGAAAAGTTCCATTTGGATGAGCCCCCGGAATTTTAAAAAATATAATTTAATAATAAATTCAAATTAAAAATAAACCAAATTTATGTTCAACAAACTAAAACAATTCAAAGACCTAAGATCTCAAGCCAAAACCATGCAGGAAGAGCTGTCCAAGGAGACAGTAACCGTAGAGAAAGGCGGTATTAAGGTGGTCATGGATGGGAATATGAAAGTGTCCTCCATCTCCATTAATCCTGACATGGAACACCGTGCTATAGAAAAAACAATGACAGACAATATTAACGAAGCCCTAAAAAAAACCCAGAAAATGATGGCTCAAAAAATGCAAGAAATGGGAGGCGTCCCAGGTATGGGCTCCTAATATATGAAATTTCCTCCTTCTATTCATAATTTAATAGAAGAATTTTCCAAACTTCCTACTGTTGGGCCTAAAACGGCTGAAAGGTATGTTTTCTATTTATTAAAGCAAAAGCAAAGCGATCTGGATCGCTTTGCTTCTTGTCTAAAAGATCTAAAGAGGGATATTTTTCTTTGCCAGTCCTGCGGGGTCATATCAAACCAAAAGGTTTGCTCAATCTGCTTAGAGCCGGCCAGGAAAAACGGACAAATTTGCGTGGTCAGTAGCACCCAAGATATGCTGACCATAGAAAACACAAATAAATTCAAGGGAAATTACCATATCCTGGGCGGAGTTATCAATACAATAGACGGGGTGGGCCCAGAAACTTTAAATATATCAGGTCTTTTAGAAAGGTTAGAAAGGGAAAAAACAAAGGAGGTCATACTGGCTCTTGACTCTACCTTAGAAGGAGATACCACCTCCAAATATTTAAGCTCGAAATTAAAGCCTTACAAAATAAAAATAACCCGCTTGGCCCGCGGGTTACCCATGGGATCAGACCTGGAATATGCTGATGCCATGACTCTGATAAACGCTTTGGAGAACAGAAACGAGCTGGACCAATAAAAAACAAGAAGTCCCAAAAACTTATTTTTTATTTTGACTTAATGGAAGAAATTTCCACCTTGGTATAATTCTGTCTATGTCCCACTCTTTTTCTCTGTCTAATCTTGTTTTTGAATTTGGCAAAATGAATCTTTTCTCCTTTGCCGTGTTCAACTACCTTAGCCTCTGTTTTCTCACCAAGAGAGGGTTTACCAACGTCAAGATTTTCACCGTCCTCGCCGGCAATCAATAAGGTGTCAAATTTCACCTTCTCCCCTTCTTTTTTGTCCAATTTTTCAATCTTTAAGGTTTGACCTTCTGAAACCTTGTACTGTTTGCCTCCGGTTTTGATCACCGCTATCATCTTATTGCTCATAAATCTAAATTAATTTTGAATAAAAAAATTTCGGATAAAACTCCCGAAAAATTTAAGGATATTTTAATTATACTCAAATTTCCGAATATGTCAACATCAAGCCGACTCTTTCTACCGCTAACACCTTTTCACCTTAGAAGAAATGGCCTCCACCACACTCTTGTTGGTTAAGCGCGGCAGTATCTTGTTCTTATTGGGTTTTTTTATTACATATGCCAGAGCCTTGGCAGCATCTATTTTTACTTGAGAGCTCGCATTATTTACTTTGGCGTCCAACATTCCCCTAAATATCCCGGGGAAAACCAGGGCGTTGTTAATCTGATTAGGACAATCGGAGTTGCCCGTGCCAACTATACAGGCCTTGGTTTTCCTGGCCTTTTTGGGACAAATTTCAGGACTAGGATTGGACATGGCGAAAATAATGGGGTCCTCGTTCATGGACTCTATCATTTTCTCAGTTAAAACATTAGCTTGAGACACACCAATAAAAACATCACTTCCTGGCAGGGCCTCTTCTAACCTACCCTCAATACCCTCCTTATTGGTTCTTTCCACTAAAGATTGCTTGAATTTATTTAAATTCTTTCTTTTTTTATTAAGCAACCCCTGGCTATCTAAGATCTTCAGATCTCTAACTCCGTAGACCAACAATAAACGGGCAATGGCAATTCCGGCTGCCCCGGATCCGTTAATAACCACTTTTAGACTTCTTATCTTCTTGTTTAAAACCCGGGAAGCGTTAATTAGGGCGGCTAGGGTGGCAATAGCAGTACCATCTTGATCATCATGAAAGACAGGGATGTCCAATTCTTTTTCCAATCTATTCAAAACCTCAAAGCAAGCGGGCGCTGATATATCCTCCAAGTTTATCCCCCCTACGCTCGGAGCGATATAGTGACAAAACTTAATGATATCCTCCGCTCCGGTGGTTTTAATACAAAGAGGGTAGGCGTCAATTCCGGCAAGCTTTTTAAACAAAACCGCCTTCCCTTCCATGACCGGCATCCCCGCCTCTGGCCCGGTATTACCCAAACCCAAAACGGCACTGCCGTCACTGACTATGGCAACGGTATTGGCTCTGTTAGTCAAATTCCAACTTTGACCTCCATCTTTTTGAATAGCCATACAAACTTCGGCCACCCCAGGGGTGTAGGCTAGGCAAAAATCCTTCTTTTTATTTAAGGATATTTTAGGTCTGACCTCTATTTTTCCCCTGTTCTTTTTATGAAGATCCAAAGATTCTTTCTTGTAGCTCATATTTGTTTTAAATTTTAATTTTAAATACCAAAGTGTTCTTTTTTAAGGCCCCATTTCCAAAAATATTTTAACCAACTCCTAAGATGAACCCTGGTTATCGGATTATTGAAAATAGATTTCCAAACCCTATCTTCAGCAGAATCTCGACGATGACCATGTCGCACCTTGATATCATGAATATAATAAACTTTCCATCCGGCATTCCATGCCCTCCTACACCAATCACAGTCTTCAAAATACATAAAAAAACGGTCGTCATAAAAACCGATCTCCTCTGCTGCCTCTTGTTTTATTAAAATAAAGGATCCCATTATCCAATCCACCGGCTCAGTCCTCTCGTGATCAAAATCCTTCATTAAATAATAGCCTACCCTCTCTTGAAAATATTTACTTTTCTTGTCCCAATCCAATCTTTTTCCGATCTGATCCCAAAAAGAAGGAAAACGATAGCAAGAATATTGCAAACTCCCGTCGTTGTTCAAAAGTTTCGGGCCCACCATTCCCGCCTCCGGATTATTCCTTAAAAAATTAACAGCCCTCTCCACGGCTCTCTTTCCCTCAATAAAAACGCAATCGGGATTTAGGGACAGATAAAAACGGGCCTTACTTTTTTTAAATCCCAAATTCTGGGCCTTGCCGAATCCTAAATTCTTGCCAGGATCAATATATTCCACTTGAGGATATTTGGCTTGTAAAAACTGCTTAATGCCGTCATGATTCTGAGAATTGTCCACCACATACACGACCACTGATAAATTGCTGTTGTTAATATCTTGAAAAAAAGAAGCTAAACATCTATCAATGTCTTCTTTCATCTTCCAATTAACAATAACTGTATTAATGTCTACCATATGATAATCTTTTTTATTATATTCCAATAAAGATCAAGTATCGGGTTGGCCAAGTACTTTAAAACCGGGTTATCTATCTCCTGAAACATGATCCTGCCCTGAAAGGAGATCATCACTTCTCTGTCTTTCCTATTCCTAACTTTTTTCACCATTCCCCGCTTCCTAAATATTTTTATCCAGTTAAAAGGATTTAAGAAGTATAAATTGGATCTCATCTTTACCAGGAACCATTTGCCGGGTATTGAGTAAAGAATCATTCCCAGTTCCATGGCCAAAATAGCCGGAGAGATCAAAACCAAGGTCGGCCACCTGTAATAATGCAGAATAGACAAGTATCTGTTCCTTTCCATATAATACAACATTCTTATACTTCTACTGAACTCGTATTTATGGTAAACAACCGATTCGGGGGCTAAATAGATCTTGTAACCGGCTAACCTGGCCCGCCAACCCATCTCCAGATCATCGTGATACATCCAATACTCCTCATCGTAATAACCGATTTTATCTATAACCTCCTTGGTGGTTATAAAAGAACAACCGCTGGCATAACCGATCTCCGGAAAACCTTTTATTTCCCGGTCCGGTTCAGAGTAAAAACTGGTAAAACCGAAGCCCAAAAAATTAATAATGTTTCCCAAGCTATTGATTTTGGAAAAAGATCCCTCCCCTGCCTCTTGGGGGTAAAAAAGTATTTTAGATTGGATAAAAGCGGCCTCTTTTTTGTCATCCATTGCCAAAACCAATTCCTTTAACCAATTACAATCGAAACTTGTATCCATGTTGGCTATGACAAAGTACTGACAACCGTCATCTCCAGCTCTTTTTATTCCTAGATTATTAGCTGCCGAATAGTTTCCGTCTTTTCTGGGCAGAACGACTGCTTCCGGATAATTATCTTTAATATAATCTCGTGTTTCCTTGGTGCTGGCATTATCAACTATGTACACCCTAAAATCAGAATAAGTTTGCTCTCGTAAACTGTCTCGGCACTCCGCTAAAAAACGATTAACATAATCCTTGTAGTTAACTAAAATAATACCAACTTTTTTGCTCATAACCAACTCTTATTCCTTAAAACTATAATAAATTCTTTTTTTCCTATTGTTCCTTTGTGCAGTTTTTGCATTATCCCGGAAAAAAATTCAACTTAAATTCAGGGTTTTTAGGCAGCAAAGATGCAACCCGAATTTTAAACAAAATTTTTATTTCTTGAAAATTAAAATCGGTTCGGATCCGGTCCTTTAACTCTTTATTGTAAGACCTGAAAAATATTTGTTATAATAAAAACATTGAAAAATCCTGAGTATTTCTTACTACTCCCAATCCCTCTACACGCATAAAAAAATCTATTCCTCATTATTATAGGAATTATATAATGGGTCACTGGTATTGCACGTTTATTCTATAAAATTGTTTAAACCCAGTCAAATTAAAAAATCGCTCTTAAATAGTCAGGGGTATAAAAATAAGGCTCTTGTCCTGTTTCAAATTAATAAAAACCGAAGTTATGGAAAGAAAAATACATTTTATCACTGATAATGAATATAAATTTCAAATTGCGGCCAACTTTTTTGAAAACTCGGGTTTCGAAATTATACAAAAGCCATTGAGCCCTCCTGAAATACAGAGCGATAGCTTGGCTGAAATTGCCTCCTTCTCTGCGAAATGGTCGGTTAAAAAATTAGAGCGCCCGGTCTTTCTGACTGATGCCGGATGCTTTATCGAAGCCCTAAACGGCTTTCCCGGTCCTTTTGTTAAATACATCAATCAATACCTAAAAGCGCAGGATTTTTTAAAACTAATGGAAGGAGAAAAAAACAGAAAAGTAGTTTTTAAGGATTGTCTTGCTTACTGCGAACCTGGAGAAGATCCTATCCTCTTTCTCTCTTCAGCCTCTGGAAAAATAGCATCCGAACCGGGGAGGAGGGGCTCGACACCGATAAATGAAATTTTTATACCTCAAGGATTCAACAGGCCGGAATCAGAAATATCAAGAGAATCAATGATAAAATTTTGGAATCATAATATAAAAAATCTGGAATCTCTGCTAAACCACCTGAAAAACAAAGACAACTATATAAATAATTAAGGTTATAGATGTTTATCAGTTCTTGAGATTTCAAAAACAAAAATATCAATCCGAGTGAATAATCATTAATATTGATATATTAAAAACTATTTAAACATTGATATTTTTGTGGTATAATGAAGAATGAATTTTACTTTCTTAATTTAAAGACAAATATGAGTAATGAGCAAGCTAACCAAGAGGTTCTTGATTGGATAAAAACCAAATATAGGCAAGGATATGACCACCAAAGACTTCATGATGCTCTATTGCAGCAAGGCTACGAGGTTGATGAGATTGACAAAGCGATCGACATAGCCCTTAAGGACGAAAAAAGGGAAGAAACCGAGGAGAAGAAAGGGGAAGAGGAAAAGGTGAAAAAACCCAAAAAGGAGCCTGAAAAAAAAGGGTTAAGACCCCTGCCCCTTATCATAATCGGAACGATAATTATAAGCCTTCTCGGAGTGGGGGTAATTTTCTTTGTTTCAGAAATTAATAAGATCGAACCGGGTTATAAGATCAATTTTAATCATATATACGGGGAAAACTTAGAAAAACCAAAAGAAATAAAAGAGGAAGAGCAGGGGCAAGACAAAAACGAAGAAAAAGAAGAAGACTTGGAAATAAAATTAATTGACTGCAAAGATTTTCCGGATAAACTTGAGTCTTGTGAAGCTTTTTCATGTCATTTTGAACACCCCTCTACAGAAAAATTAATGAAAAGAGAAATTGTCGGACTGATAGACGACAAATGTCAATATACCGAAGAGATGCCTAATAATAAAATAATGAGTTGTCAATACTCGGAAGATTTAAGGAAGTCAGTGGCTCAATACCGAAGAGACCTGGAAAAGGCTCAGTCTTTCGAGGTTTCTTTGGATTCGGACACTGAAGAGGGTGAACTTAAAAAGGTATATCTAGTAGATGGGGAGGAAGTCTGGAATCCGGTTCAAGAAGCACTGGACAAGGAGAAATGCCTTATAAAAAACAAATAAACGAAAAGTAAAAAACTCCTTGTTTTTCCACAAGGAGTTTTGTTTTTTCAGATTTTAAAGTGAAGTCATGTTAAAGCTGGTAGCGAATGAATTGTCAATGACATTGACCACTGGCTCCACCATTTTGGGATCAAACCTTTTGCCTGACTGGCAATGAAGTTGATCAATCGCCTCTTCATGGGAGAAAGCTTCCCGGTGCGGACGATCCGAGGTTAAGGCGACATAAAAATTAATTGGGGACAAAAAACGAGATAGAATAGGAATCTCTTCTCCTCTTATCTCAAAAAAACCCTGCCCGTCCCATCTTTCGTGGTGATACAAAATTTCCTCAAAGAGATCATATCCAATGTAATTTTCGATTCCTTTAGACTCAAAAATATGAGCTGACAGGATGGGATGTTTTTGAACAATGTCTCTTTCTTCAGGATTTAAACGACGGGGTTGGGAGATCATGCGAGCAATAATGGACTCTCCCATATCCTGATAATGGCACAACAACAAGGCTTTTGTTTTCAAGTCTTGAACACCTTGTACATCAAGCTCGGCACAGAAAGAACAAATAATATTGTTAACCCTCACCCTGTGTTTTGGTTTTAACCTCTCCAGCCAAAGAGACAAAGATTCCATTGATTGGACCTCCAAATTACTTGCGAATTCATCCATGCTCATTTTCTCCTCCCCTTTTTTTGCTTTAGATTTTTTGTTTAAAGGTTCTCTTTACTACTCTGTTTTTATCATTTTTTATAAAAAAAATCAATGGTAGGCTCTATGTCAAAAAGTGTGGTAGCCAACCACTAAAGCAAATGGCAAAAAACC
>CAZWNU010000031.1:0-8801 GCA_964635515.1 uncultured Gammaproteobacteria bacterium
ATTATGCCACTACTTTTTTTAGTTTTCCACCACACTAATTATTATAGAGCCCACACCTGATTGATTTTTCTATCTTCACGTGCTATATTAAGAATAATACTTCCCGGATCGAAGCGGGCGGTAGAGGGGAAATATCCGTTATTTCCCTATATTTTTGTTTAAATTATTCTTATGGCCGGTCATAATAAGTGGTCTAAAATAAAACACACCAAAGCGGTTCAGGATTCGAAAAAGGCAGCGCTTTTTACTAAAATGGCTCATAATATAGCTTTGGCTGCCCGGGATCGGGGAGGTGATCCTGATAAAAATTTTGAGCTGCGTTTGGCTGTAGACAGGGCCAAGTCGGTAAACATGCCCAAGGAAAATATTGATCGAGCTATTAAGAGAGGAACGGGTGAGCTCAATGAAGGGAAGTTGGAAGAGTTGTTCTATGAAGGGGTGGGTCCGGCCAAAACCCAATTCATCATCAAGAGCGTGACTGACAATAAAAATCGCGCTGCAGCTGATATCAAGCATATTTTTACCAAATATGGCGGAGGCTTTGGTTCTGTTATGTGGAATTTTAGGCAGTTGGGGGTAATAGTCCTTAAACAGGAGTCACTACCGGAAAGCGGCCTGGATGAGTTGGAGTTGGCCTTGATCGACTCTGGATCTGAAGATATTGAGATCAGAGATGGGCTTTGGATCATCTATACCAAACCCAATCAACTTCGGCGGGTCAGAGATATGATCAGAGATCGGGGGATAGCTCTAGAGTCGGCGGAATTGGAGTATTTGGCCCAGGAGCTTTTAGAATTGAGCCCGGATGATCAAGAGAAAGTAGAAAAATTTTTAGAGGCCTTGGATTCCTGCCAAGATGTAGCTGATTATTATACCAATTTTAATTATTAGTTTTTCAAGACCGTTATATGATAATATTAGGTGTAGATCCGGGGATTGCCGATACCGGGGTGGGTGCGATCAAGAAAGATCAGAATAACAATTTGTCCTGTTTAGGTTACGATTCGATTGTTACCGGAGTTGATTTGACTATGCCGGAGCGCTTGGAGCTTTTAAGTAGTGAGCTTCAAAAAATGATAGATGAGTATCAGCCTAATCTGATAGCGGTTGAGAAGTTGTTTTTCTGCAAGAATGTTAAAACCGCTTTGGTAGTGGGTCAGGCCCGGGGAGTGGTCCTCCTGACAGCCAGGCAAAACCGAGTGCACCTGGAAGAATATACACCCTTACAGGTCAAACAAGCGGTTTCCACTTACGGGCGGGCTTCCAAGTTGCAGGTTCAAAAAATGGTCAAACTTTTACTAAAACTTGATCATTTGCCTCGGCCGGATGATGCGGCTGATGCTTTGGCGGTGGCTATCTGCGCCGGCAACTCTTTTAGGGAGAGGTAATTCTTAATTCACATTTTTATGAAAAAGCTGAAAATAGTTTCCATATCATCAGAAATAGCTCCTTTTTCCAAGTCTGGGGGATTAGGGGATGTGGCACGAAGTTTGCCCAAGGCGATCAGTCGTCTGGGACATCAAGTAATGTGTATTACACCTTTATACGGCAAGTCGATTGACAAAAAAAGGCATAATCTGAGATTGATTTACAAGAATGTGGAACTGCGGCTTAACTCCCAAGACACGGTTCGGGTTAATTACTGGAAGGGTTATTTGATGAAGGATTTGCCGGTTTATTTTGTGGAGAATAAAAAATATTTTTCCAAAAGAAAGAAACTTTACGGTTCCGGTCATGAGAATGTCCGATTTTTGATCTTTGACGTGGCCGCTTTGAAATTAATAACCCTTTTGAAGTTTGAAGCCAATATAATCCACTGCCATGACTGGCAAACCGGTCTGATTCCTTTTTATCTTAAGACCGGTTTTCGTTATTCCAAAATTTTAAAAAAAGCCAAGACTGTTTTCACTATTCATAACCTGGTTTTTCAATTGGGCACCAACTGGTGGGAGGTGCCGCCCCAGAAAAAAGATTACGGTCGGAAAAAAATTCCTCATATCGATGACGGTAATATCGAATATATTAATTTTGCGAAACGAGCCCTGTTGTCGGCCGATATTATCAATACTGTTAGTGAGAGATATCGGGAGGAGGTTATGACTAAGAAATTCGGTCAGGATTTGCACCAGATTTTGCGCAACCGCCAAGATAGATTATTCGGTATTTTGAACGGCATTGATTACAACGCCTACAACCCCAGTAACGACCTCGGCCTCAGCTGTAATTATTCTTGGGAGGACTCTTATTTAAAAAAGGAGAATAAAAAATTCATCCAGGAAAAATTCGGCTTGACCGTGAATGAGAATCTTCCCTTGATTTGCGCTACCTCTAGAGTAACTTTCCAGAAAGGCTTTGAATTGATCCTCAAGATTTTGCCTCCTCTGTTGCAACTGGATGCCCAGATTATAATCATCGGGGCCGGGGATAAGCGCTATATCAAAGAGATACAGAAACTTTCCCGGAAATATCCCAAGAAGTTGGTTATGATCGCTTCTCATGAAAAAAACCAGAAATACGAGACCTTGATCTATGCCGGATCAGATTTTTTTCTCCTTCCTTCTCACCATGAACCCTGTGGCATTAACCAGTTGATAGCCATGCGTTACGGTTGCGTTCCCATAGTCCGCAAGGTCGGAGGTCTTCATGATACTGTCCAGAACTATAACCCGGTTAACAACACCGGTACCGGATTCAGTTTTGCCAAGTTTAATGAGTATAGTCTTTTCGCCACTATAGTCAGGGCTTTAGAAAACTACCATCATCGCGACACCTGGAGTTCGCTTCGGCAAAGAATCATGCTTCAGTCTAATTCTTGGGAACTGCCGGCCAAAAAATATGTTAAACTGTATCGTATAGCTATGAGATTGAATGGAAGAAAATAATAAAATTTTAATAGTTGGAATTTTGACGCTTAGGAGATCTGAAAGTCTAAGTCTCCTCGACAAAAAAAGTTTTCCCAAATTCCCTGTGCCCCCGCTCTCAACTTGTTTTATACCTTAATTCTTTTTCTTTATCAGTCCGTGGAGGCAATAATTATTTAGTTTTAAAACCAATATGATCTGGATAAATTTCCTACACCTCTATCAACCGGTCAACACCGATCCTTATGTAATCGAGGAGGCGACCGAGTCCAGTTACAAACGCTTGGCCAAACTGTTAGAGGCTAACCCCAATTTAAAATTTAGTTTGAATATTACCGGAAGCTTGATCTTGCGCTGGCAAGAATTAGGCTATACCGACTTGATCGCAAGATTTAAGTCTTTACTGGATAAGGGTCAGATTGAGTTGACCGGGAGTGCCGCCTATCATTGTTTAGCCCCCCTGGTTCCTTGGGAAGAATTCCGCAAGCAGATCCGCGAGAATACAAAGATCTTAGAGGAGGCTTTTGGGAACGATCTGGAGCTCTCCGGTTTTTTCTTGCCGGAGATGGCCTATAGCGCGGAAGTGGCCGGGTTGATTCAAGAAGAGGGTTTTTCCTGGTTGATCCTGGATGAGATCGCCTACAATTTAAACTTAGGCCAGGCTGACACTTCTCTGGTCTATCAAGACAAAAACTCCGGTCTGAAAGTAGTATTGCGCTCAAGAGAGTTTTCCAACACTTATGTTCCAGAGCTCATCCTGAAAAAGTTGACTTCGAAAAAGTCTAGCCAAAGCGATTACCTGGTGACCGCTACCGATGGTGAACTTTATGGCCTGCGCCATAATGACCCCGGTCAAGTCCTGGAAAAAGTGGTTAAGAACCCTTCTTTAAAGACCAGATTTGTTTCCGAGTTCGTGCAAGTTGCGAGATCAGGGGGAGAGGTGGCTTTTCAGCCTTGTAATTGGGAATCTAGTGAAGACGAGCTGCAGGCCGGTCAACCTTACCACTCTTGGCACAATCCTGATAATACGATACAAAATATGACTTGGGAGTTGGCCCGGTTTGTTTACGCCACCATAGAGAGCCACACAACTGACCCAAATTATCACTGGGCACGATGGCACTTGGTGCGCGGATTTGGAAGTTGCACTTTTTGGTGGGCTTCGGCTCGGGATTTCGGCTATATTTATGGCCCCTTCGCCTGGAGTCCGGATGAAGTGGAGCGAGGCCTAAATGAGTTGGTTCGGGCGGTTCGTTCTCTGGAAGATCCCAGCACCAGGAGCGCCAAACTGCAGGCTGAGGCAAAATATATTAAAATAAAAGAGACTCTTTGGCATAAACATTGGGAGTCTTATTGGAAAGCTAACTTAGAGTAACCTCTATTCTGTTCGATCACGCCCGGATCGATTAGATTTTGTGTTATGTTTTTAACCTATGAATAAAATTTGGAATTTTTTTGACGAAGAGTACATTTTAAAACTATTTCGAAGCAAAGTGTTAAGCAAATATCCGGATTTTAAGGCTATTGAGAGAGTAAAGATCATTCCGCACAAACAAAAGGTATGGGAACATACCTATCATGTAGTTTTGGAGTTTCGAACTTATTTTCGGGACCGTGAAGACCGGGTCAAATCCTTGTCTTTATTTTGTTCGGCCCACAGTGATGAGCCCAGAAAGAATGTTTACTATGCCTTGAAATATCTGTGGAACCACGATTTTGGCCGCAGCAATCTGACCATACCCCGACCCCTCTTTTATTCTGACCACTACAAGGCCACTTTTTATCGTGGCGTCCGGGGTAATAATCTTTATAGTTATATCAAGGAGCTCAATTTCAGAGAGATCGAAAAGATCGTGCCCAAGGCGGCTCATTGGTTTGCCAAGCTCCATCAGATGCCCACAGATGTCAGAGGAATCTACAATTTCAATAAACAAAATTCCAGGATCCGTTCTGCTATTCCCGGAGTCTCCGAGATCCTGAAAGTGATTGAGCACCGTTATCCAGAGTTTTCCGAGGTCTACAAGAAAGCTTACGCTAAATTTGTGGGAAAAGAAGAGAAATTTTTAAAAAGCACCAAAGATAGATACCTTGTCCACGGTGATTCTCATCCGGAAAACATCATTAAAATGAGCCGAAACGAATTGGCAGTCATCGACTTTACAGATATCTGCCTGTCCGACTTCGCCCGGGATCTGGGCTGTTTTCTCCAGCAATTTGAATATATGGCTCAAAGAAAAATGGGCGGGGAGCACCAGGATTTTATCGATCGCATGAAGACTAATTTCCTGGATGAGTATTTTGCCGTGACCGAGACACTTAGAAACAGCGAGCTTGATGAAAGGATTTCCAATTACTATTATTGGACCATGATCAGAAGCGCCACTTTCTTGCTTATAAAAGATAACCCTCAACCTCAAGAGGGCAGGGCTTTGGTGGAGGTAATAGAAAAGAATTTGGATCGTTTTTAAAATCGGCTCGCCAGCCAGCTCTGTTAGGTTTTTCCGGTTTACTCCGTCTTCTAGCGCTCTGAATAACTGCGCTAAAACACATTAAAATTCCCCTCTTTTTTCAATATCCGAGTCTTACTGGCTCGGTGTTCCCGGTTTTGCTATAATAGTAGTGAATTATTATTTTTTTCTTTTTCTATGGTAAAAAAACATCCGCGTGTTCTAATGGCCAGTGCGGAAATGGCCCCTTTCGCCAAGGTAGGCGGGCTGGCTGATGTGGTCGGCAGTCTTCCTCCGGCCCTTTTGAAGCTCAAGTGTCAGGTTAAAGTCATCATGCCTTTGTATGGGGTAATTGATGCTAAAAAATATCGTTTAAAACTGGTTCAGAGTCGGATTCGGGTAAGAAGTGATAACAAGAATTACTATATTCGTTTGTGGAAAACTCTTTTGCCCGGAACTAAGGTCGAAGTTTTTTTTGTGGATCACCAAGCCCATTTCGGTAAAAAACAGGTCTACTTTGGCAACAACTCCGAAAGGTATCTATTCTTCTCCTTAGCTGTTCTGGAGAGTTTGCCTCATCTCGGTTTTGAGCCTGACCTGATCCACTGTCATGATTTCCACACCGCCATGATAACCGATCTGATTAAGGCCAACTCTGATCGTTGGGGTCGGTTAAAAACTTTGTATACCATCCATAACCTTAATTACCAGGGGCGGAGTGATATTGAAGTTCTTGCCACCGGCAACCTGACCAAAAACTCCTTGGCCTCTCTGAGTCAAGATGCGCGTGACGGGAATATCAATTTTATGGTCCAAGGTATAGTCAACTCGGATTTGGTGAACACTGTCAGTCCCACCTATGCCAAGGAGATCGCCACCCCCACTTATGGGGCAGGTTTGGACAAGGTGATCAAGCAGCACCAGGGCAAGATTGTGGGGATCTTGAACGGCATTGATACCAAGAAATTTAATCCGGAGAAAGATCCGGATATAAAATACAACTACAGTTCCAGATTTTTAAAGCGAAAGTTGAAAAACAAACTGTTCTTGCAGAAAAAGTTCGGCTTAGCCCAGGATCAAGAGGTCCCTTTGATCGGGATTATCACCCGTCTGTGCTGGCAGAAGGGCTTGGACTTGATTGATTCTGAACTTCTTTCCGGACTGGAAGCGCAAATCGTGGTTCTGGGAACAGGAACCCCGGAATATGAAAAACACTTAAAAGATCTACAAAAAAGCCATCCAGAAAAAATATCAGCTAAGATCACTTTTGACGCTGAGCTAGCTCAGCAGATCTATGCCGGCTCGGATATTTTCCTTATGCCTTCCCGGTTCGAGCCTTGTGGCCTGGGTCAAATGATAGCAATGCGTTACGGCACTATTCCGGTCGTCCGGGCAACCGGGGGCCTGGCTGACACTGTGGATAACTCTGTTGGTTTTTCTTTTAAAAAATTAGAGAGTCGGAACTTAGCCCGCGTGCTCAAGCAGGCGGTTAAGACCTACCGCACCGACCGCAGGCGATGGCAAAAACTGCAAAAATCCGCCATGACAAGGGATTTTTCTTGGGATAAATCGGGTCGAAAATACCTGAATCTGTATACCGATCTCGTGTGGTGCGCGTGAGCGTGAAAGTCGAGGTCCGTGCTCATGTTTGTGGGGCTGCTATCTCTTTTTATTCTCTCTATTCTGTGATATAATATACCTAAGTCGTATTATGCGGGCTGTCAATCATCTACTTTCTATCCGCTCTTATTTGGGTATAGTACCTTTAAAATGCCTTGTCGCAGAGGGGATGGGAATATTTGAGTAGCGATTGTACGAGGCCTTGCAGTGGTCCCTCGGATTAGTATTCAATCCGATCTGGGGAGCTACATAGACGTGCTTGAGCTTAAGAGCTTTCCGCTAAGAGCAGTAGCCTGCCTACGTGTTGCTTTGTTTTCGCTCTCGACTCTGTAGAGGGAGTCCAGGGCCGGACTGCATTTGTCTGTTTTTACTTTTGGTTTTGTTTCTGGATTGAACTATGTAGGTGACCGCCCGTGGCATCGCTTCCGTTGTCTGCTTATGATAAGGACATTGAATTACTTCCGGTGTGGGTTTTCTTCGGATTTGATCAATATTCGTATGCTTGTTCAGAGAACAACATTAAATTGAAGGGATTATCTGACACCCGGGGGTGATCGCCACAGGTACTTTCCGGGTTTAAGTGAGTGTTCCCCGTTTCTGCTGGGATATGGGGACAGAGGCCGAGAGATGGGTGGCTGCCTTCATGAATCCGCGTTGACTGCCAATGTTTTAGTGCACGCTAAGAGCCGTTTAGATTATTAGATTATATTAAATTCATATTTTTATGCCATTACAACAATCACGATCTCGCACCTTGTACATTCTCAGGGTATTTCTTTCTTTTATTTTCTTTGGCTCGGTGCTTATGATCTGGGTGAATATCAATCTTCTCCTCTGGCCTTTCCTAGGGTCTTGGTTAATCTTTTTTAATTTGCTTTTTGTGCCCAGCTACCTAAGTCTAGTGTTCCAAGCGGTTGATCGACCGCTTCTCCCTGGTTACGCGGGCAAGGATCGATTTTTGCTCTGTAGGCAATCCTCGTTTTTTCGGTCCAATACTGCTCGGGGATCTGCAACTACGTGTGTTGTGCGTCTTTCTTCCAAAAGATGGGCGCACAGGCTAATCCAATCAACGAGACATCTAATTAGCTGCAATCCTAGCAGTCGCGTTGGATCCCTAAGGATGGCTTTGGCCGAAAAAATTGCATCTAGAGTCCGGGCACGTCAGGTTCATCATAGATCCCGACCTCTTCCTGTTAGCAGTCTAACAATAGCGGTTTTTGCTTTAGCTTCGCTTTTTTATGTCGGCTTAGCGACGAACACTATTCTCCCGAATGCTTTTACAGCCCGCGCGGCCACAACTTATGTCTGGCAACAGACCACTTGGGAAGATGGAGTTAGTGGGAGTATAGCAAGACACGATGAGGACTTGACGGGCTGGTCACATATGTCACAGATTGATGGGAATATTATAATAGATGGTTCAGGTAATATAAGCATGGATACTACGGTGCAAGAATTAGGGGATAGTACTACTGCTGATTTTAAAGCTGGAAGTCGTTATAATTGTGAAGACGGTGTTTGTATAGCTTATGATGAGAACAGTTTAATTCTTCTTGAAGGGTATCCACTCGATGATTTTTTAGTTACAGTCGAAGATTTGTCCGGAACTCATAACTGGTCTAATGCAATGTCTAATTGTGATAATTTATGTTCTGGCTGTGAACTCCCTGACATAAATGCATTAGAAGATATTTATGATAACCAAGCATCTTTAGGAAATAATTTTCAGTCCAACACTTATTGGTCCAGTACCGAGAGCAGCGATAATTACGCTTGGTGGGTTACCAGTACTGGCAATACGAGCACCGGCCATAAGGTCTATAGCCGCTACGTACGTTGTATTCGCCGGTAAGTAATTTGGGATTTGGTTATT
>CAZWNU010000032.1:0-8163 GCA_964635515.1 uncultured Gammaproteobacteria bacterium
AGCCACCCCAATTGTGAGCAGTATTAGCATAAAGCACCCCCTCAAAGGGTGTTTTTACTGCAAATACTAGCTTTTCGCCATCTAATTGAAGGTTCTGAAGTAGAAAATTCAAAAGTTGCCTTTTTTCTTCTGGTTCAGAACTTTCAAATATTTCATAAGCTCTTTGAGTTAAGGAAAGTACTGTGTTTGCTGTAATATAGTAAGATTTACTGGCATTATCAAACTGCTTCTGTTTAAAGAGTAATCTTTGTTGCTCTTCTTTAAATTCTTTAAGTTTTTGGTCATACATATCCGTAGTAATTCTCACATAACAGTTTTTACGAGGTTTGATTATTGCATTTACTCCCCCATGTTTTACCCCCCTTTTTTACTCCGCAGAACATCTTTAAACCCAGTGTCAAATAAACACTGTTCTTAAAAATAAAGTTTTTTGGAAGATAAACAACCATCAAAAGATTTTGCAAATGAGGTCTTTGCGAAATCTAAAAATGAGAAAAATAATGGGACTTTTTGATAAGAAATAAAAGACCCGAGAAATAGGAGAGGTCTTAGAAAAAGTGGGAAGAAGATGCATTAAAGGGATTACAAAGACCCTTTTAGGTTAGATATTTTTTTCTGTCATGATTGTCTATTTGATGACCCTAGAGATTTTTACTTTGAAGATGTTTTTCAGAGTTATTTTTCTGTAATTTGTTCACTATGATATTTCTATTCCTTGGGCAGGGTTATTATAAACTCGGTTCCCTTGCCCTCTTCGCTTTGGTACTCGATTTTTCCGTCGTGTTTTTCTATTATACTTTTGATAATGAATAATCCTAGTCCGGACCCCTCGGTCTCCATCTGTATAACATTTTTCGCTCTGAAAAACTTTGTGAAAAGCTTGTTTTGACTTTCCTTGGGTATTCCCACCCCGTTGTCCTTAACCTTTATTATCACATTTTTCTCTCTTTGCTCCACTTTCAACAATATCCGACCTCCCTTGGGAGTAAACTTTACTGCATTTTCTAAAAGGTTTTGCAAGACAAGCTCCATTTTTTCCTTGTCCACATAAACTTTTGTGGGTTGCTCGGATTTTTCAACTTTGATTTCTATATTCTTCTCTTCAATATCTTTTTTGAAATTCCCTATTACCGGATCAACAACTTCGTTTATGTCATGTCGGCCGAATGAGTACTCTAACTTGCCCTCTTCAATTCTGGACACGTTGAGCATGTTGTTCACCAGTTTAATAATTCTTTCATTACTTCTATATCCTTCTTTTAAGAGCTCTTCTTGATACTTGTCCAATAGATTGGGATGTTCATCAAGAACTGTTTTAATGGACCATTTAATAGCTGTCAGAGGTGTTCTTAGTTGATGGGCGGCGATGGAGACAAATTCTGACTTAAGTTCATCTAAAATCTTTTCTCTGGTCAAGTTGTAAAATATTTTCATATAACCAAAACAGTTGTTACTCTCGTCACAGACCGGTATAGTGGTTATTTTATAAAAAATATCCCCGTCCTTGTAGCTTTTTTTATCATTGTCCAAACCTCGGCCACTTCTTTTCCCTTCTCTAGACAAAGAAACTTCTTCTACCAGGATATTTCTTTTTTTCTCAATAATCTTGCTATCAAAGGGGGCCTTGATAATATCTTTAAAGGCGTCAAAGGAAATGTGTTTAGAACTGCCTGTTTTTATTTTCTTTCCTTTATCCTCTTTTTTCAGGTTGAACACCTCCTCTGCTTTAAAATTGAACAAAGATATTCTTTTCTCGTTATCGACCATTATTATGGGATCAGAAAAGTTAGATATTATAGTTGAAACTTTATGTTTCTCTCTTTCTGATTTTTCTCTCTGTTCCTTTAGGTCGGTATAAGCTTTTTTGATTGACTCCTTGGATTTTTCTAGTTGTTTCATTTTTTCATTTAGCTGGGAGGACATTTCATTAAAGGAACTTGCCAGTTCTTCAAACTCGTCCCCACTTCTTATCTTGATTTTAGTGTCTAAATTTCCCTTTTTGATCTCTTTTATGAATTGCTCCAGTTTTTTAATGGGATAAATGAATTTTCTAACCAAAATAATGCTAAAAAATATAACCAGAATTGATAATATAGTAAAGATCAATAAGGTTTGAATTTGTATAACCTCGGGATCCGGCTGCCCAATCTCTGCCAGTTCTTTATCGTGTTGCTCCAAAAAATCACTTTGTTTTTCAATTAAATTTTGGTAGGCAGTGATGGTCAAAAAAGAGAAAATTATCATGGGAATGATTCCAATGACAATTAAGGTGGCGAAAAATTTTTTAGCGATATCCCACTTCATATTTTACTTTGATTTATTTTTTTGACGAATGATCTTCGGTTTCTCAATATATGCTAGATAGGTTAATAATATAGATAATATTATTAAAGAACGGAAAAGAACCATTGTCCATGTAGCATTATATCCCTGATTGTCAAAATAACCTATTAAGGAATAGATCAGTATAGAGTAGTTGACAAGAAGATAACCAGATTGGCCCTTACTTCCTTTGATCTTTTTAGATAATCGTTTTAGAGTGTCATAGAACAAAAAAACAAGACCAAAGGCTAACAAATATTGAAAAATGTTCCAACTTATTTCATTGATTTTGTATTCTACCGAAAAGTAGGTTTCGTCAAAAAAGACAAGCCCCTCAGGTTGGGCCAAGAAATAGCAAGCTATGGCAGAGAGGGTTAGGCAGATAAAAAGTATTAATAGACTTATTTGTTTTTTTTGAAAGACGCGATGTATAACATAGGTGATCCCGAGTGAGAGTTGAATGTATATAAGAACTTGAATCAGAAACTGGTTTAAAACCAGATCATATTCAGTGTAACCCGACTGATAGATTAGATGCCCGATACCTACGAATAACCAGGTTAAACCCACCACCATCCAGAATCCCGATATTATCAGGTCCTCTATTCTTTTTCTCTCTCTATGTAAAATTAACCTGGAAACCCAAAAAGCAGCTCCGGTTATGACTAAGCAAATTATAGAATTCAATATTAGACCTGTTTGCATTTTTTAAGCCTTATATCTTTCCACCTCGTAGGAGCTGTAAGCGACCAAAACTGATATTAAAATTAATATTCTAAAAATTATTACCTGCCATCCTGTTCCTCCTAGTTGCTCAAATATTCCAAAGGCCAAAAACAGGACAAGGGACAGGGGGGCAAGTATTTTTTTGTAATTTTTTGTTTTAAAATATGTCTTAGATTTTCTTGCCAAATGATAAATTAAAAGAAGCAAAGAAACCAAGCCTCCCCAGGTTAAAATAAGGTTAGCTTCAGGTGGAGCTGTATACTCTGTTCCCCATTCGGAAACCATGGGACCTTGTATTCCTGAGTTAAGAATAAACAATAAAAAGGAGACACTCGAAATCAAAAGCAGAGAGTAAAGCAAAAGTTTAAAAGCTTTATTTTCTATGGAGATATATATAATATAGTGCCCCATAAAAATAAAGATAAAAATCAAGGATATCTGGATTACATAAGCTAGCGCCTGATCAAGCTCCGGGAGGTTTAATCCAAAAAAGGCTGTTCTCAGACTGATAAGGGCGAAAGTAAAGCCCACAACCATCCAGCAGTTGGCAAAGGAGATATCTTCCGGGCTTCGATTTTGATTTTTAAAGATGGTGTATACGGTAAAAAAACTGATCAGAGACACCGCAGAAAGCGATAACACGCTTAATGTAAGAGCTGTGGGGACAGTCATTGTTTTTTATCTTTTATTTGTTAAAAAATTTCTTTATTTTTTCCGCTATTTCCTTGCTTGTGAAATTAGCTTTTATCATAAAGTCGTTAGCTCCCATTTCCTTGGATTTTTTAATGTCACTGTCTTGACCCAGATTAGAAAGCATTATAACAGGGATTTTGGTTAATTCTTTGTTTTTATGATTTTTCATTTTTTCCAGAATCTGAAAACCATCGATTGTGGGCAAGATAATATCCAGCAACACTATGTCCGGGACTTTCTCTTTAAATATTTTTAAACCTTCTTCTCCGTCTTTGGCCTCATAAACAGTAAAACCCTCTTTGGCCAGTTGTTTGCTAGCCATTTTTCTCAAAAAAGCCTCGTCCTCTATCAATAAAACCTTTATTCCCAGTTTTTTGTAATCTTTCTTTCCCTCAGTTTTTGATACCTGAACTTCACCCCAGTCCTCCTCCTCATCTTCTTTTCCCTCCAGAAAATTATTGACTTTTTTTAATACATCAGTAGGGCTGAATTGGGTTTTTATAAGGTGGTCTACGGCTCCCAGTTTTTTGGTCTTTTCTATTTCTACCGGTTGGCCGGAATTTGAGATTATTATGACCGGGGTGGTTTTGTTCTCTTCATTCATCTTCTCCATAACTTCGTACCCATCCATTTTCGGCATTATAATATCCAAGAGAATCAAGTCTGGTTTCCAGGATTTGATCTTTTTATATCCATCTTCTCCGTCATAGGCATTCTTGGTTTCATAGCCCTCTTTTTCGAATTTAGAGGACAATAAATCAGCCAGCGGTTGTTCATCCTCTATTATAAGAATTTTTGTTTTTTTGTTGTCGGATTTCTTTTTAGCCATATTTTTAGATTATTATTAACTTATTAAGAATTTTTTATAGGCAAATGAATAGTAAACTCGGTTCCTCTTCCCTCCTCACTTTTATACTCTATTTTCCCTCCATGTTTTTTTATTACATTATTGGCTATAAAGAGACCCAACCCTGTTCCGTCGGTTTGCATTTTTATCACATTTTCCGCTCTAAAGAACTTGGAAAAAAGTTTTCTTTGGTCCTTTTTGGGAATACCCACTCCGTTGTCTTTTACCTTGATGGTTGTCTTTTTGTTTACTTTCTTGATTCTAAAGTCAACCTTTCCGTTTTCCGGGGTATATTTAATAGCGTTTTCTAGTAAGTTCTGTAAAACCAGCCTTATTTTTTCTTTGTCCATATAGATATCCGGCATTTTCTGAGGTTTTTCTATTTTGAAGTTGATCTTTTTTTCTTTTATTTTATTATCAAGATTAGAAATTATTGTTTTGTACACTTCTTGAAGGTTTTCTTTCTCAAAGGAGTATTCTAGCCTGCCTTCTTCAATCCTGGAGACATTAAGCATGTCGTTTACTAACTTGATCATTCTCTCATTGCTTTCAAAACCTTTTTTCAACAGATCCTCTTGATCTTCATTTATTTTTCCTGTGTCTCCATCCAATATCATCTTTATAGCCCACTTAATAGCTGATAAGGGTGTCCTAAGTTGATGAGCGGCAATAGATACGAATTCTGTTTTTAGTCTATTTATTCTTTTTTCTCTGGTCAGATCGGAAAAAACTTTCATCACCCCTGTGTATCTTTTCTTATTATCATAAATTTTTGTAGTGACAACTTTGTAAGTTAAAGTGTCTCCTTCATGTTCCACTTCCACCTCTTCTTCATTTTCTTTTTTGGAATCAATATTTTCAGGCGAGGCAACTTTAAACTCCTTCTTGCTCAATTTTTTAAAATTGTTTAAGGAGTAATTATTCTTTTTATTGATTTTTTTGCCTATGATCGTTTTGGGAAACTTGAAGATTTCCTTAGCTTCGGGGTTTATCAAGCTCACTTTATCATTCTTATCCATGATGATAATAGGGTCCACCAAGTTGGATATAATGGCTAAAGTTTTGTCTTTTTCATTTTCTACTAAGTTCTTGGCTTCTTTTGTTTCCTCCAGGGTTTTGGCCAACTTGTCCTTGGTCTTTTCCAACTCTTTGGTTCTTTTCTTAACTTTGTCTTCCAGTTTTTCTTGGAATTTCTTAATTTCAGTTATATCGTTAACCGCTATAAAGCAACCGATAACATTTCCTTCTTGGTCTTTCCTCGCCGCTGACGAAACCCTGACAGGAATTTCTTTTTTATTTTTATTCACAAGCACCATTTCTTTGTTCCCAACCCCGCCCTCTTTAAGGGTTTTTGCAAATAAATTGTTGATTGCTTTGCTTTGGGTGAAAAGAAACTCGATTCCCTTTCCTATAAGATCGATTTCTTCATATTTGCTTATGGTTTTTCCTGTTTGGTTGACATCTACTATTACTCCCATGGGGTTAACCGAATAAACCGCTAGGGGTAAAAATAATGAATATTCTTCAATATATCTTTCCAGGTTTTCTAAGTCCTCCTGAAGATTTTTAGCAAAAAATTGCTCTTCTTTGTTAGTCATTTGTCTTGATTTTATTTTTTAATCCCACTTTATCTCAAATTCATGAAATGATTCTTTTTTAAAACTGCACTTTGTTTCTTTTATTTCAACCTTCTTTCTTAATAATAATTCAGCAAAAGCTTTAAAATGACCCCTCATGTATATGCAAAGATCGGGGTGTATTTCAAAATTTTTCAATCTTATTACTAAATACTTCTTGTCAAGATCTATATAATGGGGTTCCAATTTTCCAATACCCCAATATTTCTCCCAATATTTGGGAGATTCTTGGAAGGTTCTTTCGGTTGAGATAAAATACCTTATCAGTGTTCTAGTTATGAAAGAATTGCTTGAAGCGGAATAGCCCAAAGCAAAAATATCTTGATCCGTCCATTTAAAGGAAAGCTTGGAGGTCTCCATTAATATTATTTTCCAGCTCAGTGGTATCCATTCGGTGTTTTTGATCTTGTAGTAATCAAAATTTTCGTCTATTTTCCTGAATTGTTTATTAAGCTCCTCTAAAGATTTCTGGCCTTGTTTTTCCAGTATATATTTAAAATCTGTTTTTAAAACATCCCCTCTTATTTTTCCCTTAATTTTTAATATTTTATTTATCTTTTCTCTGTCAATCATTGTTTATTTCCAGGTAATTACTATTTTGTCACATGGGTCACCCTTAAAGATGCATTTTTTTTCTCTTACTTTTACTTCTTCTCCTTTTAAGATCATTTCGGCAATGGATTTGCAGTATCCTTGAAAATAGATGCAGAAATAAGGATGTAGCTTAAAATTTATCAAATCAAACTCTACATATTTTTTATCCAAATCAATTTCTTTGTTTTCCAGTTTTCCCACAGTATAGTGCTTCCCCCAATATTTGCCCATTTCAATAAAAGTTTTTTCTACAGAGGCGAAATATTGCAAGACCACTTTAACCAGAAAGGAGTTTCTGGGAGCGGAATAGCCCATATCGGAAAGCCCTTTTTTGTCCAGCTTGAAAGCTTTTTTTATCGCTATTAAGGAAATAGCCCTCCAGCCGATCGGGTATAGCTTAGCGCTCTCTATCTCATTATATTTTATATCCACGCCCAGCTTTTTCATCTCTTCCTCTGCTTTAATTATTCCTTCTCGTCCATATTTTTCCATTAAATAACTGGCATCGGTTTTTAGGATATTTCCCCTGAACTTGCCCTTTGTTCTTAATAGTTGAGAAATTTCTTTTTTGTTAGTCATATTATCTCCAAGTTATTATAAATTTATGACGAGAATCGCCCTTAAAACTGCATTCCGGCTCTTCAATTTCTATGTCTTCGCTTCTCAGAAGTAGCTGGGCCAGGCTTTTAAAATATCCTTTGTAATATGTGCAAAGACAGGGGTGTAGGTTAAAGTCTTTTACATAAAATTCTAGAAACTTCTTCTCGGTATCGATCTTTTTAGTCTCTAGTTTTCCCCTGGAGTAGTGTTTTTCCCAATATTTGCCAAGCTCCATAAATGTTTTTTCCAAAGAGATAAAGTATTTCAAGATGGTTCTGATCAAGAAAGAATTTCTGGGAGCGGCCATGCCCATGGCAAAGACATCTTCTTCGCTCCATTTGAATAGATCTTTTATTGTCAGTAGGGAGACAGCTCTCCAGCCGAGCGGACACCATTCCGTGTTCTTGATCTCGCCATAATTAATTTTTATCCCGTTTTTTTCCATCTCTTTTTTGAGCTTCTTTAAGCCCTCTTCTCCATATTTGGAGACGACATACTTGGCGTCTGTGTTTAAAACATTCCCCCTTACCCCACCTTTGATTTTTAACAACTCGGTTAACTCCTTTTTATTGATCATTTTCTTGCTTAATTATAATTATAAAACCAGCTCTTTAAGAGGTTGAGCTATCAAACTGAGTTTTTATGGAAAAAAATACATGACAAGAGTTTTAAGGTTCTTTAAATCAATAAAAAATTTTCCATTTATTTGTATTTTATCAAACATCCTGATTTTTTACTAGGGTA
>CAZWNU010000033.1:0-7912 GCA_964635515.1 uncultured Gammaproteobacteria bacterium
TGCACATTACCCTAACATATTGACAAAATAGACCAAGTATGACATAATAAAAAATCGTAAAAAATTGTTAACAATACATAACATAAGAGGAGGGGAAAGATGAAGGAATGGTTAAAATACTTTTTCGGGACACCCCGAAGATTTCTGGGAAGCACAGTGGGTATAGGAATTATAATATCCCTGATCCACCCAGAGATCTTTGCCCAAGCACTTTCTAAGTCGGTAGGCGCAATTGTGGTTTCACTTCAACCACTAATAGGTCCTGCCCTAACAGTGATAATAGTTTTTGCGGGTCTAAGAATGGTTTTCTTCTGGGCACGCAAAAAATAATAAAGGGACTCTAGTATATTGGAGGCCCGAATGCAAAAAAAACGCGCCAGATTAAAAAATTCATCTGGCGCTTTTTAAATCAAAAGCCCACCCTTTATTCTTGTATGGGCGCCCAACTTAATTGGGGATTTTCAGAGACCTGGATACCAGGTCCGAAAGCTCTTCAATTGTCTGAGGACGACCCGTCCTCAAGGAATTCTCCTTCTCGAAACCGAGGTCAGCCCCTCCAAGCTCATCCTCCATATCTTGGAGTAAGTCGTGCGGGCTAACCCCCAGCTCGCTAAAAGGAGTTTTGATGCCCAACTGGGGAAGATTTTCCTTCCCAAACTCATTCACAAGGCGACCTTTTAGTATTGCTATTGCGACATCCATTACCTCTTCTCTGTCCTCGAGCATAGCTCCTCCTTCTTTTTGTTTTGTTTAATTAAAAACTTAAGCCTACTATTTTTTTACTATATCTTTTATAAAAAATCAAGGGGTCTACCCAAAATTTAACCCCAACCTGTTCAGGGGATAAAATCGAAAGTGAAAATTTAGATATAACGAAGCACGCGCCTCCCCCCCCTCTTTGTTATCAGGCACTCGGCTCACTACTCTTGCAACTCCTTCTTCTTTCTTTGAAATTCTCTTGAATCGATCTCACCTCGAGCGTACCTCTCTTTAAGGATCTGCAAGGGGATTTCATCCCTTTTTTTATTATCCTGTCTATTATACTTGACCGAATAAACCACCAAAGAAACAATCGCCCCTATGACCAGAAGCCAAAACAGAGCAACTAAAAAAATCCCGATAATAACGAAACCAGAAACAGAAAACATAAACTACTTAATTGACCTGTGACCGTTAACTAACCGTCAAGATCAAAATTTTTATAAACTTTATGTAATTTCTCATAAAACTCCTTATAATCATCAATGTTATTTAATTCCAGTTCAGCTTTACTGCTACCCACGGTATTAACGGTAACATTTCCGTTTCTAAACAATTTATTAACAAAACCTTGGCTGTTGTTGAGAAAATCAATTTTTTCGAAAACAACCGAGGTTTGTTTTTTATAAAACACTCCTGATCGATCCAAGACCCTGGTGTTCTCGATAACAAACCTCTTAACCAAAGTTATTACTGTTACCACCAACAGGCTCGAGACATTTATCAGTACCAAGAACAAAATCCAAAAAACGAAAATATTTCTCCAAGGAGGATCCCAGAAAAATATAAATAAAGAAACAAGGTTAAGACCCATTAAAAACAGGATGGTTAAAAAAATAGGGTTTTTTAAAGAGGGTCTTCTCTTCATCAGGATCTTGGGAGCATATTTTTCCGGGTCTTCCCGATAACTATTGATCTCTTCTGCCCGAGGACTTCTTAAAAGAATAAAATCAATCAATTTATCTTGAACGGGTATATTCGAAACATACTTGACAGTAAAATTATGAGATGACACAACTTGACCCTGCTGGGCCTGAACGGCCTTCTCTCCGGCTATATTAAAACACAGGTCCCCTTTGTCGGTTAAGGGGTATTTAGTGGTACTTATATCTTTAATATTATCATATCTGGCATAAAAAAAACTTTTGAAGAAGATTCCTTTCTGAAAATGGACCACGTCCTCGTAGAAATACAACTTAGAACGTTGAAAATAATGAACCTGGTAAAGATAGAACAAAAAATAGAAAAACGCCAAAAGCACCAAGGTCAATATTGCCAAAGAAAAGTTAAGATAAATTGAGGCCAGAATCAGCCACAGGAGAAGCAAGGAAAAAGCCCCCAAACTTAAGAACAAAGAAGATCGAAGTGAATCCAGGAAGCTGAACTCCGAATCTATCTGAAACACTTTTTTTTGGGGTTTTAGTCCGGTTTTAGACAATATATTCTCTACCAAGGCATCATCATGATCTATATTAAAAAATTCCAGGTCAGACCCGGCGCCTATGGAATAGAATTTAACACTAAAGGTTTTGTAATAATAATCAATGAGATTTCTCTTTATCACCAAACCGGTTATTTTCTCATTGTTGAATTCCGTATCCTTGCTAGATATAAATTTGTATCGACGGAGCATACTCCCCTCTTTCACATAGAAACGCGTAAAATTAGCTTCTATGAAGGGGTAAATAAAAGAAGCTAAAAAAATCAAGGCAACCGGTAGTAAAATTAAGGGGAAAAGAAAACCGACTAAAATAAGAGGGGTAAAAATAGTTAAGAAAAACAGATGCCTGGACATGTTAACAAAAATCTCTTTAACAAACTCCTCTTCTTGGGTCTTAACGGATCCTGATTCACCTACCGCCTCCTGCCTTACCTCGGTCTTTTTCTGTGCCCAAGCTTCTGATCCTTCCTTGGTCTGACGAAGCTGATCAGGGCCGCCAAATTCGGATTTCTCCTTATGACTTTTTATTAAATAATCCAGAGTCTCGTTCACTTCTTTGCCTCGTCTTAAATTTTTAAACAGAATCTCTTGACCGCTTCCCTGGCAACTTATTTTAACATCATAAAGCTCAAAGATTCTGTCCACTATATTCTGAGTGGTGGTGGAATCACTTAAATTCTTAAAAGGTATAAAGGCATAACGTCTGGTTAAAAAACCTTCGGTATAGGTAATGATGTTAGAATAAATATTGTATTCTCTCCTGGACAGATCCAGAAAACTTAAGACAAGCCAAACTATGAAAGGAATTAAAATCAAAAAGGGAACCAGGAAGAACAGGATGCTATAATCAAAAAGCCAAAAATCAATTCCTTGGAGAGCGCCAAAACCAGGAAAGGATCCGGAGAAAATAAAAAAAACAACCACCAGAGCGGCTATAATTTTTTGGGAAAGATCAAAGAAGACACCCAAGGGGTGAGGGTTCTCGGAATATCTTAAATCATCCTTATCCAAATTAAAACCGTTCTTGATCATGGTTCTTTCTACAAGACTCATAATCTCTTCGGCATTGTCTACGGTAACTATTTTAACCTCTGACTCTCTAGATCCGGCCGCCTCAATTTTTATGCGACCGGTTTTAAATATTTTGTATTCAAAAAAAGGGTAAACTCTTTGGACGTGGGTAATGTTTTTTATTAAAAGCTCGGTCTGACTTTCTGAAAAAATACCTCCACTATATTGAATTATCCTATCCTCTTCAAATACATATCTTCTTTTTTTGTACTTGACATAAGCATTTCTGAGATAAAAAAGATTGATTACCAAAACCAGTAAGAAAAAAAGGGAAAAGATAAGTAAAGGCGAAGGAAGGAAGAGGGAGGCGAAATAAAATAAAATAAGAAAGCCCAGACCTCCCAGGATGTTGGGTGCTATGGAAATAATGATAAAAGGTTTTTTTTGGGGTTTAAATTCCTGTTTCATAGAAATCTTAATTATTTATTTGCTCAACCTGGGAAACAAAGGATCTCCCTTAATCACCTTTTGGCCGGGCTTGAGACGGCCCCAGCAAACACCCTCTCTAAAACTATTCCTTGCTTCCTGACTCGAGGCAAAGCCCTGCTTAGAAAGAATATTTTCAGCTGTGTCAGGCATAAAAGGCCAAGACAGCCAAGCTATAATCCTGATCATTTCTAATAAAGAATAAATATGAAGAGCGGCCTCTTCCGGTTCCTGTCTGACCATGGCCCAAAGCTTCAAAGCAGAGATATGTTTGTCACAAGCCCCGATCAAATAGTTTATATCCTCGATAGCCCCATCTAAGCTCTTCTTCTGCAGTTTTTTTTGGTAGCTCTCTACAAAATTCCGGGAAACATTTTTAAAACTTCCCAAATCTCCTTCCTCGCTCTTCATCTGCAACTCACCAACCTTTTCCGGATCCGCATCCGGGATCTTGCCGTCAAAATTTTTCTCAGTCAAACTCAAAACTCGAGCCACTAAATTCCCTAATCCGTTGGCCAGGTAGGCATCGAATCTCTCATCAAATTTTTCCCAACCGATATCTCCGTCATAACCGAATACAGTAGCCTGAGACAATAAATATCTGGTACCATCTACTCCATATCTGTCTCTCAGTTCCTGAGGACTAATAACATTTCCCAGGGACTTGCTCATCTTCTGACCATCTATAACAAAAAAGCCATGAACAAAAAACTCCTGAGGAACTTCCTGTTCCAAAGATAGGAGCATGGCAGGCCAGATGGTGGCGTGAACCCTTAAGATATCCTTGCTCATTAATTGTAATTGGGCTGGCCAAAAATGTGGTTTTTTCTCCGTATCTCCAGACCAATCCAGAATAGTTAAATAGTTCAAGAAAGCGTCAGCCCAGACATAGGCGGTATGACTACCGTCCCAGGGCAAGGGGATTCCCCAGCTAACGTTCTTCCTAGAAAAAGAAATATCCCTCAAGCCTCCTTCTTGATAAAAACTCAGAATTTCTTTTTTCTTGTCCAAGGGCCTTATTTTCAATTCATCCTTCTCGATCTTTTCTTTTAAAGTGTTGGAATACTTGGACATTCTAAAAAGGTAGGTTTCCTCGCTTATCTTGTCAGGCTCTTTGTCATGATCCGGGCACCTGCCTTCCACCAGATCACTTTCGCCTTTATACTGCTCACAGCCCTGGCAATAGAGGCCCTCATACTCCCCTAAATATATATCTCCTTTATCATACATTTGTTGTAAAGCACCTTGAACCGCGGTTTTATGTTTCTCCTCAGTGGTTCGGATGAATCTATTATGGGAGATGTTCAACTCCTTCCAAGTCATCTGAAATTGAGCCGCTACTTTATCTACAAAATTTTGAGGATTTTCACCCATCTCTCCAGCCTTCTCTTCAATTTTAGCCCCGTGCTCATCTGTTCCAGTGGCAAAGAAAACTTCTTCCCCCAACATACGGTGATATCTAGCCAGAATATCTGCTGCTACAGTGGTGTAGGTATGACCAATATGAGGACTGGCATTAACATAATAAATCGGGGTGGTAACATAAAATTTTTTGTTTTGAGACATAATTATATACTATTTAAATTTAAATTGGACAGTTTTACCATCAAAAACTATATTTTGGTCTAAAAATTTACACCTTAATATATAACCACTACGAATTCTCCTTTCTGGTCTTTGGGAGAACCTTCTTTTTTCGGGTCTAGCTGGGCGATAAGATCATCAACTCCTCCTCGATAAATAGTTTCATGCATCTTGGAAAGCTCCCGGCAAATAACAAGGGAGGTAGTATCTTTTTCCTTCAACCCCTCTCCTTCACCTTTTTCTAAAAACTTTTTTCTTAATTCTTGTAAAAACTTCAAGATCCTATAACGGGATTCAAAAATCACTACCGGGGTTTTTGATTCAAGTATCTGAGATAAGAACTTCTGCCTCCCCTTTTTATGGGGTGGAAAACCCAGAAAAAGAAACTTGTCAACCGGAAAGCCAGAGATTGAGACCGCTGCTGTCAAAGCCGAGGGTCCGGGCACAGACTCGATCTCCACCTTATCCCCCAGGCCCTCCACCACCGCCTGAACCAACTTTCCTCCGGGATCGGAAATACATGGAGTCCCGGAATCACTGACCAGGGCTAATTTCTTGTCTTTTTTTAAAAGCCTTAGAATAAAATCGGTTTTAGCCGAGTTACTATGTTGATGATAAGAAACGGTCCTGGTCTTTATCTCATAATGCTTAAGCAGCTTCTTGGTTACCCTTGTATCTTCACATAAAATAAAATCCACTTCTTTTAAAATTCTAAGTGCTCTAAGACCGATATCTTCCAGATTACCGATCGGAGTAGCCACTACATAGAGTTTTGCCATAAATTATAGTTACGTAAAATCATCCTTTCTCTCTTTGACATACCTGGTCCATTCTTCAGCTATCTCTACAAATACCTTGAAAGGAGCTTCTATTATAAAATCCAAGAAAAAAACAAAGACATTGAGCCTGGAAAACCTCTGAGATAACCACTTCCCTACCGCTATTATTGGTATGGAAAAGAAATCTAGAAAGAAAGTAAGAATATTTTCCCTGGAATCAACAATAATATATTCTTGGGTAATCTTCCTGATCCTGGTGGCGAAAAAACTTACAAAAGCTAAAAAAAACAGGAATATAATAATACTTATCCAGCTAAAACCGATTAAATCCAAAACCCAGACAACCAATCCGAAGGAAATCAAAAATGTGATTGCATAGAACATGCCAAAAACAAAGCTAGATACCCTGCCTCTTCTAACCGGTGGATTTAAATAAATGGCTTCATTCCTTCTCTTTTCTTCAAACGTGATCTCATTCACCCCCTCCACCACTTGCCTCATATTTTCTTCATTGGAAATACGAATAAAAAAAACAGCGAAGAATAACAAAAGAGGAGGAAAAGCAATATTTATAGCCAAGGCCACCGGATCTAGGTTTTCTCCCAACCAATTGGTAGCCGGAATCTCAAGAAGTAAAACGAACACTGTTTTGGTTAAGAAAATATATATGATACTTCTGGTGGCGGCCCTCCATAACTTGGATTTGCTATCGTTGAACCTCTTGTTGAAACTTTTTTTAACCAAGTCGGAAAAAATCTCCGGTTTGTTGTTTATGACATTATAAAAATGAACCGGATCCTCTCGCATCACATCGCTTAAAACAGAATAAAAAACCCCATACCTACCCACTATCTTGTCTATTTTTTTAGCCAAAGGATGATAGAGCTGTCTATTGATCGCCTCTCTGTGGGAATCAATATGTTTACTGATGCTTTCAATGTCAGTCTCGCTGGGTTTTTTCCACTGACCGTTAAAATACTTGAGCAGAATAAGACTTAACATGTCATCATCTAGCTTGAAGAACTTTCTGTGAATGCTTAGATATATCTGGATCTCTAGGTCATTTTGATGTTTGGAGTCGTCCGGAAGTTTAATATTCTCAGTCAAATACTTAAAAATATTTTTTACTGTCACTTCTTTGACCGTATCCCAGCCCAAATTGGACTCGATTTCGCTAGCAGCCAGAGAAATTATCCAATTATTCAATTCTCTCCTTTGTTCCAAGTTTTTCTTCTCCGTCTTGCCACTCTTTTTAGAATTGGGAAAATTAAAAGAATCAACCAGGCTGGGAAGGGAAAAATTTCTCAGTTTAATATATTTTTCAATAATCTGGCTAACTTCCTTGATTTTGGTTTCCGGTATTTTATTATTGGGCAAATAACCGGCCCTGATGAGTTCGACCAATAAATGCTTGGCCAAACCCTCACTTTTCGAGGCTTTAACAATGCTTTCAATCACCAGTTGTCTTTTTAAAATCCTTTTGATAGCGTCTTTTCTTAATAGATATTCCTCGTTATAATCAACCGAATTCCTAATTTTCTCATAATAAAAAGACATCTTGGAGATTAGCTCCGAGACCCTTATTTTGGGAACCTCGCTCTCATTTCCTGGGGACTCGTTCTGTTGCTTGTAGATGGCCTTTAACAGCTCCCTGGTATCCCGGGACATGTGAGGCAAGTCTTTAGTTTTTCTTTTAAGGTAAGGACTGACCATGATATAAAGATAAAACAAGCAAACCTGAAATCAGTTTGCCTTTCGTTTTTATTTTAAACCCTTTTTTAAATAAAATCAATGATCTGTGCTAGTCCAGCTCATTTTGGACAACAAGCCATTATTAAGTAAATAATCCACA
>CAZWNU010000034.1:0-5642 GCA_964635515.1 uncultured Gammaproteobacteria bacterium
AAGCTTGGATGCTTGCCTGAAAATACTAATCCTTATAAAATAAGAAGAGATTAATTTTAAAATAACAATTTTATGTATGATGTTTTAATAATCGGGTCCGGACCGGCGGGAATGACTGCCGGGATCTATTCGGCTCGCAGGGAAATGAAGTCTTTGATAATCGGCAAAAACCTGGGAGGTCAAGTAATGTGGACTTCGGAAATAGAGAATTATCCGGGCTTTAAATCCATTAACAGTTACGAACTAATATCCAGGATCCAAGAACAGGTCTCTGGATTGGGTGTAGAGGTCAAAATGGAGGAGATAAAAAAACTGGAAAAGGAAAATAACCTATTCACTGTTCAAACCGCGGAAAAAAAATATCAAAGCAAAGCCGTGATTTTGGCTACCGGGCTTTTCCCTCGCCGCCTGGAAATAGAGGGGGAGGAAAAATTCACCGGCAGAGGCATTTCTTACTGCGCCAACTGTGATGCCCCCTTCTACAAAGATAAGACCGTAGCTGTGGTCGGAGGAGGAAATAGTGCCATAGATGCGGCTGAAGTTTTATCTAAAATAGCTAAAAAGGTGTACTTGATCCACAGACGTCAAGAATTCAGAGCTTTTGATTCCTTGGTGACTGAGGTAAAAAAGAGGCGAAACATAGAGTTTATACTGGAAAGCGAGGTTCAAGAGATCAAGGGAGAAGAAAAATTGGAGAAAATAAAAGTGAGAGGTGGTCGTGAAGACGGAGAAAAAGAAATAGAAATAGACGGGATGTTCATAGAGATCGGAAGAGTGGCGGACACTGACTGGATAGCCGAATGGGTGGAAAGAGATGAATACAAACAGATCCTGGTGGATGAAAAATACCAAACAAAAACCCCGGGACTTTTTGCTGCCGGGGATGTAACAAAAGGAGAATTCAAGCAAATAACAATAGCTTGCGGACAGGCTACTATAGCCTCCTTGGCCTCTTACCAATATATTCAAAAATATTTTTGAGAAACTAGGATGAAGGCTATTACCACCTGATCACGAATTCATGGAGATCATCCCCTTTAAACATGCATTTCTCCTCTCGGCACTTAACCTTGGGGCTACGATTGGTTAATTCAGCCACTCCCTGGAAGTAACCGGACAGATAGGGACACATCACCGGATGAATCTTAAGGTCATGTAATCGAAAAATCACGATCTTTTCATCCTCATCAAACTTGGCCAACTCAAACTTTCCACGATTATAATGCTTGTTCCAGTAAGTCGGGGCCTCATGGCAAGTTTTCTTAAAACTAATAAAATAACGCAGAAGAGTTTTTATTATAAAAGAGTGGGTGGGAGCAGTCCTGCCCATCTCATGCAAATCAGCTTCACTCCAATTAAAGCTTTCTTTGATTATCAACAAAACCAAGGCTCTCCATTTTAAAGGATAAAAGCCCAGATTTTTGATTTCTGAATGTTTAAAGTCAGGTTCTATTTTTTGAATCTCATTTTTTATCTTTTCCACCCCCTTTTTACCCTTAACTTTCTCTACATATTTCAGATCGGTTTTAAAAACCACTCCCCTGACCTCTCCTGTGGTCTTGTTAATTTGATCTAAATCTTTTTTGTTTAACATAATATATAAATTTAAATTACTTCCATCTGATTACAAACTCGTGATATTCACCTTCTCGAAAGGGACAAGCCTCCTCTTCTGTTCCTATATTAGAACCCTTATTGGTCAACTCGGCTATACCTTGAAAATAACCAGTCAAATAAGGACAAAGTACCGGATGGACTTTGAAGTCACTTATTCGATAGATCACTGTTTTTTTAATCTCACTGTATTCTGTTAATTCAAAATTGCCGCGACTGTAATGCTTGACCCAAAAATTGGGAGCTTCATAACAGGTTTTTTTGAAGCTGACAAAATAGGTCAAAAGAGTCTTTACTATAAAGGAGTTGGTCGGGGCCATCCTCCCCATTTCATATAGATCAGAATCTTTCCAGTTAAACCTATCTTTAATAACTAATAAAATCAGAACCCTCCACCATAAAGGATACCATCCCATGCTTTGAATTTTATCGTGATTAAAATCAGGGTCTATTTTTTGGACTTCTTTTTTTACATTCTCTGCTTCCTCTTTGCTCTTGTTTTTTTCGACATACTTCAAATCAGTCTTAAAGACCACTCCTCTAACCTCTCCTTCTATTTTTTTAATTTTACTGATCTCTTCTCTGTCTAGCATAATTATTAAATTTAATTTAATGTATAAATTTTATTTCCAACTGACAACAAACTCATGATATTTGTCGCCCTTGGAGACACATTTTCTTTCTTTAATGGCCACTTTCTCAGCCGGATTAGTTATCTCTATCAATCCTTGAAAAAAACCTTGGAAGTAAAGACATAGAATGGGATGGCTTTCGAAATCCTTTATTTTAAATACCGCATATTTTTGGGATTCATTAAACTCCCCCAACTCCAAACTGCCAACCGAATAAAATTTTTTCCAATAATTGGGCGCTTCTTGGCAAACCCTTTCAAAGGAACTAAAATACCTCAGGATGGTCCTTACTATAAAGGAATAACGAGGAGATCTTCTACCCATCTCATATATTTCTTTGTCACCCCAAGAGCAAACCTCTTTAACGGTTAAAAGAACCAAAACTCCCCAATAAAGGGGGCACCAACTGGAACTTGCCTTGCTTTCCAAGTCGAAATCAGGCTCTACCTTCTTAATCACCCTCCTAACCTCTTCCAATTTTTCTTTCCCTTCCACTCTCTCCAAATATTTGGCGTCCGAATGAAAGGCGGCTACCCTTAACTGCCCTTTAAGTTTTCTAATTTCTGAAATTTCTTTTTTAGATATCATCTTTTTATAATTACAAAAGTTGAGTCTTTATAAATTTTTTAACCCAAATAAATAATGAATAGGCCAGAAACGTGACTCCTTGACCATAAGCAACTTTCTTGAACCTCAAACTTAATCCCAGGTTAACATGAACTTATGGCAGTTTTCTTTATCACGACATTTAATTCTCTTGACCCTCACATTCTTCTCCTTACTCAACAAATTCATCATGCCAACCATATAGCCGCTTATAGCCCGAAACTCCAAGGGGTGAAGTTGAAAATCATCCAAGCGGAAAACTACATATTTTTCCTGATGATTAAACTCCTCCATTCTTATACTTCCTGGGCTATAATTTTTTTTCCAATACATGTCAGACTTGGAAAAAACCTTTTCCAGATCGAGCACATATTTAGGAAAGGCCTTGAAAATCAGCGAAGCTTTGGGTCCATGATGGCCCAAATTGAAAATATCATCTTCGGTCCAAGACATTTCCCAGTGCAGGATCGCCAAAAAAAGAACATGACACCTTAGGGGATACCAAGAAAAATTTTTAACTTTGTTTTGATAAATTTCTTCTTCTTGGCAACCCAGCTCTCTCATCCTCTTTCTGAGTATTCTCATTTTTTCCGACCCCTCTTTCCTTTCTACAAAATCGAAGTCGTTTCTAAATAAAGCTCCTCTGGCCTTACCCTCTATTTTCTTTATTTCTTCCAACTCCTTTTTATCAAGCATGGCAAAAATGATTAAAGTCAAAATTATTTTAAATTTAGAAACTTTCTCTTTATTTCATTTTAACAACTTTTTATAGTATATACAATTAAATTTTGAATTATTTGAACCGATCCTCCTGACCATTCAATTTTTAGTCATCATGATGTAAAATAAAAATATGCTTGATATAGATACAGAAAAAAATCTTTTTCAAAAAGGGTATAAGATCATAGGTGGCATGGACGAAGCAGGACGCGGCCCTTTGGCAGGACCGGTGGTGGTGGGCCTGGTTGCAATTGAAGAAAACTTTAATTTTGAATCTAACTTAGAAGAACTGCGGGCCATCAAAGACTCCAAACAATTAACCTCCAAAAAAAGGGAGGAGTTGGCCGAGCTCATACAAGAAAAATTTACAACAGCCATAGGGGTGTGTGATAATCAAACTATTGATCGAATCAACATTCGACAAGCCGTATTTTTGGCCATGAAAAAAGCTTTGGGGCAAATAAAGACTAAACCCCAATTTTTGCTTCTGGATGGCAGAGATATTATTCCCAATTGCAGCTATCGCCAAAAAAGCATAAAGCAGGGAGACAAGTTGATATTCATCATAGCCGCCGGATCTATTATAGCCAAGGTGGCTCGAGACAAGATGATGGAAAAACTGGACAAAGATTTTCCCAATTACGGCTTTGCCAAACATAAAGGCTACGGCACTAAAGAACACTTAGAACAAATTAAAAAACACGGCCCTTGCCAGGTCCACCGCCTAAGCTTTAAACCATGCAGGCCCTAGACCCGGAAGTCTAACAAGATATTCGCCCGAAAAATACCAAAACACACTCAGATACATTATGAAGCGGCAAAGCCGGAAAAAAATTGAACCAATACATACACTTGACAAAACTAACAAATGATTATAGAATATAATTTCTTTTATAGCTCAAAAAACCCTTCTAACCCTTAAAAGAAGGAGGAAGATTTGGAGAATAAAATACAAAAAAAGAAAAGGAAAAAATCAAAAGTCGAGATTAACTCTTTTTCCCAAAAACTAAAAAAAGAGAGAATAAGGAGGGAAGAGGCAAAAAAAAGAAAAAATTAAGCGGAAAGAGTGGGTGTTATAGAAACCCCTTTAACAGGCTCCTTGTTTCTCAAGGAGCTTTCTTTATATATAACATCGGAAATTTTAGCTTCAACTCTATTTAGGTTCCTGTAAATCTCAGAGTCGGTAAAACCGTTGTTCTTTAAGTATTTTATTTGCTCTTCTACCTGATCATATATCTCTCCCAGAATATCTATGCTTAAAGAACTCCTTTCCATATCTTCTTTACTTGAGGTCTCCACCTCCTCGCAAAGATTGGCCATAGATTCCCTACTGATGGCCAAAACAGCGCAAGGCAAATCGTGCACCTCTCCTTTTTCTCCATTTATTTGAGACTGAAAATATTTTATATCAATGCCCTTTTTCTGCTCCAGATCATCCATTATCTTTTCTTCCTTCCTAGATACAACACTTCCTTCCTTAGTAATTGATGTATCCAAGGCCAATCTGGTTATCTCTCCACTTTCTTCCGGCCATTCTACTACCAGATCTGAATGCCTAAAATAATCATCATAATCGGAAGTGTTTACAGCTCTAGCATCTCGACCGAACCAGCCCAGATCATTGATCTGGTGGACTAAGATCCTTTCAAGAAGCTCAGATAACTTCTTTATTGTTTTTTCGAATTTTTTTTCTTGCTCAGCCATTTTCCTTTTGTCAGCTTCTATCTCCTCTTCCGAATAAACTTCCTGAAAAGAATCCATATCTATCTTACTCCTTTCTTTTCCGGACCTAAATTTTATCCATAAGGATTCCTCGAAATCGGTGAAATCCCCCTCCTCTTTGTTTTGTTTTTGCATGAAAGCTTTTTCCGGATTTAACATATTTTTTTATTATTTTTTAACTCTGCATAATTTAATATTAAGTCAACAAGGCTGAAGTGTAAATATTAATTCCAGAGTCAACCAGAGCATTAAGTGAATTTTAATCTTTAAACAACATATAAGTCCTAAAAAATGGCTCTATGTCAAAAAGTGTGGTAGCCAACCACTAAAGCAAATGGCAAAAAACCT
>CAZWNU010000035.1:0-5555 GCA_964635515.1 uncultured Gammaproteobacteria bacterium
TATATTATTATCGAAGCCCTTTATGCAAAGTATACTTTAGATGTGGCTAATTATAATGAATATAAAGCGGCTTCGACAGGAGCAATAATTCATTTTTTCCTTGCGTTTGGCGTGATCAGCTATACTGAGAACTGGCTTTATATTTTCCCGCTTGCAATTGGGTCTTGGATCGGAACATTTTTAATGGTGAGACTAGAACGTTTAAATAAAATAAAGAAACAAAAATAAATTACACATAATAAATAACATGATAAGTGGGTCCGAAAACTTTGATGAGCTTTATAAAAAAATTTTCCCTAAAAACCTTCATTTGTTAATATAAAACAAGAAGAAATAAAAAGGGTAGTTAAATCAATAAATAATCGACCATGTACGACTTATCTACAAAACTCCAGTTGAAATATTTCGTCAAAATGATTAAAATTTGGAGTAGAATTTAGGTTGCTTTTTGTTTGCCTTCTAAAATTATCACATAGTAGATATCAATTGGAGGTTTCTTGCAGAGCTCTTTTGAATCGTTTTGTAGCTACAACCTTGTTTAAGCCCCTTACTAAACTTAAAAAAAATTTAATCAAATTTTTATGGAGAATCCTTTAAAAAAATATATTGACAAAATCAAAACCGGAAAAAAAGAAGAAATTAAAGAGGCTCAAAAACAAATTGAGAAATATTGGCATGAGGTTTATATTCCCGATAGACCAAGAGGTGAAAAAGAATTTTCAGTTTTTGTGGAAGAGATAAAAAACTTTGATAAAATCCAAGATATTGACCGTAAGGCAAAATTTATTAGCACCCTTAAATGGCCTTTTTTGGTAATTGGCAGAGAGTATTTTGAAGATTTTTCCGAGTTTATCCTGAAGTATATCCAACATCCGTCAGGGAAAATAAGGCAAGCAGTAATAAATGTCTGTTTTTATCTTGTTATACAGGTCACTTGGGGGGTGAAAGGGGGTGATAAAGAATGTTTTTTTGACGAAGAAAAGAAGAAAAATATAATGCTGTTTGGTAGATTCGTCGACAAGGCCGAGGCTCTGCTAGAAAAATATTATGAGCCCAGGTTTCGACCTTACAAATACATAAGCTCGTTACCCCCCAGTGTTTATAAAAGTTTACAGAAATTGATTATCGAGCAAATTTTACGTAGTAAAAACTATGAAGATATTTATAATGAATATAAAGTGAACTCTGTTACAAGAGAAAGAATTAGTGATTATTATTATGACGCTATGGAAGCGACCGAATTCGAAGACTATGATTATGCGATCAAGCTACTTGAAAAAGCAATTGAGATTGATGAGCATTATGTTGAGGCTTATGTGGGTTTGGTAATTGTGTATGAACTTAAGGAGGATAAAGAGACTGCTAAAAAGTATGTCGATATTGCTTTTGATAAGACAAAGCGAGTCTTTCCTGAATGGCCGGAAAGAATGCCCTGGGGAGTAATTGAAAATCGCCAATATATGCGAGCCATCCAATCAAAAGCGAGTTTAGACCTTGAGCTATTAAACGACAAAAGGCAAGCTAAAGAACTTTATGGCTTGCTTTTAAAGATGAATCCTAATGACAATCAGGGAATTCGATTTTTGTTAGCCGGTTTATATGTCGGTCTATCCAGAGAAGATATAGATAGGATGACCATAGAAGGAAATAAAAAGCAAAATTGGGAGGAACTGGATAATTTATTAGAAGAACAAAACAAGATTCACAAGTTCTGGGAGCCTCCCAGATTTGATTAAGATTTTTTCTTTGTTTTTGCGGCGCCCTTAGCCGTTTTAGGTCAAAAAGAGTCAAATAATACTTTGAGATTTTTAAAAAATTGACAAAAAGAAATTGAATGGATGTGCCTTTGTTATAATAATAATTTAATATATTTACATTAAACAAAGTATATTTAGATCAATTGAAATTTAATTATTCATAATGACTACCAAAACCAAAATTGCAGACATTGAATTCGATTCATATATTTGTAATGCTTCCGGACCTTTGGATTCTACCCTTGAGGAGTTAAAAGATATTGCTGATTCAAAATCATCCGCTATTATAATGAAATCTTGTACAATAGAGCCAAGGGAAGGAAACCCTGAGCCAAGATATGTTAGGCTTCCACTGGGTTCTATTCAGTCCATGGGTCTCCCGAATTTGGGGTACCAGGAATATGTTGATTTTTCTCCACAACTTAAAAAATACAAAAAACCAATTGTTGCAAGTGTTGCCGGCCTGTCGATTGAAGATTATGAAAAAATGGTTAATGCTTTTCAAGACAGCGAAGTCGATTTAATTGAAGTAAATTTGAGTTGTCCAAACCTGGAAGGGAAACCTCAGCTTGCCTATGACCTAAAACAGACCGAAGAAGTATTGCGCAGGGTTTCAAGTTCAGGTAAGAAGCCCATCGGCTTAAAATTTCCACCGTTTCATGACCTTGTTCACCACAGACAAATGGCATACTTAATTGAAAAATATAAAATAGGTTTTATTACTTGTATCAACTCGGTTGGCAACACCTTGGTTATTGATCCAGAAACAGAAATGCCAGTCATAAAACCCAAGAAAGGTTTTGGTCGTCTTTGCGGAGATTATATTAAACCGATTGCGCTAGCAAATGTAAGAGCTTTTTATGAAGTTCTTGGTGATAAAATTTCGATTTTTGGAGTCGGAGGAGTTAAAACAGGTACAGATGCTTTCGAATTTCTTCTTGCCGGGGCAGATGCTGTTCAGGTGGCAACTGCCTTTGAAAAAGAAGGCTCGGGTTGTTTTTCAAGAATGACTTCCGAGCTGGAAGAAATTCTTCAGCGAAAAGGTTATAACTCCATTAAGGAAGCAAAGGGAAAATTAGGGCATTTGTAAAACCCTGTGATTGCTAGATGATAAAATTCATTAACCAAGAGTGTTTCTCGGTTTGATTAAATTAAAAGTGGACCTGTAAAGGAGGGTTGATCGAAGTTCAAAGACAGCGTTCAGTGAGTTGGTAATATTACAAAATTAGAAAATATTAATTATGCACACAGAACTGAGAAATCAATTAATTGAAATCGCTAGAAAGAAAATTTCCGGTAAAGATGTTTCTCACGATTTTGAACATGCCTTAAGAGTTCTGTTAAATGCCGAAAAAATAGCAGAAAAGGAGGGTGGCGATCTTAATATTGTTATTCCTTCTGCTTTGTTTCACGACCTGGTCGTTTATCCCAAGAATCACACGAAAAGACATAAATCACAAGAGGAGAGCGCAGAGGTGGCTGAAAAGATACTAAAAGATCTTGATATTTTTTCCGAAGAAAGAATTAAAGAAGTAAAAACCTGCATCACAGAATGCTCTTTTAGCAAAGGAGTGATTCCGGATTCAATAGAGTCAAAAATTTTGCAGGATGCTGATGGCCTAGAAGCAACAGGAGCAATATCTATTATGAGAACCTACTCTTCTACAGGGCAAATGAAAAGAGCCTTTTATGATTTTAAAGATCCTTTTTGTGAAAAAAGAAGCCCAGACACCTCAAGATTTGCTCTTGATCTATTTTATGAAAGATTGCTTAAAGTAGCCGAAAGAATGCACACAAAAACAGCAAAAAGAATTGCCGAAAGAAGAACAAATTTTCTATATGATTTTTTAGAAGAACTTAAACTGGAACTGGAAGGAAAATAATCCTGGAAAAGAATAAATGCCTTTTCTTGTTTATCAACAATTTAGACAAAGGAGCTTCTGGGGATAGAATAGGTAAAAGTTAATGTAAAAATAATAAAAAAGAGATTTTTTGGTAAAGTTAAATTGTAAAAAGATTTATGTCTCCCACTGACAAGGTCATAGAAGTAAGCGGTTTAAGTAAAAAATTTAACTCCTTTGTAGCTGTAAACAACGTTAGTTTTAAGGTCAACAGAGGAGAGATTTTTGCTTTTTTAGGACCTAACGGAGCCGGAAAAACTACTGTTATAAAAATGTTGACTACATTGCTAAAACCCAGTTCCGGGAAGATCATTCTTAATGGTTTTGATGTGACCAAGCAGGAGGATAAGGCGAGAGAATCTTTTGGTATAGTTTTTCAAGAACCGAGTTTAGATGAGGAGCTAACCGCCAGAGAGAACATGGATTTCCATTCCGTCCTTTATGGGTTAAACAAGAAGGAGAGAAAGAAGAAAATAGAAGAATTGCTTAGGTTTGTGGGCCTGGTAGAGTGGCAGGATGCCCTGGTGAAAAAGTTTTCCGGCGGTATGAGTAGACGATTGGAGATAGCCAGGGGACTTCTCCATCATCCAGATGTTTTGTTTTTGGATGAGCCTACCCTTGGGCTAGATCCTCAAACCAGGACCCAGATTTGGGAGAGGATTATAAAATTGAATAGGGATAAGAAGATGTCGGTGTTCCTGACCACTCACTATATTGAGGAGGCTGAGAAGATGGCTGATCAAGTGGCGGTAATTGACAAGGGAGAGATTGTTAAGCAGGGTAGTCCAGAAGAGATTATGGAAGCCACTGATTCGAACTCTCTGGAAGGAGCTTTTTTGGCCTTGACCGGCAGGCAGATCAGGGATTAGTTAAATAATTTTCTACTATGAGCGTAGTTTACGTTTTTTGGTTAAGGCAAATTAAAAGATATTATCGTTCTCGTCCCAGGGTGGTGGGACATTTGGTCCAGCCGATATTTTTTTTAGTGGCTTTGGGTTTTGGGTTAGGGCCTATCTATAAGCAAGCTACAGGTGAGGATTATATTCAATTTTTGGCACCAGGCATAATAGCCATGAGTATTCTGTTCACTTCTTTGTTTTCTGGGATTGACCTGGTTTGGGACAAAAAATCAGGATTTTTAAAAGAAAGTTTAGTCGCCCCTGTTAAGAGAATGACTATTATGATAGGAAGAACCCTGGGATCGGCCAGTATAGGCTTTGCCCAGGGTGTAATTATTTTCCTCCTCACCCTTCTAGTGGGATTTAGACCGGAGCTTTCTCCTTTACTGCCCCTGGTTTTTTTATTCATGTTCTTGATAGCTTTATTCTTCACCGCTATGGGAATCGCCATTGCCTCTCTCTTGGAAGACATGAGCGCTTTTCCCTTAATTATGAACTTTTTAGTAATGCCCATATTTTTTCTTTCCGGGGCTATTTTTCCCTTGCAAAACCTACCTTTGTCTATTCGTTGGTTTTCCTACATTAACCCCCTTTCCTATGGGGTGGACGGGATAAGGACGTCTTTGGTCGACCATTCTTTTTTTAGCTTAGGCTTGGACATATTGGTCCTGTGTATAGCCATTCTAATAGTTCTTTTTATCGGATCTTGGCTCTTCAAAAGAGTTCAGATTTAATTTTTAAAATATAAAAAATGAGAACAATAATTACTTTGACAAACGGAAAAGAGATAAGTGGAAACCTAACCCATTATCACCACAAACACCCTCAAGATTCTAGTGATCATCCAGAAAGAAAAAACTGGCATTATTATTTGGATGAAGATACTGGTGACATACATCATTTACGTAAAGAACACATTGTTTCCGTTACCGAAGTAAAAAACTAACAAAAATGTCCAGGTAGGACATTTCTAATTTGCCCAAACTAGGACATTTCTA
>CAZWNU010000036.1:0-5437 GCA_964635515.1 uncultured Gammaproteobacteria bacterium
AGGTAGGACATTTCTAATTTGCCCAAACTAGGACATTTCTATTTAGCCTTTACATTTCTGTTTAGCCCCTTGTCAAAAACAATAAATTGTGTTAAGTTTCTATCAAATCAAACAACCTTTCCCAAGTCTTTGATAAAAATCAAAGGCAGTCTTGGCAAATCCAAGATTAAAGGTATTCTCACAACTTCCTTTGAGAATACAGGGAAGTTTTTTATTGCTAATAAATAATTAAAGGACAAAAGAAAATATGAGTAAAGTTAAAAAAACACAAACAAATCGTTATGAACTTCTCTACATTATCCCTAATAATTTCACAGAGGAGGAGGCACAGAAAATTCATGAGAAAGTTAAGGACAATATTTCTCAAAAAGGAGCGGAGATTTCCTTTGAAGATAATTGGGGTAAAAAGAAATTGGCTTATCCCATTAAGCATTTTAATCATGGTTATTATAATTTATTAGAGTTTTTGCTTACAAAGGATAAGGTTAATGAAGTAGACCATTTTTTAAAGTTTTCCGATGAGGTTTTGAGGCATCAAATAGTAATAAAGAAATATTCTAACAATGACACCCCTGTTTCTCCAAAATTTTCTCAAGAGGATAAAGGGGCAGAGGGTTCTCATAGCAGGGAAGGTGTTGAGGCTGAAAAGAAAAAGGTTGTATATTTTGAAGATAAAGAAAACAAAGAAATTGAGAAAGATCAAGAAGGGCCAAAGGGAGAACAGGAAAAAGAAAAAGACAAAAAAGCGGAAAAAATAGAGGAAAAAGAGGAGGGGGCCGAGGAAGAGGGGTCAAAAGAGGATGAAAAGAAAAGAAAAGATGAGAAGGATAAAGAAAAAGTAGACCTTAATGACCTAGACAAGAAATTAGACGATATTTTAAATAATGATAATCTGGTTTAGTTTTTGCTTTTCATTAGTATGGTGCTAAATAATAATTAAACTATAGACTTATGAATTTAAACAAAGCCATGATAATTGGTAATTTGACGAGAGATCCGGAGGTGAGAAGCACTTCTTCCGGAACTACAGTTGCCAATTTTGCAGTAGCCACTAATTTTATTTGGAATGACAATCAGGGGCAAAGACAGGAAAGAGCGGAGTTTCATAATGTGGTGGCTTGGCGTAAATTGGGAGAGATTTGTGGCCAGTATCTAAAAAAAGGCTCTAAGGTCTATATAGAAGGAAGATTGCAGACCAGTGAATGGACAGGAAATGATCAGACAAAAAGATATAAAACAGAGATTGTGGCTGAGAATATGATTATGTTGGATCGGGCAGGTGCTGCCGGTGGAGGATCTTTTGGCAACAAAGATAATTACTCCCAAGCACAGCCCCAATCTCAGTCATATGAAGAACCATCAGTAAGTCCGGACCAAGGAGTATCAGGAGGAGGTCAGCAACAAGCCCAATCTGGGCCGAATGATGAAGAAGAGATTAAGGTGGAAAACATCCCCTTTTAATAATAAAATTATACTATGAGCAATCAAATCAATCAAAAGAAGCATTGTTATTTTTGTATTAATCGTATAGATGAGATCGACTACAAAGATGTTGCTATGCTTAAAGGTTTTATTAATTTTCATAACAAGATTCTACCCGCCAAAAGAACCGGAACTTGTTCTTGGCATCAAAGAAAATTAGCCCAAGCTATAAAAAGAGCCAGGGTAGTAGCTTTGCTTAGATTTACTCGAACCTAATTATTTAATTAATATTGCTTTAAACTTTTAGGCTTATGTTAGATATTAGCCAGATCAAGCAAGGAAGAATTATACAATTGAATAACGAACCTTATTTGGTAATAAAGTCCGATCATCATAAAATGGGACGAGGTGGTGCTGTTTTAAAGACTAAACTGAGAAATTTGATTGACGGATCTATTTTGGATAAAACTTTTCAGGGCAATGAAAGAGCGGAGGAGGCTCATACGGAAAAGAAAAAGGCAAATTATTTGTATAAAGATGAGGACAATGCTCATTTCATGGAGAATGAGACTTATGAACAGTTTTCTCTCAATCTAGAATCACTGGGTGAAAAAACAAAGTTTTTAAAAGAAGGAACCGATGTAGTTGTCCTCTATTTTCAAGGAGATCCGGTGTCTGTAGAACTGCCCGTAAAGATGGAATTGTTGGTGACTCAAGCTCCTCCTGGGGTGAAAGGGAATTCTGCCAGCAACACCACTAAGCAAGTAGAGCTGGAAACAGGGTTAACTATTAGCGCGCCTATGTTCATTGAAAAAGGCGACGTTATTAGGGTTAATACTGAGACTGGCGAGTATGTAGAGAGAGTTAAATAGTATACAAAGAGCTTGCATAAAAAAAGAAAAAAAGAGCACATTTACGTGCTCTTTTTTTGTTTTCTTTTAAGTTTTTTGATATAATATTTACATAAAGAAATAAATTATTTTATGGCTGTAGATAAATTTAATTCCCAGGAGCCAGAATACAACTTAAAGCCAAGCTTCTCTCCTGACGACAAAACAAATTACAACAAGTTCTTGATCGGTCTTTCTATGGTTATTGTATTGGGCTTGGTTTTTTTTATTGTTTTTTTATACTTCGATAGACAAGAAGAAGATCCTGAAAAAATAGCACCTGAAGAAGAGAGGCCTGAATTGGATTTGGACCCAGAAGCACATGAAGATACTAGGGATCTGAGTGGTTTTAGAGGGTGCGAGCAGGATTCTGATTGTATTTTGATCAGTGACTGTGTGAGAAAGGTTAAATCAGTTAATAAGGTTTTCGAAGAAGGGGCAATAGCGGAGATGCAGAAATATTTAACTACTTCCAGAGAGTGTTTTATCTCTCCGGATTTTTTTAAACCCAAGTGTGAAAACAATTTGTGCGTGACAGAGGAAAGTGATTTTCATGAAGAGTTAATTCCGGGACCTCATCCTGAAACAGCTGAAGAAACCTTGAATAAGATAATAGAAGGGCTAGAACAAGAAGACCTTGAAGAGGTTAAAAAATATGTTGTTCCAGAGGCTTCGATTCTAGCTTTAAATCCCGATGGAAGCATAAATCAGAACTTGATTAGTTCCTTGCAAGAATTCGAGCTGAATAAAGAAAGAGGAGTTGATTCTAAATCTTTTTTAACACCTGACTTTTTCGGAGTCGTGGAGTATGCAGAGGTTTTTATGTATAGACCTGCAAACAGATGGATTGTTATTCACTGGGATGCCTATGAATAAAAGATAATTTTTTATAGATATAAAAAACCGAACTATTTAATTTAGTTCGGTTTTTGGTATTATTTATTTGTTGCTTTATTCCTCTTTTGCCTCTTTGTCTTTTATTGTCTCAACGGTTTTTTCTCTGATTTCTTTCATTAATTTGGGATTTTGTTTTAAAAACTTCCTGGCATTTTCTCTTCCCACTCCGAGTTTATTTTCCCCAAAACTATAACTGTTTCCAGATTTTTTTACAATTCCTTGGTTAACCCCTAAATCTAAAAGGTCTCCGGCCACAGAGATTCCTTCATTATACATAATATCAAATTCACAGGTTCTGAAGGGAGCCGCCACCTTGTTTTTTACGACCTTGGCCTTGACGCGATTACCTATAATTCTTTCCCCCTGCTTTATCTGGGCAGCTCTTCTTACCTCAATCCTAACAGAGGAATAAAATTTTAAAGCTGTTCCTCCGGTAGTGGTCTCCGGATTTCCAAAAAAAACACCTATTTTGTGCCTTATTTGGTTGATAAATATAACCATGGTGTTACTTTTGGAAACTATCCCTGTGAGCTTTCTTAAAGCTTGGCTCATCAACCTGGCCTGACTCCCCATTTGTTGGTCCCCCATATCACCTTCTATTTCTTTTTTGGGTACCAGAGCGGCTACACTATCGACTACTATTACATCCACGGCGCTGGACCTAACTAGGGTCTCCAGTATTTCCAGGCCTTGCTCCCCGGTGTCCGGTTGTGAGATTAATAGTTCAGAAACATTAATTCCTATTTTTTTGGCATAGTCAGGGTCTAAGGCATGTTCTGCATCTACAAAGGCGGCCACTCCTCCTTGTTTTTGAACTTCGGCCACCACATGTTGAGCCAAAGTAGTTTTGCCTGATGTTTCCGGTCCAAATATCTCAACTATTCTACCTCTGGGAATACCCCCTACTCCGAGGGCTAGGTCCAGGGACAGACAACCAGTGGTCACAGCCTTAACATCACTTTTTTTAGCTTCCCCGAATTTCATTATGGCGCCATCACCGAAGCGGTTTTTGATCTGCTCAATTGCCGCATTGGCAGCCTCGGCCTTTTCGTCCTTTTTGTTTTTGGTTGAGGTGCTTTGTTTGGTTTGTTCTTTGCCTTTGTTGCTCATAGTATTAATTTTAGTTGATTTATCTTTGTCTAGTAACTACCTTAAAGGATTTTATTGAAAAATGCAAACAACAATATACCTCCCTTGACAATCTTTTTAAAAGCGTCTAAGATATTAATTAGAAATTGAAAAAAATAGAAATAGGTGACTATAACAGTGATATAAAAATTGTATATCTCTGTTTTTTTCTTAGTTTTTATTTCCGCACCTTAACAATCTAAAGATCAAGTTAAAAAAATATTTTTTGGCGCTAACAGGCGCCAATTCGGATAAACGCTATTTTATAGTTAGTTATATTTTGGCTAGAGATCATTTCTCTCAGATAATTTTATTCGAGAGTTTGATCCTGGCTCAGGATGAACGCTGGCGGCGTGCCTAAGGCATGCAAGTCTTACGTGTTGCTCCGCTTCGGTGGAAGTCAACGCGTGGCGAACGGGAGAGTAACACATTGGTAATCTACCCCGAAGATGAGTATAACCTCGCGAAAGCGGGGATAATCCTCAATAAAAATGGGGGGTCACATGACATTCCCATTTAAAGGTTTTGTTTGTTTTTGCAAGCAAGGCGCTTCGGGAGGAGCCTATGGCCTATCAGCTTGTTGGTGAGGTAACTGCTCACCAAGGCAACGACAGGTAGCGGGTGTGAGAGCACTGCCCGCCTCACTGGGACTGAGACACTGCCCAGACTCCTACGGGAGGCTGCAGTCAGGAATCTTCCCCAATGGCCGAAAGGTTGAGGGAGCGACGCCGCGTGCATGAAGACGCCTTTCGAGGTGTAAAATGCTTTTGTAAGGGAAGAAGTTTAGTCTTTGGCTAAATTGACGGTACCTTACGAATAAGGGGCTGCCAATCTCGTGCCAGCAGCAGCGGTAATACGAGAGCCCCAAGCGTTATCCGGATTTATTGGGCGTAAAGGGTCCGTAGGCGGTTTATCGCATCTCCTGTTAAATCTTTTAGCTCAACTAAAAGGCCGCAGGAGAGATGGGTAAACTAGAGGCCGGGAGAGGCAGACGGAATTGCCGGTGTAGGGGTTAAATCCGTTAATATCGGCAGGAACACCAAATGCGAAGGCAGTCTGCTAGAACGGTTCTGACGCTAAGGGACGAAAGCGTGGGGAGC
>CAZWNU010000037.1:0-4555 GCA_964635515.1 uncultured Gammaproteobacteria bacterium
TAAATTATTACTTTCTTTCTATAACTTGTTCTAAATTTTATATAATCAGATTATATTACCATAATAATAAAAATTAGTCAAGCCCAAAGCAAACAAAAAAAGCCCTATCGGACTTAAAACTATAAAAACAAAGATTCAAAGCTGCTTTACTCCCCTCCTCTTTCCTGTTTCCCCTTGTTAATTCCCAGTTTGTCGATCACAACAATATTTTTGGTTTCTAAAATATTATATAAAAAGATGTCAGTAATATCACTTCTATATTTAAACTCCTGAGTGCTCATTACAGTAAAATTAACTTCCGCTCCCAAGTCTTTTTCCAATCTTTCTATTACCTGCCTTGTCTTCTTTTTTTCTGTTCTGCCCACTATTAGCAAGTCAACCGGAGACCTGTTGTTATTCACAAACAAGCCACTTAAAATCACCAATCTAGGGTTGCCTATCTGCTTAATACTCTCTAAAAAATCTTTTTTGTAGAGCACTTGAGCTTTGGCCATTAAAGATCTCAGCTCTCCAAAGAGAACAAAATCTTTGTCTGCATAATAATACTTCTCTTGAATCTTTTTTTTGTTTTTTTTATTATCAACTTCCTTAGAGGGTTCTTTATCACCCACAAGCAAGAGGCCCAACTCTCTTAGATTTTCCAATTCTCTTCTGGCTGAATTGACTTGGAGGTCTAATTTTCTGGCAACTTGCCTGATATAAAACCTTTGATCAGAATTAAATAAAAACAATTTTAAAATTTTTACTCTGGACTGAGATCCGAATAATTTGGTTAACATAAGGAATCTTTTTTTATAAAAACTCGAACTATTGTACAAAACCAAAAAAGTTTGCTTATCTTTTATAGTTATAGTATAATACAATACTAGAATAGTCAAACAAAGAAGTAGATACCCAAATTCTAAACTAGGGTTTGCCTTATGTATCACAAAATATCTTCCATAATGCTCAATAGTGAACAAAGATCTAGCAATGCTAGCGAAGTTTTTGTTTCACATCCTGATGAACATAAAGAATCTTTGGCCGGTAAACTATTTGTCTTACTTGAGATAGAATCACAGAAAAGCAATGCCCTGAAAATAAACAACTTCTTGATCAACAACATAAATTACAACTATTATCAAAATGAAAAGATTCTTTTAAGAGAAAAAATAAGCAATCTCAAAGTTGAGCACATTTTTGAGACAGCTCTTGCCAATGTCAACAAAGACCTTATTGAGTTTTTGCAACAGGAGAAAATAAAAATCAGCCCTTACGCCATAAACATAACTGTTGGCGTTATCTATGATAATCATATATACTTATCTTCCTTGGGGAAAAATAAAAACTTCCTAATCTATCCGGTCAAATCTAAACAAGGAGAGGAGGAATACTATAAAATAACTGATATAGAAAAGGGGCAGGAAAAAGCGGCCAGGGCTGTCAGTCTCACAAAGCTGTTCTCTGATGTCGTTAGCGGGCCCTTACCCGAAAACGGTTATTACTTCTTGGCCAACGAAGCTCTAACAGAGCATCTTTCGGAGAAACAGATGATAGAAACTATCACTAAACTCCCCCCTGCCAGCGCAGCCATACAAATTAGAAACATAGTCCAACAAATTAAAGTCCCGGTCAATTTCCTGGGAGTAATTATAAAAAACACCACGAATACGGATGAGAGGTCAGAGGAAGAAGACGCACAAGAAGCCTCTCGATTATTCGATCTGGATGAAACCAAGGAGGAGACAGAAAAAATTCTAAAGCCTTCAGGAGTGATTAATTTGAAGGATTTAGCCAGGAAATCAAGTCAACTTATCAGTCGAAAGAGACCATCCCCAGAGAGTGCGGGAAAAACTGATAAAGAGAATAAGCAAGACAGAGAAGTCCAAAAAAAGATGGAGAAAATAAATTCCGTTTTTAGCAAAACAGCTTCCGGACTGGGGAGGTTGATTCAAGCAGGGATTAACAAGTTATCCTTTCTAAAACCCGAAAACAATGTTTTTGTAAGGTCAGATGGACAAAATAATTGGATTAAAAAAATAGCGAAAGAAAAGAAAAAAATCATATTGGCAGGTGTCTTTATATTCCTGGTCGCTTTAGGTCTTTCTATTTACAGCAGTCACTCTGAAGAAAAAACAGCTGAATCACTGGAAGATATTAACTTATTAATAGAAGAAAGTAATAAAAAACTAAGCTTAGCAGAGGCCAACCTCCTTTACGGGAATGAGGAAGAGGCTCGGAATATAATGAAAGAGGCTGAAGAATCACTGTCAGAACTCGAGTCCATGTTGGTCGACTCTTCTTTTCGGGAAGAAAAAGAGTCGGAATATAAAAAATTGGTAGAAAGAATGGAGGAGCAGAACCGGGAAATACAACGAGTCGTCTACTTGGACTCTCCGGAAAAATTGGTCAGTTTGACCGACTCCAACTACGACTCTCAAGGAGAAAACATTTTTCTGACAGATTTCGGGTTATGCATTTTAGACTCGCAAAATAGTTCTATTTACAAAATAGATCCAGAAGATGGTCAAATCAGGACCTTGGATATAATGACCGAGGGAGTAGAAATAAATGGGAGATATGTCACTGAGACAAGCGACTCTCTTTACTATCTGACAGACCAGGGAGTGATAGAATTAGACCCGGAAGACGACTCTATCAATCACATAGATATAGATATACCCCCAAATTTTAGCCCCGGTGGAATTGGGGGGTATATAGACAACATATATCTCCTGGATAGACACTCCGATCAAATCTACCTTTACCAAAAAACCTACGACGATCTTCAAAGTAGATCAGAATGGATGGATCAAACTGACTCGAGATCCTTCCAAAATATAGAAGACATAGCTATTGATGGCTATATTTATACCTTGGACCGATCAGGTGAAGTAAAACAATATTTAAGCGGAGAACTTCAAGATTTTTCTCTGAATGAAATAAGTCCTGACTGGGGAAGAGCCACTAAAATTAAAACATCCCCCACGATGGGAGAGGGGTCTGTATATATTCTGGATTCAAATAGCAACCGAATTGTCGTTTTTAATAAACACGGAGAGTTTTTGAGACAATATCAGAATGAAGAAAAATTTAAAAATATAAAAGACTTTCATATAGACGAAGAGAGGGAGATTATCTATCTCCTCGACGACAATTCAGTCTATTCTCACCCTTTAAAAAAGGACGCTTACTAAGCGTCCTTTTTTAAAACTCTTCTACTAATTGTTTATTTTAGAGTTACTTTGGCTCCGGCCTCTTCAAGTTTTCCTTTAATATCCTCTGCCTCTTCTTTCTTTACCCCTTCTTTGATTACTTTTGGAGCTCCTTCTACTAAATCCTTAGCATCTTTTAATCCCATGTCAGTAACCCCTCGGACCGCTTTGATCACTCCGATCTTGTTGTCACCAACTTCACTCAACTCTACGTCAAACTCGCTCTTTTCTTCTTGGGCCTCAGCCTCGCCATTGGAAGAGGCAACGCCCACAGCAGCCACAGGGGCGGCTGCTGACACTCCGAATTTATTTTCCAAAATCTTTACCAGTTCACTCAAATCCAAAACACTCATCTGTTCGATTTGTTCCACTAAAGTTTTGAACTTTTCTGGAACTTCCACCGCTTCCTCGCTAGAAGCTTCTTCTGGAGTAGCTTCCTCACTAGGAGCTTGCTCTGGGGTAGCTTGTTCCTCTTCTTTTTTTTCTTCTTCTTTTTGTTTCTTTTCTTCAGCCATAATTTTTAATTTAGTGATTAGAAAAATTCCACGTACTAACTAATCAACTATTATCTTAATTATTAATAATTTATTATAAATTTTGTTTAACTTTTTTTCTCTTCAATAGCGCTCAAGACATAAACCAAATTCCTCATATTACCGGCCATCACATTAGCCAGACCCGACATAGGTGAGGCCAATGAACCGACCAGCCTGGCACAAAGCTCCTGTTTACTGGGAAGTTTAGCTAGCTCCTCTATTTTCTCCGGAGCCAAAAACTTACCCTCAAGTAAACCTCCTCTAAAAATTAACTTATCTTCATACTTGCTCTTAAAATCATCTACCACCTTAGCCGGAACGACCTCATCTTCATAACCAAACACAACCGCTACCCGACCCTCCATTTCTACAGGATCAACATCCTTAATCTGGTTAGCCTCCAAGGCCATTTTTAACAAAGTTTTTTTAGGGACATAGTATTCTCCTCCCTGGCTTTTTAACTGGACTCTCAGCTCCTCGTTCTCCTTAACCCCCAAACTATCAAAACTAGCAAAGATAACAGATTTAGAGTTCTTTATTTTTTCCTTCAAATTCTCTAAGATCTCTTTTTTTTGTTCTCTGGTTTTAGGCATAAAATAATATTTACTTTTTGATAATAAAAAACTGTGGATAAATACCACAGATTGCAAAAAAACCTAAAAAGGCCTTGGATTTTTACCTAGGCAGGTCTTATTGCTTGCCTGCTGTCTGTGGTAGATATATAAAATATTGTTAATCAATATATTACCATATTAAAAGACGGTGTCAAGGCTTTGTGCTAGTCCAGCTCATTTTGGACAACAAGCCATTATTAAGTAAATAATC
>CAZWNU010000038.1:0-3440 GCA_964635515.1 uncultured Gammaproteobacteria bacterium
TAGGGGGAATGTCAACAGAATATATGAAGAGGCCAGATCAAGCGGAAATTTTGAGGGTCAACTGGAGTGTCCTTGTGGTGATTGCTGGAGAATGAGGCAACCATCTTCTGCTACCTTCTTAACAGCTTATAAAGAAATGTGCACCCCTGATGGCTGGAAAAGAACGAGTCGAGAATGGCTTGATTAAAAAGAAGATTATTTGAAGATGATGATGATAGAGGAAAAATAAATAGTTTTTTACGGTAATAATTAATGTTTTTAGCTATTTAAAAACTCCTAGCCAAATTCACGGTGACGATCGAAACAGTAATTAGTGTAAACCCTGTTAAAATCCCAAATTCAAACCTCTATTTCTTTTTGCTTGATAGAAGAGGCAATGTCCGCGGCTGGCAATTAGAAGAAACCAACTTCTTCAGATAACTCAACTATGTTTTTTACTGAAAATATTTTTTACAAGATGTAGAACAAGTACGTTCAGATAGCCAAAATATAACAAAAAAATCTGAAAAATTGTCTATTATTTCAGATTTTTTTAATTTGTCCAAACTGGATTCAGTTTGATTTTGGTTTAATCGTAATTTTAGAGAGTTAAAGTGATAATTTTGGTTTTTTAGTGTCAGGTTTTGGGATATTTATAGATTCGTCAACAACCATCTGCCACCATCTTGTTTTTTGACCCGAAACTCCAAGGTGGTTTCATATCCGCCGTAACTGATATCGATCAAATATACTTTTTTTGTATCGCTTGACTTAGCTCGGGACAGCTCAGAGCCTCTAAGGGTGTTGGCTAGTATCTCTCTTCCCTCTTTATCTAGAAAATTAAGGGTATACTCTACTGCTTGCTCCATTTCAAGGGTAAAATATTTAATAGCCTCTTCCTTGTCCCCTGATCTTATAGCCCTGGCAACCCTCTCCATAACTTCTTCAGCATCTCTTCCTCCTCTTGGTGGATCTTGAGGTTTTTCTCCGTTTTGATTGTAATCATTCTGTCCGTTACCGTTTTGAGTTTTTTTGGAGAGATGTCCGATCGGTATCCTGTTTATAGTCTCATTGGTGGCCCCTAAGCCCAGTTCCCTCATTATATTAAAAGCATCACATGGCCTGGACAGGAAATATCTCTTCCCATCATCCGGATTAACATACCAGGCTTCTCCCTTTTTTTCTACCTGTAGAAAAATTTTTCCTAGGTGTTTTTGGGCAAAACCGTAATTATAAGTATTTTTTTGGTTTTTATCCAGAGTACCCTTGGGTATTTTGTTTAGGTCATAGTTGCTTATGCCGATACCCAGATGTGTCATTATGTCAAAAGCATTTTGTGGCCTGCCAAGAAAGTATCTTCTATTATCATTCGGGTTAATATACCAAGCCTCGCCACTTTCTTCTACTTGCAACAAAATTCTACCTCCAATACGATTTGGCAGGCTGTCAGCCTGGACAGAAGAGGAGAGTAGCAGGAAGAAAAATAAAGAAAAAATTAGTAAGCCAGCCTTTTTCATTTTTTTAAATCAAATTATTTATTGCTTCGCATCTTATCACCTTTGTTGGGTGTATATTTATTTTACAAAAATATGTTGTTTTGTTCAATGCCAGCTTGGGAATTTGTTAAGAAAACAAAAGAGAGATCGTTTAGATATATGCCCTAAAACTCTTTAAAGAGGCAATAACTCAGTTTAATTCTCCAAAATTTTTGTATCTGTGGTCGTGATAGAGAAGATTTTTTTGGAGCAATTGCCTTCTTTAATTTGTGTCTTTAGAGTATAAACCTTAACAACTTCTGTTTTTTTCTCGGTTTAGCTTTTTTTGTTGTGTGAAGTATTGTTTGGATATGGTGGATTTGATATAATTAAAGAAGATAGTTTTTTATTGTTCCGGTATGTGTTATAATAAAGACAGGTTTTAAGCTTTAGTTAAAATGATAAAGTTTTTTCAAAAGAGGGATTTGTTGATCAGCGGATTTGTCGCGGTCTTGGTTTTGGGTTTGATGTTTTTCTTCCCTCATAAGGACACTTTTGGTTTGTTTTCTTTATATGACGAACAAGAGGGTGATAGTGAAGAGTTGACCCTACAAGACCTTAAAAACAGGGATAGCTTGGGCAAAACCGCCCAGGCGGTTGCTGGTATGCCTTGGCAATTTGGAGGGGTTGTTACTACATATAATTGGTGTGTAGTGGATAATCCGAGCGGTACATGTCCTTCCAGTTGTCCGGAGTGTACCACTATGGTAGGAAGCGCTTGCTCTGGTTATGAACAAATAAGGTTTACCCCGGCTCTAGGAACTACTCCTTCTTATCCTCCCGGGACCGTTTGCGTTCCCCAGGGATTTATGTATCATGGAGCCGGATTTCCCTCTCCGGGGGCCCAGATATTGGGAGGGGGAGCTTCTCCTCAACTTCCTTGGATAATCGGAGTTGGGTTTTAAAAAATTTTATTTCTATGAAAGTGAAGTTAAATAAAAAAACGGTTAAAGAAAACAAGTTTTTCTTTTTCCTTTTACTTCCCCTGGTGGTTTCCCTTTTTGGCTTAACAGCTATAAATTTATTTTTGGTTTTTGAAGATACCGAAACCGTTCTCAGTCAATCTGGTAGAAGAGTGGCTCACTTCCACGAGGACAATACTATTTATGAAAAAGTTGAATGTCAGTACTGCGAATGCCAGGAAGAAGGGGGCATATTATTCGCTTTTTTAGGTTCCTTCGCCAATTGCTTAAACCTGGATAGTCAAGACGAGAGGTTTAAGTGCTTTGCCGAGTATTCTTACCCTAGGCATCTGTGTGGTGACCTGGATACCTCAAGTAAGATAGAGGAATGTATCAGCCAGTTTCATAGATACAAGGAAGCTCCTTATGAGTACTATTTGGGTGAAGGAGGCACCTTTATTAACAAAAGAGGCATAGATATTGGAGGTTCTAGAACTTATCTAGCAGGGTTCGAGGGAGGAGAGCATAATTTTTATACAGGTCTGGATAGTACTTCGCATAACCCTATCACTTTTATTGAGGATTCAAGAAATGTGATATTCAACAGAGACCTCTCCCCGAATTATGGTGTAAACATAGGGTCCTCTTACGGAGGAATTTTTCTGAACACAGATGTTTCTATGGGCAGTATTGAATACGCAATCGATCAAGAGGATGATGATGACAGAATGAAAATAATTACCGGAATCACAGAGCTTACAAGAGATCGGGGCATAGGGGCCCAAAGAAAGGTTGACGACGAAGAGTTCATTTACATTCAGACTGGTTCAAAAAATATAATGACCTTTGATCCTGCTGGAAGGAAGGTTTCTTTTAAAAAGGGTTCCCAGATTAGAAGCGGGGATATCAAGAGTTTGGATATGTATCTCCAGGATAGGCACCTTAGATGGACTCCACCGATCAGGGGCAATTTTATTCTGTATTATTCATCAGCTCAGGGTTCGCGTCCTGATATAGATTCAGA
>CAZWNU010000039.1:0-3357 GCA_964635515.1 uncultured Gammaproteobacteria bacterium
AAGCTTTGACTAATAGGAGTATTCTTGTTAACATAAAAATGAATTTATTTAATTATTAAATGTTTTTTATGAAAAAATCATTGATCCTAGGTTTGGCTTTGATTTTTGTTTTGGTTGGTTGCGGTTCAGGCGATGGCGAAGAAGATGTGGTAAGAAGCATCTTGTCTGTTGACGAGGCCAAAGGCAAGGCAGAGGAGTTCATCACCAGAAATTTAATTGGAGAAGAGTCTCATCTCGAGATAACAGAAATTAAAGAAGAAGGGGATGTTTACAAGATGGTCGTTCAAGTCGATGGCCAAGACATTGATTCCTATATGACCAAGGACGGTAAAAAGTTTTTTCCTCAGGCCTTGAATATGGATTTAATGCCAGAGGATTATCTTGAAAACGAAGATCAGTCTTCTCAAGCCCCTTCAAGGGTTACAGTTAGTCAAAAAAAGGCAACACCCGAGGTAGAGCTGTTCGTTATGGCTCTTTGCCCCTATAGTGCCCAGATAGAAAAGGGCTTGTTGCCGGTGCTCGAGCTTCTGGATGGCAAAATAGACTTTGAGTTAAAATTTTGCGACTACGTAATGAGGGGTAAGGAGGAGATTGAAGAACAGTTGATCCAGTATTGTTTGCAAAAAGAAGGGAAAGAAGAGTTGTTAGCTTATCTGAACTGTTTCGTAGAGACATCCAACTCTTCCGGTTGCCTAGAGGCGATAGGCGTGGATCTGGATGAGATCCAATCTTGTACCGATGATGTCGATCAAAAGTACGGAATCAGCGTCAGCTATGAAGATCAAAGCAGTTGGAGGTCCCAACTTCCCAACTTTGATATTCACCTGGAGGAGAACGAGGAATACGGAGTTTCCGGATCCCCCACCTTGGTAATCAACGGAGAGACTGTTGGAGCCCCCAGGGATCCCAACGGTCTTCTAAAAACTATTTGTTCCGCCTTTGAAGAGGAGCCTCAAGAATGCAGGTTAGAGCTTTCCAGCTCTACTCCTTCTCCTGGCTTCGGTTCAGGAACTGCTGATCCCGGATCAGCCACCGGTGGTTGCGGTTAAATTTTTATCATTCTGACTCTTTACATTTGAGGAAATGGATGTTAATATTAGTTTGTTCTAAAAAATAATTAACACCTTGTGTTAGAAGAGATTTTATCCTATTAACTATATAATTATCAATTATTTAATGACATTAAATTGTTTAATTACTATTTTAGAGATATCTTAGAAACCTTTTTAAAGAAAGGGGTTTTAACGTAAAAAATCTCCTAACACAAGATCTCGCATATGCAGTTTTTAGCTTATCTAGCTTATGTGGTTTTGCTTGTAGGAGGTTTTTTTATTGGATATTGGGCCAGAAAGAAAAAAATTTCTTCTAGAGACAAAAAAGCCGAATCCAAAGCTGAAAAAATAATCAATGAAGCCAAGACAAAGGAAAAAGATATCTTGTTTAAGGCCCAAGACAAAGCTTTTAAGATAACTGAGGAGGCAAAAAATGAAGAAAAAAGAAGAAGAAAGGAGTTGAACAACCTCCAGTCCAAGTTACAAAAAAGAGAGGACTCTTTCTCTCAGAAATTACTGGAGCTTCAGGAGAAGCAGCAAAAACTATATGACAAAGTGAATAAGGTTGAAGAAGTTAAAGGAGAGATAAGGAAGATAAAAGAGCAGCAGATGGAGAAGTTGAAAAAAGTAGCCGCCCTATCAGAGGAGGAGGCCAGAGAAGTTCTATTAAAGAACATAGAGAAGGACGCTCAAGAAGATCTAATGGCCAGGATCAGTAAGTTGGAAAAAGAATCAGATGAAAAATATGAGGAGAAAGCCAGGGACTTGATAGCCGGGGCTATGCAGAGAGTGGTTTCTTCCTACACTCCCGAGATCAGCACCACTAATGTGGATTTGCCTGGAGATGAAATGAAGGGCAGGGTGATCGGAAGAGAGGGTAGGAATATCAGGGTGATCGAGCAAATGGCCGGAGTGGAGATTATTGTTGATGACACTCCCAATGTAATTACTATTTCCGCCTTTTCTCCAATTAGGCGTCAGGTGGCCAAAAGAGCTTTAGACGCCTTGATAAAAGATGGTAGAATTCAGCCGGCTAAAATCGAGGAGGCTATTGATACCGCCAAGAAAGAAATCGCTAAAGATATTAAAAAAGCCGGAGAGGAGGCCATGTACGAGACCGGAATAACAGGGTTTAACCCTAAATTGGTCCAAGTTGTCGGTAGGTTAAAGTTTAGAAGCAGTTATGGTCAAAACGCCTTACAGCACTCGATTGAAGTTGCCCACCTTTCCGCCTTGTTAGCTGAGGAATTAGGAGTGGATGTTACTCTAGCTAAAAAAGGCGGTTTGCTTCATGATATAGGAAAGGCTGTTGATCATGATGTTAAGGGGACTCATCCGGAAATAGGAGGTAACCTGGCTAGGAAGTTCTCCGTCAATGAGGAAATAATCCCGGCTATAGAAAATCATCACGATGATCATCCGAATAATTTAATAGCGGTTGTGGTTAAAGTGGCTGATGCTATTTCTGCGGCCCGGCCCGGGGTTAGAAACGATACTTATGAAAGATATCTACAGCGTCTAGAAGAGCTGGAAAAGATAACCAATTCTTTTGAAGGGGTTGAAAAATCCTATGCTATTCAAGCAGGTAGGGAAGTCAGGGTTTTTGTGAATTCTGAACAAATAGATGATCTGGCTAGTAGTAAATTGGCTAGACAGATAGCTCAAAAAATAGAAGAGGAGTTGAAATATCCGGGGGAGATCAAGATCAGCCTGATCAGGGAAAACAGGGTAATAGAGTACGCTCGATAATTTGATGCTCTTGTCAGGATATTGTTTTGTTTGCTAATATTTATGTATAATATAAAAAATAAAACAAGTCTTTTTCATTTTTAATACTTGGTTTATTAAAATGAGTAAAGACTTATATAATTATCTTATGAATAAAGCAGAACTATCAAAAAAAATAGCGGAGAGAGTAAGAGTGGACAGCAGGCAGGCCGAAAGGGTATTAGAGGGCTTTGTTGATGTGGTAATAGAGGAGTTGAAAAAGGGCGAAAAGATTAACATAAGTGGCTTTGGAACTTTTTTGACCAGAGTTAGACATTCTAGAGGAGGAGTCAACCCTCAAAACCCCCAAGAAAGAATCAAAATTCCCGAGGTTAAGGTGGCTAAATTCAAGACCGGAAAAAGATTGAAAGATTCCTTAAAAGGCGAGAGGTAAGAAGAAGACCTTGGTTTAAGGAGTTAGCAAGACCGGATTGACTTGTTTGTTGATTTTTGTTTTTATGAACAGGCTCCCTTAGCTCAACCGGATAGAGCATCTGGCTTCGGACCAGAAGGTTGAGGGTTCGAATCCTTCAGGGAG
>CAZWNU010000040.1:0-2668 GCA_964635515.1 uncultured Gammaproteobacteria bacterium
ATTTGCATTCATTTTGTCCGGCTTCGCCGTCCAAAATGTGCCTGAACTTATTCACCTTGATATTTTGATTTCCTCTTAAATTTGTTAAAGGATCCTTGATTGATTCTCTTAATTTGTTTTGTTAGAATTAAATTAAAAGAAATTATTTGGCTATGAAAAATAGAAAGAAGGTGGCCATTTGTCATTACCGGGTGGGTAAGACAGATGGCGTTTCTCTGGAAATAAAAAAAAGAAAAAAAATTTTAGAGGACCACGGGTGTGAGGTCAAGTTGATAGCCGGACCCAGATCTCAATCTGCTGATTATATAATTGACGAGTTGGAGTGGGAGGATGGAGCCATATCTACTATTAAGGAGAACGGTTTTATTGATTTTGGACGTAAAGACTTTGATGAAATGGAGTTGACCGATAAGATTTTTAAGGTTTCCGGATTGGTCGAGGAAAAGCTGGAAAAGATACACAAAAAAGAAAAGTTTGATTGCTTCTTAATACACAATATTTTTTGCTTCGGAGGGCATATCTCTGCAGCCAGAGCTTTTGATAATATTATAAAAAAATATCAAGTAAAAACAATCGCCACTCATCATGATTTCTTCTGGGAGCGAAAAGAGTTTCGCATTCCCAAAAGTGGTTTTTTAAAGGAATATGTGAACACTTATCTTCCCCCCAAAAACAAATTCATTAAACATGTAGTTTTAAGCTCCATTGCCCAAAGAGAGCTTAAGAAGAGGAGGGGAATAGATTCGGTAGTCTTACCGGATATTTTTGACTTCTCACAAGAAGCATGGATGAAGGATAGTTTTAACAAGACTTTGTTAAAAAAGATCGGGTTAAAGGAAAATGATCTAATATTTCTTCAGGCTACTCGAATTGTGCCCCGGAAGGGCATCGAATTAGCCATAGATTTTACAGCTTCTTTCAAAAGAAAATTAAATAATATTCAAGGAAGTGTCTTATATAATGGTAAAAAAATAAACTCTAAATCTCGTTTAGTACTGGTTTTGGCTGGCTATTATGAGGATTCAGATCGGGATTATTATCTAAAGATAAAAGAATTAGCCCAAGAAAGGGGAGTGGATGTAAGATTCATAAACGGAGATATAAATTCTAAACGCTCCTATAAAAACGGAATGAAGAGATATTCCTTGTGGGACATCTATGTCTATGCCGACTTAATAACCTTTCCCAGTATTTGGGAGGGCTGGGGCAATCAATTCATCGAGGCGATATTCGCTAAAAAGCCGATCGTTGTTTGGGAGTATCCGGTTTTCAAGAGAGATATAAAGGAGGAGGGTTACAAGGTGGTTTCTCTCGGAGACAAGCTGATAAAAAGCAGGGAGAATGGTTTAAAACTTATTCCGGCGGGTGATCTAAATAAAGCTGTTAAGAAGGCAGAGAAGTGGCTTCTTGACCCTGAACTCAATAAGGTCCTAGATAAAAACTTTGTTATTGGCGAGAAGTGTAATGGCTTTAATATAATAGAGAGTTTCTTAAAAAAGGAACTTAAGCTATGAATTAGAGCTCCAACTTGTTCAGATCATCCCCTACCTTTATTTTTAATTGATCAGACGCACTTTTTCCGTTTATTACAATCTCTAAAAATCTCTTTTCTTCAATACCGGAGCTCCCGGTGATTATGGCCGGCTTTTCTTCCGGAACATCTTTTAATTTGGGGCTTGAATCAAATCCGGATCGGTCAAGTTTTGTTTTTAAACACTTTTCTTCTTCTGTTTCCGCCAGGACCGTGGTTTTTATATTCCCAAAATTATCAACACACCAAACAAGTGATTCCAGGTCCGGAGTTTCTCGTAAATCCCTGCTTTCACTTTTAATATCACCGCCCTCGAAAATCCAAGAGGCTAGCCTGGGAGTGAATTCGAAGCTTCGGAACTGAGTTTGGCTTAAACAATCCTTTTTTTCCGGCAGGTTCTTTTCCACAGTTTCTTTTAGGTAAACCACCTCTACTTTTTTTATTAGCTTTGTTTTTTTAACTAAAGACAAAGTAAGCCCACTTATTGTAGAAATGACCAAAGTTTTTTGGTAGTAGAAATAGGCGAAAGGAGATCCGTTTTCCCATTTTTTGGCCTCTCCGTTTCTGGGAGCCACATTAACCAGAACCACACCTTTTCGGCCCAGGCCGGCATCTAGGGCGTCTATTAGATTTCCACTTGCTTCCAGGTCCGAGTTAACCTGGATAAAATTGGTAGGGCAATTGAGTAAGGAAGCGACCCTCGTCTCTTGTCTGCCCCGAGCGTTGGGGCAGTAGCAATCATTGATAATAGTTGCAAACATAGAAAATAAAAAAGCCTTCCCCTTGTTGGGAAGCGGCCTTTGTTTAAATTTAATTATTTATATTAACAAGATAAAACACAGCCCCTTCCCCCGCGGCACATCATCATTAACATCATTGTTTTTTGCTGTATAATATCCATATTAATATAATAAAATTTTGATAAAATTAAGTCAATACCATTGAGGCTCTATAATAATTAGTGTGGTGGAAAACTAAAAAAAGTAGTGGCATAATTAGCTATGAACGGAGTTTACAACTCTAGCTAAAAATTAACCACTACTTTCTATGAAAAAAGATATCAGTAACGTATTTAATTTGCAAGGGTTTCTATTTAATTCAATCAAAAATGATGAGGAAAAACAAGCTGTTTTTATT
>CAZWNU010000041.1:0-2028 GCA_964635515.1 uncultured Gammaproteobacteria bacterium
GGTTTTTTGCCATTTGCTTTAGTGGTTGGCTACCACACTTTTTGACATAGAGCCCAAAATGTGCTAGTCCAACTTGTTGTACCCGTCTCTGTTGTCCTAAGACTCCCTAAAAACGTCCGGATCTATTTACAGATTTTCATTCAAACTTTTGATCACCAAAGCAAAAAAGGTCTAAGAATGTCTTTAATTCCACCATCTCGGAAAGACTGATATATTCAGAATATTGATGGGCATTATGGTAACCCGATCCAATCGGAACACTTGTAATGCCGTTATCATTAAACACATTAGCGTCACTTCCACCAAAAGTGGCAAAATAGTTTGGTTTTAAATTCATCTTGTTGTAAGTATTTTCCAGCTCTCGAAAAAGAGGTTGATCTCTCTCTAGTTTGTAACTACCAAAAACCGGATCCAGCTCAACTTGGCAATCGGCCCCGAAATATCCGGCCACCTCCTTGAAGATATCGGCTATTCTCTCAGACTCTGATTGAGCCAGATCCTTCTTGTAGCTTCTTAATTCTGCTTGGAGATAAGCTATACCGGGTATGGAATTTCGAGCCGTACCAGCTCTTAAAAAACCAATGTTCCAAGTTACCTCGGAATGAGAATAACCCCAAGGAACTTGTGATATGGCCTGACTGGCAACCTGAAGAGCGTTGATTCCTTTGTCCGGATCCCTGGAGTGCGCTGTTTTACCTTGAAATTCAACATCCATCATAACAAAAGCCGGGGCTTGGATCACCACTTGGGTAACCGGACCATCCTCATCCAAAACTAGGCCAAGTTTGGAATCTAGCAGAGAATAGTCCAAATTCAGAGCTCCTTTGAGACCGGCCTCTTCCCCTCGGGTAAAAACTATCTCTAAAGCCCTACGTCTCTCTTTTCTTTTACTAACCCCTCTTAAAAATTCCAAAATAACTGCCAAGCCCGACTTAGGGTCAGCCCCTAAAATGCTACTGCCGTCAGATTGAATAATATCCCCTTCTCTAATAACTTTAAGTTCCGGGTTGGGTTCGGGAATGTCCATATGAGTATTTATCATAACCGGACTACTTTGACCGGAAACCTTAACGATGATATTGCCAAAATTATCTTTTTGATGGTCCAATTTTAGACCATCTAAAAAAGACTCTATATATTCAATTATCTTCTCTTCCTCCGGATAAACCTCACTTATTTTAACCAAGTCCAAGAAAGTTTTAGCTAACCTCTCTTTCATAGATTTATTATATTAATTTGCAACAACCCTTATCTTATTCTGGCAAAAAAAAGAGGGCGTGTCCACCACACCCTCTTGGATTGAAAAATTTAAATTTTTTGAACAAGCTCTGAAAAGAACTTGTTCGCTTCCTCCATTAAACCCCCTGGCTTGTTCTGTATTTTTTCAAAGACCGACCAGGGAACTACTCCCTTAAACTTCATTTTTCCGTTTTGTCCAACATAACCGAAAGCAGTGGAATAGGGAAATATTCCAGCTCTCGACATGGACAAGCACACATTTTTGTAAAAATCAATGTCAGACTTGTCCCGACGCGGGTTGTGAGCCACAAACTCAAAATTAAAGGCCCCTTTTTCAAACCCGGTCTTTCCTAAAAGCTCCACTGCAGTGGAATGGCCACCACGACGCAAATTCGGATCATGACCTACGGCCCTGTTGTTTGTGGTGTAGATCATATCCACTTCAAATATGCCTGCCTGGTAATAAGAATTGAGGCCGTGAGCAATCTCCCTGACACCCTTCATATTCTTGAGAATAATCTCTCCATCTACCCCCATTTCGCTGGGATTGTGAGAAAGGATGTCAGCTAAATAACAGCCATGGCCGTCAGTTAGAAAAGTGGCAAAGATGTTAGGAACGTAGCCCCAGCCCGGAACAACCCAGCCACTGGGTTCATACTCACCCGGAATATCTAAGGAGTTGATATGAGGATTCAAATCCTCCTCCAAAACGTAATCCGGAATTTGATCAGTGGTGTTTTCCTTGTAGAGAGCTGTTTTCAGGATCTCCATCCTGAGCTCATCATTGGC
>CAZWNU010000042.1:0-1994 GCA_964635515.1 uncultured Gammaproteobacteria bacterium
CTTTATAATGTACATATGAGTACAGGAAAAAGGAACAATACCTCAGATAGATTCAAAAAACTGGCCGAGATGGGCGAGGTGCTTTTTCATGCCGGAGACTTGGCCAATATATGGCAGATAAAGGATAAAAATACTCTTTATACCACCCTGAAAAGATATACGCAAAAAGGATTGTTGCACCGGATACACAAGGGTTTTTATTCCCTAAAAAAAATTGAGGATATAGATCCGGTGCTTTTGGGTGTCAGGTCTTTAAACAACTTCGCTTATTTGAGTACCGAAACTATTTTGGCTCGGCACGGGATCATCTTCCAAAATCCCTCTGCAATCACCTTGATCGGATCCAAGTCCGAAAAATTCTTTTTGAGCGATAATTTCTATATAGTCAGGCAACTCAGTGACAAATATTTATTCAATTCCACCGGGATCAGTTTGGTTGACGGTTATTATCAAGCCGACCCGGAAAGGGCGGTGGCCGACCTGCTTTATTTTAACCCTGACTACTATTTGGACGGCAGGGATCTGGTGGATTGGAAAAAGGTGGACGAGATCCGAAAAGAAGTGGGCTATAAAGTTACTAAATAATTTTTTATGTTTTTACCTCAACAAAAAGACGCTGTACACAAAGCTTGGTTGTTCCGCATATTGAAAAAGATCGCCGAGGACAGTTATTTGGTCTCGGTTTTGCGCTTCAAAGGAGGAACCTGCGCTTCTATGAGAGGGTTGTTGGATCGTTTTTCCGTGGACCTGGATTTTGATCTGACTGGAGAGAAAAAGGAGGTTTCCAAAGTTAAAAAACATCTGGAGATTATCTTTGATGAGTTGGGTCTGGAGATAAAGGATAAAAGCCAAAAAGTGCCCCAGTATTTTTTAAGATATCCGGGAGAGAGTTTGAGTAGGAATAATTTGAAAATAGATACCTTTTTCCCGCCTTTAAAAGGAAATCGGTATGAAGCAGTTCGGTTGTTGGATATAAACAAGATCTTATACTGCCAGACGATCGAGACTATGTTCGCCAATAAATTGATTGCTTTGGTCGACCGTTTTAGAAAGGGTAGGGGTATAGCTTCCAGAGATCTTTACGATATCCATTATTTTTTTATGATGGGTTATAGCTATGATAAAAAAATTGTGGAGGAGTATTTTGATCAGAGTGTTGCGGATTTTCTAAATGAATTAAGCGATCTTATAGAAAAAAAGATAACTCAACAAAGTATTAACCAAGATCTGAACTTTTTGCTTTCGCCGGACAAATTTCAAAAAATAAGAAAAAATTTGAAACCCGAGACTTTGATGTTTTTGCGGGACGAGATCAAAAGGGTTTCGGCTTTAGAGTCAGATTTTTGATCAGTTCACAAAGATAAAATATTGATCATCAGGATGGAATATATTTTTTTCATTTCCCTGATCTCTTTTAATGAAGTGGATTCTATGACCTTGATCTCATCTTCTGTGTTCTTCCACTCTTTTGTTTCCAAGAAACAGTAAAGAGCGCTCTCCCTCAGTTCATTTAAATTATCTTTTCTTGTTCGCATCCTGTTTGCTAGGTGTTCTTTGATCTCTCGGAATTGTTTTGGGGTGATATTTATTTTATTTAGTTTCTTTCTTAATTGTTTTTTTGATCTTGGTTGAATCAGAAATAGAGCTGACTCCGGAAAACCTGAATTCGACAGCGTAAAAATTGTTGGGACATTCCAAGTTAATATCGTAGTAGAGATCATTTTTGGCAAAAATAGGGTGGAAGTTTTGTTTTAGGACCTCATGTAAAAGTATTATTTTGGCCATATAAGGAAAGGCTGGGGTGTTGGTGGGGAATGTTATCTGTTTGTCCGACCTGTTTTTTTCTATGAGGCCTAGGTAGTTTTGGTATAGGCAAAGACTAAAAACATATTGTTTCCGTTACCGAAGTAAAAAGTTAAACGAACAGTCCAGGTAGGACATTTCTAATTTGCCCAAACTAGGACATTTCTATTTATTACACAATGTCACAAGAG